>CAZNBS010000048.1:0-23976 GCA_964570955.1 uncultured Burkholderiales bacterium | reverse complement strand
GCACTGGGTGGCGCTTCCAGCCGCAGGCATTAAAGGCCCGCGGGTGCCGGGCGACCTGAATCCGTCCAGTCCGCTGGCGGTGGCGCACAGGGTGGCACATCGCTCGGCTGCCGCCATGGCCTGTCTGGCCGGACCCGGCGTCTCGTCCCGGGGCTCGTGATGCACCGTGTCGCTCACCGTACGTGCGCCGTCGAGACCAGGACGTCGCCCGAGGCCTCGACGATCACCATGTGGGTCGTGCTGCCGACGATGAGCTCCTCGACGGTGTTGCGACCGTGTTTGCCGATCACGATGAGATCGCAGTCCTGTTCCTGCTCCTGCTGCACGATCTGCACCCATGCGTCGCCCGCATCCGGCGTGACACCGATCCATTCACTGCGGGACAGCGCCAGCTCACTGGCCAGTGCCTCCAGCTGCTCGCACGCTTCCACCCTTGCCTTGTCTCGGTACTCGGCGATCAGGTCCTCGCGCACCCCGGCATAGCGCATGTGTCCCTCGAACGGCGCCTGCACCGCATGCATCAGGACCAGCATCGCCTCGGGTGCAACCTGCCGGGCCAGGCGGACCGAATGCGCACTCCAGTCCGAGAAATCGACCGGCACCAGCACGCGCCGGTACGGCTCGTGCGCGGCCTGTCGCACCATGAGTACGGGCTTCAAGGAGCGCTTGACGATCCGCTCGGCGGTCGATCCCACCAGGTGACTGCGCACGAACGCGCTGCCGCGCGTGCCGGTGACCACCAGATCCGCGTTTCGCTCGCCCGAGATCCGCACGATCTCGTCGACGGAGGCACCCACTGCGACCTCATCGTCGATGCGCAGGCCGTAGCGGGCGGCGAGCGCTGCGGCCAGCTCGTGCAGGCGGCGACGGCTATCGTCGAGCAGCGTACGGGAGATCTCCTCGCCGTTCCCGACCAGGCGGCGAAGCTGATCGAGCGCCGAGCCGCTCGCAGCATGCATCAGCGTGAGCGACGCACCGGTGCGCTGGGCCAGGCGGGCGGCGCGGTCCGCCGCATGACGGGCCGGGGCGGACAAGTCGGTCGCGGCCACGATCGATCGGATTGCTTGCATGTGCGCTCCTGGTTAGGAGAACCGGGGTAATCGGGTGGCATCGTTCGACCACGATCTCACCACGGATTCCGCGATTGTCCCAGACCCATGTCCGGGATGGCGGCAGAAGGCCGCGACACTCACTGCCGCAGGGCCTCTCAACTCGGCCCCTGGTTGTCGACCGAGGAGGTGCCGGGGTCGACCTGTGCCCGCGTCAGCTCGCGCTCGCGCTGGCGTTCGAGGAATTCGTCCCGGCTTTCGTCGGGAACGCCGAGTGTTTCGAGCACATGCCCTGCGAGCTGCAGGCCGGCCTCGAGCGTCTCAGGGACGACGCCGGTCGCGCCGGCGGCGCGCAGCAGGCGGGCGTGGGCCTCGTCGTGTGCACGGGCCAGGACCGGCACGTGGGGGAAGTGCGCACGCACGGCGTTGACCGCGCGCACGGCGCCGTCCGCATCGTTCATCGTCGCCACGATCGCTGCGGCGCGTGCGGCGCCGGCTCGCTCGAGCAGTTCTCCCCGACTCGCATCGCCGTAGTACACGGGAAGTTGTGCCTTGGTGGACCTGTCCACGAGCCGGGCGTCGCTGTCCAGCGCGAGGTAGGGGACCGCGTTGCCGTCGAGCACCCGCGCCAGCAGCTGCCCGACGCGACCGAACCCGAGCACGATCACGTGTCCCTCCAGCTCCGGAAGGGGGACCGCCTTGCCGGACATCGCAGTCGTGTCGCGACGTTGCAGCCGCTTGTGGAGCGCTTGGCCGAGCGCGGCCGCGAGCGGGGTGGCCAGCATGCTCAGGCCCACCACGATCAACATGAACTGCCCGACCGTGCGGTCCAACACCCCGCCGTGCATGGCGCCGCCGATGGCAATGAAGGCGAACTCGCCCCCGCCTCCAAGCAGCAGGCCGGCCTCGAGGGCGGCCGGCAGCCCGAGGCCGAAGGCGCACAGGAGCGGGACCACGACTGCCGCCTTCACCACGAACAGGCCACCCACCGACGCCAGTATCCACAGCGGATCTCCGAGCAGCACGCTCAGGTCGATGCCCATGCCGACCGACACGAAGAACAGGCCGACCAGCAGTGCTTTGAACGGCTCGATGCTGACCTCCACCTCGTGGCGGTACTGCGTCTCGGCGAGAAGCAGTCCGGCGAGGAAGGCGCCGAGTGCGGCAGACAGCCCTGCGCTGGCGGTGATGGCTGCCATGCCAATGGCCACCAGCAGCGTCAGCGCCATGAACGATCCGGGCTGGCGCAGCGCGGAGACGCGATTGAACAGGGCGCGCAGCAGGACACGCCCCGCGAGCAGGATCACCGCAACGGAGATCACCGCCTTGATCAGGGCAATTCCGGCGATCTGCAGCACACTGGCCTCGTGCGCGCCGAGCAGCGAAAGCAGCACCAGCAGGGGGACGACCGCCAGATCCTGCAGCAGCAGAATCGCAAAGCTGGCCCGGCCCACCGGTGTGGCGAGTTCGCGCCGCTCCACCAGGATCTGCACGACAACCGCCGTCGACGAGAGGGCGAGACAGTAACCGAGCACGAGGGCGACTTCGAAACTGTTGCCGAACAGCACTGCCACGATTCCGATCGCCGCCATGCATAGCACCACCTGCAGCGTGCCGGCGCCGAACACCAGGCGGCGCATGGCGAACAGGCGTTCGAAGGACAGTTCCAGCCCGATGACGAACAGCAGCAGCGTGACGCCGACCTCGGCGAGGCGTCTCACACCGTCCGTATCGGCGATGACGACGTTTTGCAGCCAGGGCAGGTCGGCGGCGAACCGGCCCAGTCCGAACGGGCCGATCACATTGCCGAGCACGAGAAAGCCGAGAACCGGGCTGATGCGCCTGGCCTGCAGCAGTGGGATGAGAATGCCCGCACAGGTGAAGAAGATGAGCGCTTCGCGCAGGTAGGGCATGTTCTCGTGCGCTTCCATCCAATGAGTATAGGGCAGGGATGGCGTCCGAAACGGACCCGGCTCGAGGGCCCGTGCGCGCCTGACGGTACAATCGGCCGGGTCGTTTGGTCTCAGTCTGGAACGCCATGATCATGACGCTCGTGCGGGCAGTCGCGCTCGCGTTCGTATTCGCCATGGCCCCGTCCGCCATGGCGGCGGCTCTGGAGAAGCCTCGGCTGGTGCTGGCCGTCGGAGGGCAGACCACCCTGTACTACCTGCCGCTGGCGATCGCACAGCGGCGAGGCTATTTTCAGGACGAAGGGCTGACGGTGGAGATTCAGGACTTTCCAGGCGGCGCGAAAGCCCTGCAGGCGCTCGTCGGCGGAAGTGCCGACGTGGTCTCGGGTGCCTACGAGCACACCATCGTGATGCAGACGCTGGCGCAGAAGCTCCAGGCGTTCGTGCTGCAGGGGACGAATCCGGGGCTTCAACTCGGCATCGTATCCGCGAAGGCAGCCAAGTATTCCTGGCCGAAGGACTTGAAGGGCATGCGCGTGGGGGTGAGTGCCCCCGGCTCCAGCACTCACATGCTGGTGAACCATCTGCTCGCGTCGGTGGGCCTGACTCCGGACGATGTGTCGATCGTCGGGGTGGGCACAGGGGCCCAGGCCGTGGCGGCGGTCCGGAGCGGCGAACTGGACGCCATCTCCAGTGTCGATCCCGTCATGACCCTGCTCGAGAAGCAGGGCATGATCCGTATCGTGCACGAGACGACGACGGTGCGTGGCGCGCGCGAGGTGTTCGGCGGTTCCTTGCCCGCAGCCTGCCTCTATGCGAAGAAGACGTTCGTGGAGGGCAACCCGAAGACGATTCAGGCGCTGACCAACGCCATCGTGCGGGCCCTGGCGTGGTTGCGCACGGCCACGCCGGAACAGGTGGCGGCCACCGTGCCCCCGGAGTACCTGCTCGGCGACCGTGCGCTCTACCTCGATGCGTTCGAGCGCGTCCGGCAGACTTACTCGAAGGACGGTCGCATCGATGTGAAAGGCGTGAACATGAGCTACGAGGTGCTGCTCAAGCACAACCCGGCGGTGCGGCGGGCGCCGGTGCTCTTTCTCGAGCAGACCTACACGAACGCGTTCGTGGACCAGGCGCTGACACGCTTCGCCCAGTGACGGCGTGCTACTCGGTCGGGCCCTTGCACCACTTCGGCAGCACTCTCAGAACCCACTTGCGGCTCGAGGAGTAGCGCACGCCACGCACCATGATCTCCTCGTCCCGCGTGACGTTCTTCACCTTGCGGATCTGGTCGATGTAGGCGAAATCGCCCTCGAGACGATCGCCCGCCTCGATGAGGTTTTCATTGAGGCGCAGAACCGTGCCGAACTCGCCGTCGGACTTCTTCACGAAGATCATCTCGCACTTGGGATCGGCCCAGAGGACTTCCACCTCCTCCGCATGCAGCGAAGTGGCTGCTGCCAGCAGCGTGAGGCCGGGCAGGAGCGATCGCAAGAGATGCTCGACGGTGGAACGGTTGAAACAGGTCATGCAGGGACTCCTCACTTGTCGTTCTCGGATGCGGGCGTATGCTGCCGCCCGGTTCTGCCGGAACGAGGCGCCGCGATGATGGCATCCGCGCTCGAATGCGGCAAGAGCGCGCGCGGCAGATTATGATGCGCGGCCACGCACTGTCCTACGACCCCGTGTCCGTGTCCACGGTTCCATCCACCCCCCACGCTCTGGTCCTGCATCAGGTCACGTGCACGTTTCCCGCACGCGGCAGGGCACGCGCCGACTACACCGCGGTGCGTGCGGCGTCGCTGCGCGTGCGCGACGGCGAGTTCATCTCGCTGGTCGGCCCGACCGGCTGCGGCAAGTCGACCCTGCTCAACGTCGCCGCCGGCCTGCAGGCGCCCACGGAAGGATCGGTGAGCATCTTCGGCGAGCCGCTGCGCGGTCTCAACGCGAAAGCGGGCTACCTGTTTCAGTCCGACGCGCTGTTTCCATGGCGCACGGCGCTGGACAACGTTGCCATGGGACTGGAACTGCGCGGCGAGGAGCGCTCCCGGGCGCGCGAACGGGCGCGCGAGTGGCTGCGGCGGGTGGGGCTGGCTGCGCATGCGGCAAAGTTTCCCCACGAGATGTCGGGCGGCATGCGCAAGCGGGCCGCGCTCGCGCAGACGCTGATCCTCGAGCCGCGCATGCTGCTCATGGACGAACCGTTTTCGGCACTCGACGTGCAGACGCGGCAGCTGATGGAGAACGAACTGCTCGGCCTCTGGGCACAGGACAGGCGCTGCGTCGTGTTCGTCACGCACGATCTCGAGGAGGCGATCGCATTGTCCGACCGGGTGGTGGTGCTGTCGGCCGGGCCGGCTTCACGGCCACTGGCGGAGTACGAGGTCGACCTGCCCCGACCGCGCGACGTGCAGGAGATCGCGATGCACCCGCGCTTCGTCGAGCTGCACCGGTCGATCTGGAGTGCACTGAAGCAGGAAGTGATGAAGGCGCATGGACACACGGACCGCTGAACGTCGGGCGACATCTCGAGAGTGGCCGATGTGGCCCTGGCAGATCCTGCTGCTGTTGGCCTTGTTCGGCCTCTGGCACGTGCTCACGCGCACGCAGGTCCTCCCGCCATTCTTCTTCGGCGAGCCTCTGCAGGTCCTGGCACGCATCTGGGACTGGTTCGCCACCGGCAAGATCCTCCCGCATCTCGGCGTGACGCTGCTCGAGACCCTGCTTGCGTTCACGCTCGGCACGGCGTCAGGACTCATCGCCGGGCTGTGGCTGGGGCTCAGTCCGCGTGCCGCGCGCCTGTTCGATCCGTACATCACCGCATTCAACTCGATGCCGCGGGTGATCCTCGCGCCGATCTTCGCCGTCTGGTTCGGTCTGGGCATCTGGTCCAAGGTCCTGCTGGGCGTGACGCTGGTGTTCTTCATCGTGTTCTTCAGCGTCTACCACGGTGTGCGCGAAGTCAGTCCGGTGCTGCTGAACAATGCCCGCATGCTCGGGGCGACCCGCGCGCAGCTGCTGCGCCACGTCTATCTTCCGAGCGCGATGGGATGGGTTTTCGCCAGCCTGCACACGTCCGTGGGTATGGCGTTCGTGGGCGCCGTCGTTGGCGAATACCTGGGCTCGGCGCGGGGTGTAGGCTATCTGATCCTGCAGGCGGAGGGCGTATTCGACGTCAATACCGTGTATGCCGGCGTCATCGTGCTCACGCTCGCGGCGCTGCTGCTGGACCGTCTGGTGACGCTGGCCGAACGTCGCCTGATGAACTGGCGCCCCAGCGCGCAGGAGACCGATGTGCGCGCATAACGCAGGAGAGCTCGAAGATGCATGCAAGGCGAATGATGACGGGTGTGGCGATGCTGGCGGTGCTGGGCGCCTGCGCCGGATTGCCGCGGGGAATGGAGCCCTTGTCGGTGACACTCGTCGATGTGCGGCCGGGCCAGGTCGGATTGCTCGAGCAGGAGTACGCGATCAAGATCCGCGTGCAGAATCCGAATGGGGAGGAGGTGCCCCTGCAGGGCGTCGCCTTCGACGTCGAACTGAACGGCATGACCTTCGCAAAGGCGGTGAGCCCCCAGAGCGAGGTTGTGCCGGCATTCGGGGATGCCGTGCTCGACGTCAAGGCGATCAGCACTCTGGGTGACGTACTCGAGCAGGTTGGCGCAATGCGAGACGGGCCGCCGGGGCGCATCTCCTACCGGCTGCTGGGCAAGCTGGCGCCGGCGCACGGTCCCTACCTGCCGTTCGATTCCGCCGGCGAAATCGACTTCCGCGCGCTGGCGGGGAGAGCGCCGGAATGAGTTCGCGTCGCATCGCGCTGGCCGCGCTGGCGCTGGCGCCGCTGATCGCGTCGGGCATCGGAGGTGCGCGGGCTGCCTCGCGCAGGGTGACGATCGCCGTCGGGGGCAAGGCCGCGCTGTTCTATCTCCCGCTCACCCTCGCCGAGCGCCTGGGCTACTTCCGGGACGAGGGGCTGGACGTGCAGATCCTCGATTTCCCAGGTGGGGCCAAGTCGCTGCAGGCGATGATGGGCGGCAGTGCGGACGTGGTGTCCGGCGGGTTCGACCACGTCATCATCCTGCGGGCGAAGGGGCAGGCCCTCAAGTCCTTCGTCCTGCAGGTCGCCACCCCGTCGCTGGCATTGGGGGTGAGCACGAGCCGCGCCGCACGCTATCGCACCCCGGCAGATCTCAAGGGAATGAAGATCGGGGTCACGGCCCCCGGCTCGAGCACGCACATCTTCGTCAACTACCTGCTCGCCAGTGCGAACCTGGCCCCGGACGACGTCGCGATCATCGGCGTGGGCACGGGACCTACGGCCGTGGCCGCGATGCGCGCGGGTCACATCGACGCGATCGCCAACGTCGAGCCGGCGATCACGATGCTGGAGCAGGCCGGGTCGATCAAAGTGGTGCACGAAACGATGAGCGCGCAGGGGAGCCGCAGAGTATTCGGCGAATCGCTTCCGGTCGGTTCGCTGTACACCAAGGAGCGCTTTCTGCGTGACCGGCCGGAGGCCGCACAGGGCCTGGCGAACGCGATGGTGCGCGCCCTCCAATGGCTGACGAGGGCGAGTTCCGAACAGGTGCTGCGCACCGTCCCGCCGGCATACACGCTGGGCGACCCGGGCACCTATCTGGCCGCGCTCGAGCGCTCCCGTCCCGGCTATTCGCGCGACGGGCTGATTCCGCCCGCAGGGGCGCAGGCCTTGTACGGGGTATTACGACGCTTCGACCCGGCCGTGCAGGCGGCGCAGGCGCTGAACATCGCCCAGGCTTACGACAACCGCTTTGTCGCCAAGGCGCTCGAAGGGCGCGCGCGGGATGCGGTCCGGTCGGGTTGAGCGAAGTTCAATTGTTCAGCCAGCGGCACACGTCGCGTACGTCCACGTTGCCGCCTGACAGGATGACGCCCACCCTGGCCCCGTCGGGCACGTCGATCTTGCGCGCGAACAGCGCTGCGATGCCCAGTACGCCGGTCGGCTCCACCACGATCTTCATCCGCTCCCACAGAAAGCACATCGCCTCCAGCAACTGCGGGTCGGAGACCGTCACCATGTCGTGCACGCGCGCGAGCACGATCGGAAAGGTGACAGCGCCGAGCGAGGGCGTGCGCGCGCCGTCGGCGATGGTCTCGGGATTTCGGCAGTGCTGCAGCGTGCGCGTGCGGAAGCTGCGGGTGGCATCGTCTCCTGCCTGCGGTTCCACGCCGATGACCTTGCAGCCGGGCGACAGCGCGTGCGCCGCCACCGCGCAGCCGGAGATGAGCCCGCCGCCGCCCACGCACACGAACAGGTAGTCGAGGGCGCCGACGTCCTCGATCAGCTCCTTGGCGGCCGTTCCCTGTCCGGCCGCCACATGCGGGTGGTCGTATGGCGGGATGAGTGCGAGGCCGCGCTCCTGCGCGAGCCGCTGCGCCAGTTCCTCGCGAACCGTCTGATGCTTGTCGTAGGTCACGACCTCGGCGCCATACCCGCGCGTGGCGGCGAGCTTCACCTGCGGCGCATCGTCGGGCATGACGATCAACGCGCGCGTGCCCAGCAGCTGGGCGGCCAGGGCGACTGCCTGCGCGTGGTTGCCGGAGGAGTAGGCGATGACGCCGCGCGCGCGCTGCCCTGCGTCGAGGCGACAGATGGCGTTGTACGCGCCGCGGAACTTGAACGCGCCGATGCGCTGCAGATTCTCGCACTTGAAGAACACGCGGCACCGGGTGCGAGCGTCCACCTGGCGGGAGGTCATGACCGGCGTGCGTTGGGCATGACCGGTCAGCACCCGATGCGCGTCGGCGACGTCCTGGTAATCGAAGGCCAGCTGCGCTTCTCCCTTCATCGTGTCTCTCCCGATGCCAGCCAGCGCTGCCGGCGCCTGCGGCCGGCGGCCGCGCCCGTCACGCTGAGGTGGCAGGTGTCCGCCGCCGCCGGCTGGAGACGCAGGTCGCACTCGATCAACTCGTCGCGCCGAAACGCGTGGGCGCGCACCCGCGCCTCGGCGCGCAGGCGCTGCAGCTGCCCGTCGAGGGACTTGTGCGTCACACGCAAGCCGTCCAGGGCGATCAGCACATCGCCGGGCGAAAGCCCTGCACTCTGCGCGCCACCCCCGTCGAGTACGTGCGTCAGCCGGGCGCCGAGCGGGTCCTCGGCGGTGCGTGCCCCGAGGCTGACGCGCGGCGTCGCGGTTCTACCCGGGACGCGTCCGCCGCGATCACCGGGGGCCTCGGCGGGCCGCACGTGCAGCGCGATGCCCATCTCCGCCAGACATTGGGCGAGCGGCAACTCCGCGGTGCTGCGCAGCGTTCGATCGAAGAACGTCCGCAGACGCAGGCCCGTCACCTCCTCCGCCAGCCGCTCCCAGCCGTCTTCTCCGACGCCGACACCGGTCAGGCCATGCCGCGTCCACAGCGCGCGCAGGATGTCGTCGAGCGACTTGCGCCCGCCCGTGCGGCGGCGCACGTGCAGGTCCAGGGACAGCGCGATCAGACTTCCCTTGAGGTAGTAGCTGACCAGGGCATTGGGCGCGTTCTCGTCCTGACGGTAGTACTTGATCCAGGCGTCGTAGCTCGCATCCGACACGCTCTGCCGGAGGCGTCCGCTGGTGCGCAGCAGGTTGGTGATGTTGCGCCCCAGGATCTCGAGGTAGTCCTGCTCGGAGATCAGGCCGCTGCGTACCAGCGCCAGGTCGTCGTAGTAGCTGGTGACCCCCTCGAAGGCCCACAGCAAGGTGGTCAGGTTCTCACGCTGCAGGTCGTAGGGCACGAACGCCGCTGGCTTGATGCGCTTGACGTTCCAGGTGTGGAAGTACTCGTGGCTGCACAAGCCCAGGAAGGTGCGGTAGGCGTCGCTCACGGCCTTCGTCCCGGCGCGAGGAAGATCGTCGCGGGAACACAGCAGCGCGGTGGAGGCGCGGTGTTCGAGGCCACCGTATCCGTCGCCGAGGGCGGTGACCAGGAACAGGTAGCGCTTCATCGGCGCCGGCCGGCCGAACAGGTCGATGTGCCAGGTGCACAGCCGGCTCAGGTCTCGGCAGAGCCGGTCCATGTCCGCATCATGCCTGCCGGTGATGGCGACGTCGTGTGGGATGCCTGCGGCCTTGAACGTCGCGAGGATGAAGGTGCCCATCTCGACCGGATGATCGATCAGCTCGTCGTAGTCGCTCGTGCCGTAAAGACCGAAGCCGTAGGCCGGTGCCGAGCGGCGCGGGAGCGTCGTGGCCACGCGCCACGCGCGATAGCGGGCCCCGGGAGGGGGGAGGATCTCGACCTCGCACGCACGCGATTCAGCGCCGAGGACGCGCAGAAAGACCGAGGTGCCGTTGAAGAAGGCGTGCGTGGTGTCCAGGTGGGCGCCGCGCACCGACAGGTCGAGGGCATAGACCTCGATGGAGACGGTCAGCGGTCCGCTGCACGGTGCGGCCTGCCACGTGTCCTTGGCGATCTTGCGGATCGGCACCTCCCGTCGCCCGCTGCTGGCACGCACGCCGATCACGTTGCGGGCGAACTCGCGGATCAGGTAGCTGCCGGGGATCCAGGCGGGCAGGGCGAAGCGCTGCCCCGCCGGGTCCGGATCGGGGACGGTGCAGTGGATCTCGAACCGATGCGCTTCGGGCTTGCGCGGGACGATGCGGTAGCGGATGGGCGGGGTCTTCTTCATGGTCTGCGGCCGGTGTGCGGCCGTCATTCTACGGGCGCACCGCGTGCGACGCGCGAGGGACCGGTGCATGCGCGTCTCGTCAGGAGCGGGTCGCTCGGGTACACTTGCATTCCGAACGCGTGTGCGCCCTGCGCGCCGCGGCTTGAAGGCAACCATCGTACCGACTGTCGTCGTAATCCGACACTGCTGTGGCCGAACCGACTTCTTCTCCCACGCAATACCCCTCCGAGGCGGACCTCGAAGGCTGCCTGCGCAGCCTCGCCCAGGAAGCTGGAGATCGATCCAGTGCCCCGTTTCGCATCAGCATGGTGCGGCTGCATGGCCGGCCGCCCATGTATGCCGTAGTGATCCTGTCCCCCGCGCGCGAGCCGCTGCGGCAGCGGCTCGGTCAGATCCTGTCGCGCAACTTCAGCCTGGGGGTCACCTCGATCATGCTCACCGTCACCGATGCCGAGACGTTGCTGGCACGGTGGCAGTCGTCGCGTCCTGCCGCCAACGACCAGGACCGCGCATAAACCTCCGGTTGCGCCCGCATCGGGCCGGTGTCCATCGTGCAGCCTGCCTGCAAGTGCGGGTCTGCGCACGTTTCGCCTGCCGAGCTGCCTGCGGCGCGGCCGGCAGCGCCCCGAGAACGGACGTCGACAGGCCCGGTGATACAATTGCCGCTTTGCAGCGAATCCTAATATGTTCCCAAGAAATCAGACGATTGCGGACTTCGATCCGGAACTCTCACGGGCGCTGTCAGGCGAGGCCCAGCGCCAGGAGGATCACATCGAGCTGATCGCCTCGGAGAACTACGCCAGTCCGCGGGTCCTGGAAGCCCAGGGGTCGGTCCTGACGAACAAGTACGCCGAGGGCTACCCCGGGCGCCGCTACTACGGCGGTTGCGAATTCGTCGACGTCGCCGAGCAGCTCGCGATCGAGCGCGCCCGTGCCCTGTTCCGCTGCGACTTCGCCAATGTCCAGCCGCACTCGGGAAGCCAGGCCAATGCGGCGGTGTACATGGCGAACCTTCAGCCGGGCGACACGGTCCTCGGCATGTCGCTCGCGCACGGCGGGCACCTCACCCACGGCTCGCCGGTGAATTTCAGCGGCAAGCTCTACCGCATCGTGTCCTATGGGCTGGATGCGGACGAAGTCATCGACTACGCGCAGCTCGAGGAACTGGCGCATCGCCACCGCCCGAAGATGATCGTCGCGGGTGCCTCGGCCTACTCGCTGGTGATCGACTGGAAGCGCTTTCGGCAGGTTGCCGATGCGGTCGGTGCCACCCTGATGGTGGACATGGCGCACTACGCCGGCCTGGTGGCGGTCGGACTCTATCCCAGCCCGATCGGTCATGCGCACGTCGTCACCAGCACCACCCACAAGACGCTGCGCGGTCCGCGCGGCGGCCTCATTCTCGGCCACGGCGACACCGAGAAGGCACTGAATTCGGCGATCTTCCCGGGAAATCAGGGCGGACCCCTGATGCACGTCATCGCGGCGAAGGCCGTCGCGTTCAAGGAGGCGATGACGCCGGAATTTCGCGGATACCAGGAACAGGTGCTCGCCAATGCGCGCGTGCTGGCGAAGGTGCTTCACGAGCGCGGCCTGCGCATCGTGTCCGGCCGCACCGAGTCGCACATGTTCCTGGTCGATCTGCGTGCCAAGCGCATCACCGGGCGGGAGGCGGAAGCCGCGCTCGGCCGCGCCTACATCACGGTCAACAAGAACGCAATCCCGAACGATCCCGAGAAGCCGTTCGTCACCAGTGGCATCCGCCTCGGATCGCCTGCGGTGACCACGCGCGGGTTCGCCGAACCCGAGATCGAGCAGCTCGGCCACCTGATCGCGGACGTGCTCGACGCGCCGGCCGACGACAAAGTGATCGGCGCGGTACGCGAGAAGGTGCTCGCGCTGTGCCGCCGCTTTCCCGTGTACGGCTAGCTTCCAGGCGAGGACATCCGATGAAGTGCCCTTTCTGCGGCGCGCCCGATACCCAGGTGGTGGACTCGCGCGTGAACGAGGAGGGGGAAAGCGTCCGTCGACGCCGGCGCTGCAATGCGTGCGAAAAGCGCTTCACCACCTACGAGACGGTCGAACTGCGCATGCCGAGCATCGTCAAGGCGAACGGCATCCGCGAGGAGTTCGATCGTGACAAGTTGCGGACCGGCTTCGTGCGCGCCCTGCACAAGCGGCCGGTGCCGACCGAGTACGTGGATGGCGCCATCGAGCGCATTACCCAGAAGCTGCTCGCATTGGGGGAGCGCGAAGTCGCGTCACGGCGTATCGGCGAGATGGTCATGCGCGAACTCTATCGGCTCGACAAGGTCGCCTACATTCGCTTCGCCTCCGTCTACAAGGATTTCCAGGACGTCGAGGACTTTCGCGACGTGCTCAAGGAAGTCGAGAAGCCGGCGCCCAGCACACCGCGCCGGCGCGTGCGGCGTCCGGCCGCGAGCTGAGCGGCCGGTTCGATTCGTCCGCTGACCGAACCCGTGTTCACCCCCGACGATCGACGTCACATGGCGCGCGCGCTGGAACTGGCCGCGCGCGGGCTGTTCACCGCGGCGCCCAATCCGCGCGTGGGTTGCGTGCTGGTCCGGGATGGAGAAACGGTGGCGGAGGGTTGGCACGAGCGCGCCGGTGAACCGCACGCCGAGTTGCACGCGCTGCGCCATGCCGGTGTGCAGGCCCGAGGTGCAACCGCCTATGTGACGCTGGAGCCTTGTGCGCACCATGGCCGGACGCCGCCGTGTGCCGAGGCCCTGGTCGAGGCGGGCGTGGCTCGCGTCGTGGCCGCGATGGAAGACCCCAATCCGAGAGTCTCCGGGGCGGGCCTGGCGCGCCTGCGCGCTGCGGGACTCGACGTTGCCTGCGGCCTGATGGCCGGTGAGGCGGAGGAACTCAACGTCGGCTTCGTTTCGCGCATGCGGCGCGGGCGGCCGTGGGTGCGGGTGAAGAGCGCGGCCAGCCTGGACGGGCGCACCGCGCTTGCCAACGGGAGCAGTCAGTGGATCACGGGCCTGGACGCCCGCCGTGACGGCCACCGCTGGCGGGCACGCTCGTGCGCGGTGCTGGCAGGCATCGGCACGCTGCTGCACGACGACCCGCGCCTGACGGTGCGCCACGTCGAGACGGCGCGCCAGCCGCTGCGCATCGTGGTCGACCGCAATCTCGATCTGCCTGCGACCGCGCGCGTGCTCGAGGGCGGCAACGTGCTCGTGTTCACGGCGCTGGCACGGCCCGACAGAACGCGTGAGTTGCGTGCGCGCGGCGCCGAAGTCGTCGAGATGGGCGATGCGCATGGCAAGGTCGATCTCGGTGCCGCGATGCGGGAACTGGCGCGGCGCGAGATCAATGAGATCCTGGTCGAGTCTGGCAATCGGCTCAACGGCGCGCTGCTTCGCGCATGGGTGGTGGACGAACTGCTGCTCTATTTCGCCCCGCAGCTGCTCGGCGATCGGGCGCGCGGCATGTTCGACCTGGGAGAGCTCACTGCCCTCGAGCAGTGCGTGGAACTCGATGTGCGCGAAATGCGCACCATCGGCCCGGACCTGTACCTGCGCGCACGACTGCGCGGGGGTTCTCAATCAAGCGCCTGCTGAGCCCGCGCTCATGTTTACCGGCATCGTCGAGACCTGCGGCACCATCGCCCGCATCACCGGCGTCGAGAACGGAGTGCGCATGGTCGTGCACGCACCGGGACTGGACTTCTCCGACGTGCACGTCGGCGACAGCATCTGCGTCGACGGAATATGCCTCACGGCGGTCGCCGTCGCAGCCGACCGCTTCGCCGTCGACGTCTCGCAGGAAACGATGGATCGTACCGCCGGTTTGCACGAGGGAGCCGAGGTCAACCTGGAGAAGGCGTTGCGGCTGTGCGATCGTCTCGGCGGCCATCTGGTGAGCGGGCACGTCGACGGCTGCGGCGAGGTCCTGCGCTTCGTCCCGGTCGGGGACAGCTGGCAGCTCGATATCCGCTGCGAAGCCGGACTGGAGCGATACGTGGCACGCAAGGGATCGATCACCGTCAACGGCGTGAGCCTGACCGTCAATCGCGTCGCGGGAAGTGAGTTCTCGATCAACCTCATTCCCCACACGCTGCAGGTCACCAATCTCAAGGCGCTCTCGGCGGGTTCGCGCGTGAATCTGGAGGTGGATCTGATCGCCCGCTACCTCGAGCGTCTGCTCGAGACGGGCGCGGGGCGCTGAGCTCGCGCCGCCTCCGACGCACACCTCCGGCGATGCACGTCGCTTCTGGCAGAATGATCGTTTCCCGCGCAGGATCGCTCTTTCCATGACCGGCATCAGCCCCATCACCGAGATCGTCGCCGAGTTGCAGGCGGGCAGGATGGTCGTACTCGTCGATGAAGAAGATCGCGAGAACGAGGGCGACCTGGTGCTCGCGGCGGACTTCGTGACGCCCGAAGCGATCAATTTCATGGCGCGTCACGGGCGTGGTCTGATCTGTCTCACGCTCACCGAGGAGCGCTGCCGCCAGCTCGAACTGGCCCCGATGGTGGGCCGCAACCGTTCGCAGATGGGCACGAACTTTACCGTCTCCATCGAAGCGGCGCAGGGCGTGACGACCGGGATTTCTGCGGCCGATCGGGCGCGCACCGTGCAGGCCGCGGTGCGCCGCGACGCCCGCCCGCACGATCTCGTGCAGCCCGGCCACATCTTCCCGTTGATGGCCCAGCGCGGCGGCGTACTGGTGCGTGCCGGACACACCGAGGCAGGTTGCGACCTGGCGGGACTGGCTGGCCTGACGCCTGCTGCGGTTATCTGCGAGATCCTCAAGGACGACGGCGAGATGGCACGGCTGCCCGACCTGCTCGCGTTCGCCGGGCAGCACGGGCTGAAGGTGGGGACGATCGCGGATCTCATCCACCACCGCAGCCGCACCGAATCGCTGGTCCGGCGCATGTGGGAGCGACCGCTGGAGACCGCGTACGGCCGTTTCGAGCTGGTCGCCTACGAGGACGTCACCGCCGCGCACGTGCACCTCGCGCTGGTGCGCGGCGAGATCGACGGCGGCAAGGAAGTGCTGGTGCGCGTGCACGAGCCGTTCTCCGCGGTCGACCTGCTGGATGCGACGAGCACCGCCCATTCCTGGAATCTGGGCGATGCGATGCGCACGATCGCGGCCAGCGACGCCGGAGTGCTCGTGCTCCTGCATCGCGAGGAGAGCGGGCAGGCGCTGCTGCATCGGCTGCAGGCGCAACCGAACGAGGCGATGGCCAAGGTGGATCTGCGCACTTACGGCATCGGCGCGCAGATACTGCGCGACCTGGGCGTGGTGCGCATGCGCATCATGGCGCTGCCGAGAAAGATGCCGAGCATGGCGGGGTTCGATCTCGAGGTGAGCGGCTACCTGCTCCCCGAGAAAGCGCGGGCGGCGTCCGTGACCGCCATCGGCGAACGCAAACGCTGAGATCGCGACACGAAGGTCTGTATGGCGCGCTACGACGACATCGAAGAACTCGAACCCGGCCTCGACGGCAGCGGGCTGCGCATCGGCATCGTGATGAGCCGGTTCAACGTGGACGTGTGCGAAGGCCTGCTCGCCGCGTGCGCGGCCGAACTGCGCCGTTGCAAGGTGAGTCCCGGGGACATGTTGCTGGTGAGCGTTCCCGGCGCGCTCGAGATCGCGCTGGCCGCGCAGAAGATGGCAGCCAGCGGCAGGTTCCACGCGCTGTGCGCGCTGGGCGCCGTGATCCGAGGCGAGACCTATCACTTCGAGGTGGTTTCGAACCAGTCGGCAGCTGCGCTGGCCCAGGTGCAGCTCGACACCGGGGTGCCGATCTCCAACGGCGTGCTCACCACCGACGACGAGGACCAGGCGCAGGCGCGCATGCACGAGAAGGGCACCGACGCGGCGCGCGTCGCGGTGGAGATGGCGAATCTGCTGAGAGCGCTCGATGAGCGCCGCTGACCAGGCAGCGGAATCCGGACGCGCCGCGGGGCGGGGGTCGCGCCGGCGCTCGCGTGAACTGGCGCTGCAGTCGCTCTACCAGTGGCTGGTCGCGGGAACCGACGTGCGCCTGCTGTGCCGGGAGGCGCTCGCCGACGCCGAAGCGCCGCGCCCGGACGAAACCCATTTCGTCGCGTTGATGGAAGGGGTCGTCCAGCGGCGCAAGGAACTCGACGACGGGCTGCAGCCCTTTCTGGACCGCCCGGCCGAGTCGCTCAGTCCGATCGAGCATGTCCTGCTGTTGCTGGGTGCCTACGAACTGACGGCCTGCCTCGATGTTCCGTATCGGGTGGTGATCAACGAAGCGGTGGAACTGGCCAAGAGCTACGGCGGAACGGACGGGCACCGCTACGTCAACGGTGTGCTCGACAAGCTGGCCGCGCAGGTGCGGCCGCACGAGGTCAGGCGATAGTTTCGGAGATTGCGAGGAGGAGGGCGCGATGGCGGAGGCGGCGAAGAAGCTCACGATTTTCGACCTGCAGTCCAAGGTGGATCGTGGCGAGAAGATCTTCCAGGTGACGGCCGTGGATTTTCCGACGGCGCAGTTGGTGGATCGCGCGGGCATCGATTGCATCCTGATCGGAGATTCGCTCGGAATGACGGCCCTGGGCTACGCGAGCACCGTGCCGGTGACGATGGACGAAATGATCCACCATGCTCGCGCGATCTCACGCGCGGCTAAGCGCGCGATTCTGGTTGGCGACCTTCCCTTGGGCGCTTATCACGCGAGCCCTGCAGACGCGGTGAACAGCGCCATGCGCATGGTCAAGGAGGGCGGTGCCGACGTGGTGAAGCTCGAAGGCGGCGAGGATTTCGCCCCGATGGCCGAGGCGGTGGTGCGCGCCGGGATCCCGGTCATGGCCCATATCGGCCTGACGCCGCAGCTCATGTCCAAGCTGGGCGGATTCAAGGTGCAGGGCAAGGATGCGAGCGCCGGGGTGCAGCTGCTCGAGGATGCGCTGGCGATGGAGCGAGCGGGTTGCTTCGCGATCGTGCTGGAGGCGATTCCCGATCGCGTCGCGCAACTGATCACCGAGCGCCTGCGCATTCCCACGATCGGCATCGGCGCCGGCCCGCACTGCGACGGACAGAACCTGGTTCTGCACGACATGGTCGGCCTGTTCGACCGCTTCGCGCCGAAGTTCGTGAAGAAGTACGCCGACTGCTGGAGCCTGATCAGCAAGGCGTTGGCGGAGTTCCAGGACGACGTTCGTCACGACCGGTTTCCGCTGGCCGAACACAGCTTCACGATGAAGGAAGACGAGTACCAGGCGCTGCTCAGGCAGTTGCCGCGGGAGTGAGCGCAGCCCTCGCCCGCGGCACGCGAACCGGAGCCGGCGCGCATGCCCGGTGAATTCGAACTCATCGCGCGCTACTTCTCTCCGCCGGTGCGGCACACCGTCCTCGCGGGCGGCGACGATGCGGCATTGATCGCGCCGGCGCCCGGGATGGAGCTGGCGGTGTCCACGGACATGCTCGTCGCCGGCCGCCACTTCCTGCCCGATTCGGACGCCGAGCGCCTCGGTCACAAGTCCCTGGCCGTGAACCTGTCGGACATGGCGGCGATGGGAGCGAATCCGCGCTGGGCGACCCTTTCGCTGGCCCTGCCGACGGCGGACGAATCCTGGATCGCCGGCTTCATGCACGGTTTCCTGGCGCTTGCGCGCGAATACGATGTCGACCTCGTCGGCGGCGATACGACGCGCGGGCCGCTCAATCTGTGTGTGCAGATCCTGGGCGAGGTACCTGCCGGCCGCGCCCTGCGCCGTTCCGGCGCATGTCCCGGCGATGTGATCTGGGTGTCGGGCGCGCGGGGGGAGGCGGCCGTCGCGCTGCGCCACCAGCGCGGCACCAGGCCGCTGGAAGGAACCGAACGCACGCGATGCCTGGAGCGGCTCGAACGCCCGTCGCCGCGGGTGGCGCTCGGACTTGCGCTGCGCGACGTCGCGCATGCGGCCATCGACGTCTCGGACGGTCTCGCGGCCGACCTCGGGCACATCGCGCGCCGCTCCGGCGTGCACGCGGTCGTTCACTGGCCGCAGCTGCCGCGGGCGGACTTCATGGGTGACGGAGCCGCCGCGCGCGAGTGCGTGCTCGGCGGCGGAGACGACTACGAACTCTGTTTCACCGCCCCTGCCGGCGCCGCGGAGACGATCCGGCGCATCTCACGGCAGCTGTCGCTGCCGCTCACCGAGATCGGCCGGATCGAGGAGGGCGAGGGCGTGACGGTGTACGATGCGGACGGCTCGCCGCTGGCCGTGCCGAACGCGGGCTTCGATCACTTTGGCATACCCTCCAGCTGATCCATGGCTCACGGCAGTCTCTATGCAGGTAACATGGTCGCGCGCCCCGGCGTGCGTTTCATGCTGCGCCATCCTGTCCACATCCTCGGTCTGAGCTTCGGCGCCGGGCTGATCCCGTTCGCGCCCGGCTCGTTCGGCACGTTGGCGGCGTTCCCGCTGTTCTGGTGGCTGCACCCTCGGCTCGAGCCGCTGCAGTTCCTCGCGCTGCTGGGTGTGCTGAGCGTGCTCGGCATCTGGGTGTGCGGCCGCACCGGGCGTGCGCTCGGGGTCGACGATCACCAGGCCATCGTGTGGGACGAGACCGTCGCATTCCTGATCGTGCTGTTCTTCACGCCGCCCGTGCTCATCTGGCAGGCGTTCGCCTTCGTGCTGTTCCGTTTGTTCGACATCTTCAAGCCCGGACCCATCCGCGCGATCGAGAGAATGTTCCGCGGCGGATTCGGCGTGATGATCGATGATCTGGTCGCGGCGTTTTTCGCTTTGCTCTGTCTGGCGCTCTACAAGGTGTTGTTCCCGGTCGGGGGCTGGTTTGGATCCGGACTTGTTTGAACGCGCGCGCCGCCTGGGTGAGGCACTGGTCGCGCGTGGCTGGACGCTGTCCACGGCCGAGTCGTGCACGGGCGGCTGGATCGGGCAATGCGTTACCATGGTGGCGGGCAGTTCCGGCTGGTACGACCGCGGGTTCATCACCTACTCGAACGCCGCGAAGACGCAGATGCTGGGCGTGCGCGCGGACTCCCTGCGCGATCAGGGCGCGGTGTCGGAAGTGACCGTGCTCGAGATGGCACTGGGCGCGCTCGCGCAAAGCGACGCTCGCATCGCGGTCTCGGTGTCGGGCATCGCCGGACCCGGTGGCGCGACGGCTGGCAAGCCAGTGGGAACCGTCTGCGTGGGCTGGGCGGTGGCCGGCGGCGAAGCGCACGCGCGCACGTTCCACTTCGAGGGCGGGCGCGAAGCGATACGCCGACAGGCGGTGGTTGCCGCGCTGGACGGCGTGATCGCGCTTGCCGAGGGCCGCGGCCCCGATGGAGGCGCCTAGGAGCGCTGCTTGATGGCCAGCACCGCCTGGTTGCGCAGCGTCTTGAGAAGGTTCAGTTCGCCCGCCTCGAAGGACAGTTGCCCGACCTGGTCGCTGTCACCGTAGAACAGGGCAACCGGCGTCTTGTTGACCACCACCGGAAACAAGGCGAGCGAGCGCGCCGGCACGCTGTCCCGGTACCATCTGGGGATGTGGTCGCGGATGCGCTCCCCGTCGATGTCGGCGATGTAGATGTCCGCGCCGTTGCTGATGGCTGCGTGGAAGGCGTCCCGGCTGGGTGCGAGCGGGACGTGGAATCCACGCTTGAGCACGCGATCGATCTCCGGACCGAACCCGAAGCGCGCCTTCAGCGCGTTGCTGGCCGGGTCGCGCACGCACAACAGCACCCGCGTGAAGCCGATCCCCCGGTACATCGTCTCGAGGATCATGCGCAGGACGTCGTTGAGCTGGAAGTCGCCGACGAGGCTGTTGGTGATGTCCTGGATGCCGGCGCTCAGGATGGCATTGCGCTGTGCCCCGTTCAGCGCACTTCCGGTCTGGACCGGCGCCAGCACAGTGTCGAGCACGGCGTCGCCCACGGCGCGCGCCAGCCCGTCGGTGTTCTCGAAGCTTGCGGCGCGGCGCTCCTGGCGCGTGACCTCGCGCAGCTGCGCGACCAGCGGACTGCTCGCGGCGACGATGCCGAACATGGCGCAGTCACGCGACAGTTCGGCCGCGGCGCTCTCGGTCACGGCCGCGACCAGCTTCTCCGTCACGCCCAGCGTCTCGTAACGCGCGCTCAGCGCCGCCAGCAGGCTGCGCCGGCGCTCGGGGACGGTTTCGCGCAGCGCGCTGCACAAGTCCGAGGACACCGAGGCGACGGTGCGCAGGCGCTCCTCGACCGTCGTCGGTTTCGGAGCCTTCCCGGCGCCGATGTGCCGCATGCTATGCAGCAGCCGTTCGGGGAAGCCCCAGGAGCGGGCCACGCCCACGCCCAACTCCTCGAAGCTCAGCCCGAGAACCCGCGCGGAGGCATGCGCCTCGTCGAGCTTCTGCGACGCCTGCAGCTTCGCGATCTGCTGGAATTCCTCGTGCAGGTAATACGCCGTGAGCAGCTTCCCGAGCGGATGAAACAGCGAGCAGATGAAAGCTTCCTCGGCATCGCGAATCCCGGCCTTGCTCACCAGCTCTCGGCCCAGCAGGCCGCACAGGTAGCCGGCAAGCATCTCGTCGCGCAGCTGGGCCGCCTGTGACTTGCTCTGCAGGTGCTCGAGCAGGATCAGGGTGACGGCGATCTGGCGGACGTTCTCGAAGCCGAGGATCACCACCGCGCGAGAGATGGTGCTGATGGTGCCGCTGAACTGTCCGAACGTGGCGGCGTTGACCAGCTTGAGCAACTTGGTCGTGAGGCCGAAGTCCTTGAGGATGGAGTTCGACAGCGCCGAGACGCGCTCGGTCTCGGAGGCGGCGGCGCGGTTGATGGTGCCGATCATGCCGGCCAGCGCCGGGAAGTCCGACTTGTGGCGCATGCGCCGCAGGACGAACTGCAGCGTGGACTGCGCATCGTCGCAGTCGGCTTGGACATCGCTGCGCGCGCCGAGCCAGGCGAGGAGCGCGTCGCGCATGCTCTGCGCGCTGGGGTAGCGCTGCGCAGGATCGTGTGCCAGCGCCTTGAGCACGATGCTGTCGAGGCTCTCGTCCACCGCCTGGGCGCGCGTCGAGGGTGCGGCCAGCGACTCGCTCAGCTGGCGGTGCAGCGTCTCGAACACATTCTCGCCGACCGGTGCCGCCGCACCGGTGAGCATTTCATAGAGCATCATGCCGGCGGCGAAGACGTCCGAGGCGACGGAGAAGTCCGCGCCGGCAATGGTTTCGGGAGCCAGGTACGCAGGCGTGCCCGTCAGCGGCCGCGCGGCGTCGCCTGCGTCCATGCGCTGGGCGATTCCGAAGTCCATCACCCGCGCCGTGTCTCCGGTGAGCATGACGTTGGCCGGCTTGATGTCCCGATGCAGGACGCCCATTTCGTGGGCGTAGGCGAGGGCGGCGAGGACTTGCGCCGCGAGGTCGGCTGCCCGCGCCGGCGGCAGCGGGCCGTGCCGGCGCAGCTGCGCTGCCAACGTCTCGCCTTCGACATACTCGAAGACCAGGTAGGGGGTGCCTGCGTCGTCGCCCGCGTCGTACAGCGGGACGATGTTCGGGTGGCCCAGCCGGCACACGATCCTCGCCTCGTTCAGCAGGGCCTGGATGCGCCGGACCTGTTCGCCCTCGCTGCCTCCCGCCACGCGCACGGTCTTCAGTGCCACGCGCCGCCCGAGGCGCGTGTCCTCGGCCAAGGACACTTCGCCCTGTGCGCCCTGCCCCAGCCGCCGCAGGATCCGGAAGCGACCGAGGCGGGCAGGTGCGCGCGGTGCGGAGGCGCTGGGACTGGACATGTGTGCTGTAACGGCAGCCGCCGATTGCACTTGATCGGCCGCCACGGGGCTTTTCCGATGGCGCACTGGCGCGCGCTCCGGCGCCCGCCAGGCTCACCTCATGAGCCACCGGCGCGCGCATCATGCGTGTACGCTGGCTCGACGCGCGAAGCGGAGCCGGTCCCCGGCCAACCCGTTTATGGGAGAATTTCGGATGCTGATCGAAAAGGAAGTTGCCCACATCATGGATGAGAACAAGCGCAAGGCCTTGCAGGCCGCCCTCTCGCAGATCGAGAAGCAGTTCGGCAAGGGTTCGATCATGAAGCTGGGCGAGGCCGATGTCGCGCGCGACATCCAGGCCGTGTCGACCGGCTCCCTCGGGCTGGACATCGCGCTGGGCATCGGCGGACTGCCGCGCGGGCGAATCGTCGAGATCTACGGTCCGGAGTCCTCCGGGAAGACGACCCTCACCCTCTCGGTCATCGCGCAGATGCAGAAGCAGGGCGGGACCGCCGCCTTCATCGACGCGGAGCACGCGCTCGACCCGCAGTACGCGCAGAAGCTGGGTGTGAACGTCGAGGAGCTGCTGATCTCGCAGCCAGACAATGGCGAGCAGGCGCTGGAGATCGCCGACATGCTGGTTCGCTCGGGATCGGTGGATATCGTCGTGGTCGACTCGGTGGCTGCGCTCACGCCGAAGGCGGAGATCGAGGGTGAGATGGGCGAACCCCAGATGGGTTTGCAGGCCCGCCTCATGTCGCAGGCGCTGCGCAAGCTCACCGCCAACATCAAGCGTTCCAATACCCTGGTGATCTTCATCAACCAGATCCGCATGAAGATCGGGGTGATGTTCGGCAACCCGGAAACCACCACCGGCGGGAACGCGCTGAAGTTCTATGCCTCGGTGCGCCTGGACATCCGCCGGGTCGGTGCGATCAAGCGCGGCGACGAAGTGATCGGCAGCGAGACGCGGGTCAAAGTGGTGAAGAACAAAGTGGCTCCGCCGTTCCGGCAGGCCGATTTCGACATCCTGTACGGCGAGGGCATCTCGCGCCACGGCGAAATGATCGACCTGGGGGTGCTGCACAAGGTGATCGAGAAGTCGGGCGCCTGGTACAGCTACAACGGCGAGCGCATCGGCCAAGGCAAGGACAACGTGCGCGAGTACTTGCGCGATCACGAAGACCTTGCCGCGGAGATCGAAGGCAAGATCCGGGAGCAGGCGGGTGTGGCGGGCGCAGGCGCCCCCGCACTGGCCGAGGCCGAGGAGGAGTAGTCGCCCGGATGGCGGACGGCGATAGCATGCTCGCCCACGCCGTACGCGCCCGCGCGCTTCGCTTGCTCGCGCGACGGGAGCATTCGCGCCAAGAGCTCCGGCGTAAGCTCGGCGACGAAGACATCGACGGAGAGGCGATCGAGAGCGTGCTGGACGAACTCGAGCAGGCGGGCTGGCTGTCCGAGCAGCGCCTTGCGGAGCAATTGGTCGGCGCCGCGCGCGATCGCTACGGTTCCCGCCGGGTGCTGCAGCGGCTACGTGAGAAGGGCGTTACCGGCGAGGCCTTCGATCAGGCGGCCACAAACCTCGCCTTCCAGGATCTGGACATCGCACGGGCCCTGTGGCGCAAGCGTTACGGTCGTGCCCCGGCCACGCTACAGGACAGGGCGAGGCAGGCGCGCTTCC
>CAZNBS010000047.1:0-24196 GCA_964570955.1 uncultured Burkholderiales bacterium | reverse complement strand
CTGATCCCATGCCGAAAGTCTACCGCAGAAGTCGTTCGAGATTTTGGACACTACGGGTTTCCTGCTTTTGGCTAACCAATTGACCTTGTTCGACTATTAACCGGACACTAGTGCACGCGTATAAACAAGAACGCCCGCCAGTTACCGGTTACACCGCAGGTACAGAACGGCCTCTACTGGCTTGGCATCAGGATACAGATACAGCTGCGAGCAGCGCTCCAATTTGAGCACCGTCGCGCGTCGCTGCAAAGACTACTTCGTCGAGGCCGGCGGAGCGGTATTCCTCGATGCGAGCACAGACCTGCGCGACGCTTCCCACAGCAGTGTGCTTGTGTAGAACGGCGTCCGTGATTTGCGACTCAGCTCCGGCCCAGTCTCCGCGCTCGACGTCCGCCCGCAGTCGTTCCTGATCCACGATGGTTCCAGCAAGCTGGATATTAGTTAAGTGATGCCGGTTGCGCAGCAGCATCGCAAGCAGGCGGCGCAAACGAGTTGTTTCGGTTTGGTCGCTGTCAACCGCCCCGTACACCAAGCCACTCGCGTGTACCCTGCGGCCGTTAGCTCGCCGCCATACATTGTCCATACACCAGCGCACAAACTCTACTGAAGACCCGCCGCTGATCAGTACACCATCAGCATGTCCGCCCGCAAGCTCCAACATCCGCGGTTGCGAGGCGGCAAGATACAGCGGCACCCGCCGCTGCCCGGTAGCGAGGGCTCTGTTTTGCACGCGGAACGTTTCGCCTTCCAGGCGAACCCGTTCACCCGCCAGCAGATTGCGCGTGATATCGAGCGCTTCGCGCATCGGTTTCAGTGGCTTCGAGGATGAGATTCCGACTGCGCCGAGGTCGACCGGTCCCCCCGAGCCCAGGCACAACGTTATCCGGCCCGGAAAGAATTCATCGAGAGTGGCTGCCGCCATAGCGGCCTGTACGGGATGTACGGTGAAGGGATTGATCGCCATTAGTGCCGCGCCTAGCCGCCGGGTGACACCGAGGGCGGCCGCTGCGCGCGTAACGGGGTCGCGTTGGAATAAATGATTGGCAACCCAGATCCGCGCGGCACCGCCCATTTCTCCGGCCGCGACTTTTGCGCGAAAGACCTCGGGCGGATCATCGCGCCCGTCCGACGAGATGCTGACCGAAAAGGCGCTATGTAAGTCCGGAGTTGTACTGTTCACGCGCGACCTCGTCGTTAGGAAGCGGCTGGAAAACCAGTTGGAAAGTGGCAGGCCACATACAAGGAGCAAATACTGATTGGACTTGCCATGGTTTCGTGGAGCCTTCAAAGTGCACAGTAGGAGGGCATCACGATGTCGAAGTCCAAATTTGCATGTGCTTGGCAGACTACCCGAACCTAACTCGCCCACAGGTTCTACTGACGAACCAATAATTTAGGTAACCGCACTCAATTCTCACTGCGTTGGGAATGGCGTTTCTCCACTACGTCGGGCCGACCAGCTCTGCTGGCGCTACATGCCGCGCTCTTGGTGTGCGGCTGTACGCGCAGCTTCGATAAGCTGCCACACCGCCGGCGGTGCAAGTGGCAGGTCGTAGGGCTGAACGCCAAACGACCCCAGCGCCGAAGCGACCGCGTTGGCGATGACCCCGCCTACGGGAATGATGCCGCCCTCACCTGCGCCCTTTGCGCCAAGGGGATTGTTGGGCGACGGATAGCGCTCCAGCGTAATCGACTTGATGTTCGGGAAATCCTCGGTGGTCGGGAGCAAATAGTCCGCAAGCGAGGCCGTATTCAACTGCCCACTTTCGTCGTAAATCAGTTTCTCCAGAATCGCCCCGCCCAATCCCTGAACGATCGCGCCGATAACCTGGCCATGCAGTGTGCCCGGGTTGATGATCCGTCCGACATCTTCCACCGAAAGATATTCCAGCACCTCGATATGTCCAGTGCGCGGATCCACGGCGATATGAGCCGCGTGCGTGCCGTAACTGTAGGTGCGCTTCGTATTCTCGAAGGTTCCCTCGGCCGAGACGCCGTCCGGCGCAAGCTCGGTCAACGTACGAAACTTCGGACCGGAACGGACCGCGGCGAGGTCGTCTACAAATTCGACATCTTTCGCGCTACAGCCGAACTGCTCCGCTGCGCAGTTCCGAATGGCCTCCTTCAGGTTATGTGCCGCATCGATGATCGCAGAACCGCCCATTACGGTACCGCGTGAAGCGTGAGAGCCGAAGCCCTCACGAACGACGTTCGTGGAGCCATGAAAAACGCCTCGAATCCGCTCGATCCGGACCCCCAACGCATCGGCTGCGATCTGCGCAAAGATGGTCTCGAGACCCTGTCCGATAGCCGACGAGCCGACGTAAACTTCGATCAAGCTGTCCGCCCGGAGTACGAGGCGCGCATTTTCCCTCGGTCCCGTCGCACCGCCTTCCACAAAGCAGCCAATGCCGAGGCCGTGATAACGGCCATCGATCAGCCTGCCTTGCAGCGCACTTTTCTCGGCCCACCCGAACTCGCAAAGGCAGCGCTCGAACGTAACGCGGTGGTCGCCGCTGTCGAACTCTCCTGTGGTGCCGTACGGCAAGAGGGCCGCAAGTGGATACGGCATGTCCGCATCTGTCACCAAGTTGCGTCTGCGCAGTTCGACTCGATCGATACCGAGGTCTTGTGCCGCGAGATCGAGCATCCGCTCGCGAAAGAAGTCTGCTTCGAACCGCCCGGGCCCGCGATAGCTCGCCGAGGGCGTCTTGTTGGTAAGCACCATCGAAACGTCCATATGAACGTTAGGAATGCGGTACGGCCCGGAGATCATTTGGGCGAGGTTGCGCGGAGCCGTCACGGCGTTCGGCCTGATGTATGCGCCCATGTCGTAGCACGCACCTCCCCGCAGCGCCAACACGGTGCCATCTTTGCGGCATGCGATCTCGAGCTCGCATTCTGCCTGCCGCGCATGATTGGTTGCCAGGAAGTGCTCGCGGCGGTCCTCGATCCACTTCACGGGCCGTCCGAGCCGACGGGCAGCATACGGTATCAGGAAGTCCTCCGGATAAAACTCGCCGCGCACACCGAAGCCGCTGCCTACGTCGGTTTCCATAACCTCGATGTCACTTTCCGAAAGATCCAAAAGCTTCGCTAGCAGCGCCCGTGTAGCGAAAGGGACTTTCATCGCCCCGTACACCTTCAGGTATTGTCTCTTCGGATCCCATTCGGCGAGGATGCCGCGCGTTTCGAGAGGCACTGCAGTGTGCCTCTGCACCCGGAAGCACTCGTGGCGGACATAGTCCGCCTCCGCGAAGGCGACGTCGGTATTGCCGCGTAGAGCAGTAACAGTGGTTGCGAGGTTGGTTGCATGCTCTTCGAACAATGTCACCCCCCCTTCGCGCGCCGTACTTATACGGTCGACGACGTCCAGCGGTTCGATATCGATCTCCACGAGTGCACAAGCATCTTCAGCAATATCCGCACCCTGGGCGACGATGACGGCGATGGGTTCGCCGACATAGCGGACTTTAAGATGGGCCAACACCGGCTGTAAAAAACGCATCAAAGCGGGCTGCGGCTCCAGCCTCATAGGTATGAGGGGTACTCTTCCAGAAAAATGCTCACATGTGAAAGCGAAGACAACGCCTGGTACCTCCAATGCAAGACGAATGTCCAGCTTCCGTATGCGCCCATGCGCAACCGCGCTTCGGAAGATTGCCGCATGCAGGACCCCTTCCGGCGCAAGATCGTCGACATAGCAACCTGAGCCCCGGAGAAATCTCTGATCTTCGAGGCGCTCAATCGCTTTGCCAACGTAATCCGTCACGACGCTCATCGACCGATTCCTTCGGCGGCTTCGCCATAACCCTGTCCCGCTTCCACGACGGCCCGCACGATTCCCTCATATCCGGTGCAACGGCAGAGGTTGCCTGCCAGCGCTTCGCGTATTCGAATCTCGTTCGCGCCTGGCTCTTCCACAAGTAATGCATGTGCCGTCATCAACATCCCCGGTGTGCAAAACCCGCATTGCACGCCATGGTGGCGCTTGAAGGCCGCCTGAAGGGGGCTCAAGGCGTTTCCCGTCGCAAGCCCTTCCACCGTCTGCACCTCCGATCCATCGACCTGCACGGCGAGCATAAGGCAGGCACGTACTGCCTGCCCGTCGACTATCACAGTGCACGCGCCGCATACGCCATGCTCACAGCCGAGATGCGTTCCGGTAAGCTTGAGCTGTCGCCGCAGGCAATCCGCGAGAGTTTCTCGCGGCTCGGTCTGCAAAGTGACCAGCTTCGCGTTGACCTTGAACCTCACTGTAAACAACGCGTCCATCAATGCCTCCCTAACGATCATGGTGGCTGGCACCACCCCTGAATATGAAAGAGACTTCGGGGTGGAAGGTAACGGGTAGAGGTCGTGATAGTGTTTGGCGGCTCGACCCCGCACCTAACGTGACCCGCCGGACTGACTCGCACCCCGGATTGCTTCGATACAGAGCGCACGCTAAACAGGCCATTGGCGACTTGTCGCCTTCAGGCACATTCAGTTCCGGTCCCCGCCACCTTCCATCCGTGAGTCTAAATCGACGGGAGGCGACATGGAACTGGTAGCGTTGTACAAGCGCGTGATCGGTCTGGACATCCATCAGGCGCAGATCACGGCCTGTGCGCTGATCGAGGAACCGGACGGCAGCGCGCGCATCGAGCAACGCCAATTCGGTGCGTTCAAGCGGGATCGCCGGGAACTGGCCGAGTGGGTTGCTTCGCTGCATCCCGACGAAGTGGTGATGGAGAGCACAGGCATCTACTGGAAGAGTCCATATGCGGCGCTGGAGGCGCTCGGCATTCGCGCGAAGGTGGTCAACGCCCGGCACGTTAAAAACGTTCCCGGCCGCAAGACCGACGTGGGTGACGCGCATTGGCTGGCGACGCTGGCGCGGGCAGGATTGCTGCGCGGCTCGTTTGTGCCGCCCGCCAAACTGCGGGAGCTGCGCCTGATTGCGCGGCAACAGCAAAAATCTCGTTGGGCAGTTGGCATCGGAGAAGAACCGGCTGCACAAGGTGCTGACCGACAGCGGCGTTCGCCTGGGCGTGGTGGTCAGCGATCTGCATGGGTAGTCTGCGCGCGCCATGGTCAAGGCCATTATCGACGGTCAGTCGCCCAACGAAGTCCTTAGGCATGCCCGTCGCCGACTGAAGGCCAGCCGGGAAGAACTCTTCGATGCCCTGCAAGGCGGCCTGACGGCCAGCCACCGCTTCGTCCTCGACGAACTGATGCGGCATATCGAGGAAATCGAGGCACGCATCGCCCGCTTCGATACCCGACCGCTGGCCGAACTGGAATCCGAGCGCAACGCTCTGGCCCTGCTGCAAACGATTCCCGGCGTCGACCTGATTGGCGCCGCCATGCTCCTGGTCGAAATCGGTGCCGACATGGCGGTCTTTGGCAACCCGGATCGCCTGGCCTCCTGGGTCGGAATCTGCCCCGGTAACAACGAATTGGCCGGCAAGCGTAAATCCGGCCATCTTCGCAAAGGCAACCTGTATGTGCGTCGCCTGCTCTGCGAATTCGCTCACGCGGCCAGTCGGACCACGTCCGTGTTCAAGTCGAAGTTCCAGTCGCTCCTCGTCCGTCGTGGTCACAAGCGCGCCATCATCGCCATCGGCCATAAGATTCTGCGCACCATCTTCTTCATCCTCCAGCGGCGCGAACATTACCGGGATTCCGCCACAGACAATGAAGCGCTGTACGTTCAACGCAACGCCCCTCGCTGGATCAAGTCGCTGACCAAGTTCGGCTTCATCAAGCCAGCCAGCGCCTGATCGCCGAGTGCCTTCTTCGCATGGCCTTCGATGGCCAGGGGCGCGATCGACTCGGGTGTCGGTTCTTTCACGCTAACCGAGCCGACGCGCGTCGAAGAGCCCGGTCGACCAGTGTCGCCACCAGAGCTCGCCGATAAGCGGTGCTCACCTCGGGTTGCTGCTGCACATCCACGCTTGCGGCAGCAACCGAGGCAGTACGAACGATGAGGTCCTCATCGAGCGCCTTGCCGTTCAGGACGGACTCGGCTTCCGTTAGTCGTTGCAAAAGCGCACTTGCGCCGATGACTCCGATATGCGCGTTCATGGCATAGCCTTCGTGTACGTCGTAAAACAAGGCGATAGCGGCAAGTGCGAAAGCGCCACGTTGGCGGGCGAACTCCTCGAAAGCCCAGCGGCGACCGGCCGGCCACGGCGGAAGGTGCAGTTCGGTCAGAACCTCATTGGGTGCGAGGGTAGTCGTCAATGGGGCGACGAAGAATTGCGCGGCATCTATCGCGCGCGATCCGGCGGGGCCCACGGCCATGATACGGGCATCGCACGTTATCGCGATACCAGGCAGCTCTGCAGCTACGTCCGCGTGAGCGAGGCTACCGCCCACCGTGCCACGATTGCGAATAGGGTAATGAGCGATGTGCTTGACTGCGGCGGTCAGCAGCGGGTGAGCCCGAGCGAGCGCCTGGTGCAACACGATGTCGCGCCAGCGCACACGTGCGCCTAGGCGGACTCCATCGTCGCTCAGAGCGATGCCTTCGAGCCCTGGCACATTCCGGAGGTCGACAAGCAACTTCGGTTCGGCGAGCCTAAAGGCCAGAAGCGGGATCAAGCTTTGCCCTCCCGCAATCAGCCTGGCGTCGCCAGCGTGCGTCGCAAGTAGCGCTATCGCTTCCGAAAGACTTCTTGGGACCGCGTAGTCGAATCTGGGCAGTTTCATCAACTGAAGCGGAGCCGCAATACTCGCTCGGCGTTGCCGCCCGCAATCTTTGCGCGATCTTCTTGAGAAAGCGGCAAGGCGTCGAGAAAAGCAGTTCCGATCTTGTTGGATTCGTACGGCCAATCGACCGAGAACATTATGTTATCGGCTCCTAAAGTCATCACGCTGCAAAGAAGGGCGGGGACCGAAAATGCACCGCTGGTCGTGATCACTAGATTCTGGCGAAAATAATCCACAGGCGGCCGCTTGAGATTGCGGCGCCGTGCGAAGTAGACCGTATGATCGGCGAGGCGATGCATGCCGAACGGCAGCCCCTCTCCCATATGACCGAGGATAATCTTCAGCTCCGGAAAGGCATCGAAGACTCCACCGAAAACCAAGCGAAGAAAGTGGCAACTCGCGTCGATCGCGAAGGTCCAGGCGGCCGGTGACATGTCTTCATAGCCGCGCATATACGACTCGGCAAGCTGCGGCAGGGGAACGGACGGATGCAGGTAAATGGGTAACCTATGCGCCTGCGCACATTCGAATATGCCCCAATACTTCCTGTCGTCCAGGAAGCTTCCTTGGGTATGGCCGTTGATCATGGCACCGCTAAACCCGAGTTTGGTAATGGCCCGCTCGAGCTCTTTGACGGCTTCGCCAGGATCGGCAGTGGGTAGCGCAGCAAAGCCACGAAAGCGCGTCGGATGCGCGCTGATCGCATCGTGCAGTATGTCGTTCGCTTCCCGGCACATCGGTATCGCCACATCCGCCGGAAAGCCCTGACCACCAGGCTGATTTAGCGATAACACCTGCACTTTGATGCCCGCTGCATCCATCGCTGCAATCCGTCTGGCGCCGAGATCGAAGAGCTCGCTTTCAATGTCCTGACCGAGCTGCGCGCCACGGTCTTTCCAGGCAAGTCGAGGGCGGACCCTGGTCTTTTCGTTATGCAGAACCGTGGTGAAGTGCTCTTCCAGCGCGATTACTCGCACGGTGACCTCAGTCGATTCTTACGTTAGCCGTTCTGGCGACTTTAAAGAGCTTGTCGGACTCCGACCGGAAGAAAGCATCGAACTCCCGCGGGGTGCTGCCGACCGCGACACCGCCCATTGCGAGAATCTTGGCCCTCATCCCTTCCGACTGTACTCCCTTCGCCACCTCTGTGCTAATGCGTCGCACGATTTCGAGCGGTACCCCGATAGGCATCGACAAACCCTGCCACGAGCTCATATCGTAGCCATCAACGCCTTTCTCGGAAACTGTGGGAACCTGCGGAAGCGCCGGAAAGCGCTCCTTCGTCGAAACGGCGAGGGGACGCAGCTTTCCCTGGTCTATATAGGGCATAACGCCAATGGCAAGGTTGAAGGCCAGTTCGACCCGACCAGCGAGCTGATCAGCAAGCTGCGCGCCACCGCCTTTATACGTGATGAGGACGATGTCGACGCCGGCCTGCTGTTTGAACATTTCCATTGCGAGGTGATGACTTGCGCCACCGCCGCTCGAGGCATAACTCAGTGCCCCGGGTCTCTTTTTGGCAAGAGCTATGAGCTCTGAGACGTTTCTTACCGGAAGCGACGGATGCACACAAAGAATCATGGGCATTGTCGCAATAAGGGAAACATGAGTGAAATCCTTGAGCGAGTCGAATGGAACCCTGTTCGAGATTCTCGATGCCATCGCCTGCGCGGGCGCGACCATGCACATGGTGTAGCCGTCTGGAGCCGCCTTCACGCAAAGCTCGGTACCGATGCTACCACTTGCGCCGGGACGATTCTCCGCGACGACCGACACACCCCAAGCGTCGGAAAGAATCTTGCCGACCATCCGCCCCATGGTGTCAGTTGCGCCACCGGGCGGATAGGACAAGATCAGGCGAACAGGTTTAGCAGGGTAGGTCTGCGCTTGAGCAGATACAACCACGAAAGTAAGCGGGATAGTAATCAGCGACAGGAGTTGTGGTGTCATGACGTCACTCAAAGTACGCGAGGAAAGATGTGTAGAAACATTCGGCTTTCAAGGCGACACACCCCCGCCAACGAATGTTCGGGCGATTCTGACTTCGGCTATCCTGGCAAAGACTTTCATCGTCACGTCTAGCACTTAAGCCTATTTTAGAGATCGAGAACTCGTCAAAGTAGTGATTCCATGCGACTCTTATACGAACACTGCCAAAATGAGAGGGGATTACCGCAGAAAATGCCGTCTACGTGCCAATTGCGTTTTCTAGATTGAATTGGCACACACAAGCACGTCGGATGCGATATCGTCATCAAGCTTCTTGAGCTTGTAAGCAGAGACGTGCTGGAACGCCGCAGCCAGGCTTACGTTCTCGCCGAGTTCCTGGTGGATCGCAGCGACACTCGATCTGCCAGCTGGAAGCTGGACATGTGAAACCCGAGGCGGAACGAGCGGTGCCGCGACATCGACGGGGATCTTCCCGGATAAGACCCACTTCAGCTTGCAAGCAGTATCGAGCTGAGCCGCATAAGGTACCGTCATCACGACGATCGACGCGCACTCGCCCGCTGCAATTAAACCGCCGCCTTCGAACTGTGCGCCCGCACCGAGCGATCGAAGCTCGTCGGCAGCCGCCACGGCACATGTTGCGTCGCGTGAAGCAATGAGCACTTGATGACCTGCGGAAGCCCAACGCAATGCGAGGCCCCTACACTTAGGGAAGGTCTGAATAAGCCATGCTGATGGCGCTTATGTCTTCCACATGCGGGACATAGTGAGACATGGCGAAATCCGACCTCACTATCCGATGATTTTCGGGCTTTGCGGACCGGTTATGCTGCCTTATTAGCGTCATTCTTAATCTCTGGACGCATTGCGACTGTCATGAGAGAAGCTTCTTCCTTGCCATCCACAGATTCGACGACGCGAATAGCGTAATCACGTGCGCCGTATTCTTCGCCAACCCCCGAAAGCGCACCTTCGTGAGCCTGAACTGGCGCTTGATCACTCGAAACGGATGTTCCACCCGTGCCCGGATGCTCGCCTTGCGTCGCTCGCGCTTCTCGAGTGCACGCTTCTGCGCACCTTCCTCCATCGCCTTGATCTTGTCGCGCTTGGTCGCGACCCGCCACTCAAGGCTCCTGCGCCTGACATGGTCTTGCGCCCCGGTATAGCCTGCATCCGCATGCACCACCTTCTCCTTGCCGTGCAGCAGAAACTCGACCTCCTCCACATCGGCCGTATTGGCCGAGGTCGTGGTCACCGTATGAACCAGCCCCGAGTCGGCGTCGGCTCCAATGTGCGCCTTCATCCCGAAGTACCATTGATTGCCCTTCTTCGTCTGGTGCATCTCGGGATCGCGCTTGCCTTGGGCGTTCTTGGTCGAACTGGGCGCGGCGATAATCGTCGCGTCCACAATGGTGCCGCGCTTGAGCAGCAGCCCCTTTCGGCCCAAGTAGACATACTCGGCTCAGGATCTCGAGGGCGAGCTCATTGTTCTCCAGCAGCGACGGAAGTTCAGTATGGTCGTCTCGTCCGGAATCGGCCCATTGAGCGACAAATGCCCAAACACGCGCATGGGGGTAATCTCGTACAGTGCCTCTTCCATGCCCGGGTCGCTCAGCCCGAACCAGTTTTGCATCAGGTGAACGCGCAGCATCGTCTGAAGTGGGTAGGGATGACGCCCGCGTCCGGCGAGCGGATAGAACGGCTCGATCAGATCCAGCAGCGACTTCCACGGAACGACTTTCTCCATCTCGGCAAGGAACACCTCGCGGTGGGTCCGTTTGCGCTTGCCGGCATACTCCGCATCCGAAAAGCTCATTTGGTTCATGCCGCGCTCCACCTTGTCCGAATATGACAATCGGATCGCAATGCCAATGACTTGTTCAGAATTTCCCTAGAGCGCCCGTGCCGCTAATGATGGCTATCGTTTCGTGTATCTCGGTCACGACTCCTCTTTGAGAAGGCTACGCAGCGGCATGGCAGCCGCCCGCTTTACGCACTTCACCTCGACGGTAGATGTGTGGTTCTTGATGCCGATATTCATCTCCATCATCCTACTCAGTACGTCATTGAATGCCTGCATGTCACGCACAACGAACCTGAGCAGGTAGTCGTAATCGCCGCTGATGAGGCTGCCCTCGACAATCTCCGGGATCTTCCGAACGGCTGCTTCAAACACGCGGTAGTGATTCGTCGTCTGCTCGGAGAGCCGTATACTGCAGTGGACGACGACGTGCGGAGCGAGCTTGCCGAGGTTGAGGATTGCGGAAACGCCAGAGATGTAACCCTGCTTGCGAAGCTTCTTCACACGCTGGAGGCACGGACTAGGCGAAAGCGATACCATCTCGGCGAGTTGCACGTTCCGGATGTCGCCTTCGTTCTGAAGGATCTCGAGGATCTTGAGATCGATCTGAGTAAGTTTGTCCAACTTCCTGAGAAACGCCAGCTGATGTACTACGATGCGCAGCGGAGAAATACGCGTGTTATAGCTTTTGAGGCTGCACCCCAGCGCCCTTCGCGATTCTTGCATACTTTTCGATCTCGGCCCTGATGAACGCGCCGAACTCATCCGGGACACTAGATGCAGCGTCGATCCCCAGACTCCTGAATCTATCTTTGAGGCCGGGATAGGTCGCCGCCTTCTGCGCTGCCCGTGCGAGGAGATTGATGATCTCGCGTGGCGTACCAGCCGGGGCGACTAAACCCCACCACGTTCCGAATTCATAGCCCTTGACGCCGGCCTCGGCGAGCGTCGGCAATTCCGGCATGGCCGAGATGCGCTGCGCTGTTGTCACCGCGAGTGCCCTGAGCTTCCCCGCTACGACATGCGGTGCGACGCCCGAGATGCCGATAAAGGCCAGATCCACATGCCCGCCGAGCAGGTCGTTGATCGCCGGCGTATCGCCCTTATAGGAAATGTTGGTCATCTTGGCGTCGGTAAGCGAGATGAACAGCTCCGCCGCGAGGTGCGGTGTCGAGCCATGGCCGGTCGATGCATAGTTGAGCTTGCCCGGGCTCGCCTTTGCGATGGCGACGAGTTCCTTCACAGTCTTCGCCGGCACCGTCGGGTGCAGCACGAGTAGGTAGCCGCTCCGAGCCACGAGGCTGACGGGTGCAAAATCCTTAGCGAGGTCGTACGGAAGACTCAGAAAGATGCTCATTCCAAGAGCATGCGCGCCGGCCGCAAGAAGCAAGGTGTAACCGTCGGGCGGAGCCTTTGCGACAAGGGCGGCGCCGATCGTACCGCTCGCTCCGCCGCGGTTATCAATCACGATCGATTTACCTATGATATCCGCAAGCTTCGCGCCCACCGTTCGTCCGACGATATCCGTGCTGCCGCCGGCTGGATAGCTGATGACCAGCTTGGGCGGCTTAGTGGGATAGGTTTGCGCCTGCACGGTACCGAATGCGTTAAGCGCAAGTGCAGTGATGGACAGTTCAAATAAGACTTTCATCGTCGGTGCCTCCCAGAGCGAATAGATTGGTCTGGAATAATCGCAGGCGCTTCCTCATGGAGGAGCGCCCAGAGACGGGCCGGCGTGACCGGCACCCTCCGCGGGCGCAGGCCCGTCGCGTGCTCGATTGCGCCGAGTATCGCCGGCGCAGTGGGGATTAATGCGGGCTCGCCCACGCCTTTCGCACCGTACGGGCCAAGCGGTTCCGCCGCCTCAATAAGAATGATTTCGACATCGGGCATATCACCGATTGTCGGAATTAGATAATCGTGCAGGTTCTCGGTACGCCCGGGCAGATACTCCTCCATGAGCGCGAGGCCGAGGCCCTGCGCGATGCCGCCGTGGATCTGACCCTCAACCTGGGTCGGATTGATCGCGCGGCCGACATCGTGCGCGGCCCAGACCTTCTTCACCTTTACAGTGGCGCGCAAAGTATCGACTTCGACGAGCGCCATCTGCGCGCCAAAGGCATAGGTCGCATAAGGATCACCTTGCCCCTTCGCGTCGAGATCGGTGGTCGGCGGGTTGAAATATCCGGTCGCACAAACCACCATGCCATCTGCATCAATTTGCATCGCGCTTAACGGCACCTCAACACGGACCGCACCGCTAGCGACATAGACGCCCATATCTGTGAAAGTTACCTCCGCATCGTTAGCGGCACCTACTTCGCGTCGTAACGCAGCCTTCAGGTTCTCCGCCGCACGCATCACCGCATTGCCGGACACGAATGCCTGCCGCGACGCCGAGCTCTTTCCCGCGTCGAGGGTCTTGTCGGTGTCCCCGCTCACGAGCAGAATAGTGCTGGCACTGACGCCAAGCGCATCGGCGCAAATCTGCGTGAGGATTGTGCTCGCTCCTTGTCCAATGTCGACCGCGCCGCTGAACAGCGTCACCCGACCAGCCGGGTTTATGCCGATCTTCATTGAGGACGGATTAGGTTGCGATGTATTTCCGATGCCATACCACATGCAGCCTAGTCCGATGCCGCGTTTCACGCCACTAATGGTGGCAATATTAAACTTCGCGATCTGGGACCGCTGCTCTTTCCAGATCGGCGCAAGCTTTTCGAGACACGCGCGCATGCCGACGCTGTGCTCGAGCCTTTGTCCGGTCGCGGTAATATCGCCCGCGGTAAGCGCGTTCAGTAGGCGAAAATCGAGCCGATCGATGCCGACGCAGTCGGCAAGCTCGTCAATCAGTGCCTCGTGAGCGATCGCCGCCTGGGGTACGCCGAAACCGCGGAAGGCGCCCCCGATGGCGTCGTTCGTATGGATAGCGCGCGTGGTGCAGTGAACAGCGGGTACACGATAAGGGCCCATCGCGTGAATCGGCACGCGATCCGCCACGATGGGTCCGCACGAGGCGTATGGACCCGTGTTGAAGTCGGCATGGAATTCATAGCTTGCGAGTCGGCCGCTCTCGTCGCAGGTCAACCTCGCCTCGATCGACGCCGGGTGCCGCTTCGTAGTCGCGCGCATGCTTTCGCCGCGCGAGTAGGAGCAAGTTACCGGCTTACCAGTCACCCACGCAGCCACCGCGATGATCGGCTGCACCGACATGTCGATCTTGCCGCCGAAGCCGCCGCCGACGGCCGTGGGAACAATGCGCACCTGTTCCTTCTCGATACCGAGCACCCACGCAATCTCGTCGCGGTTCATGTACGGTGCCTGGGTCGAGACGAAGAGTTCGATACGGTCGCCGATGCGGCGTCCGTAACCCGCCTCAGGCTCGATGTACGCATGCTCGACGAAGGAGGTTTCGAATCTTCCGGTCGCAGACACACTGCCTGCCTCTTTCTCAACGTCCCCCGTGATCTGCTTACCTTGCATGAGCACGTTGCCCTGGCGGTGCTGGTGGATAGGCGGCGCGTTCAGCGCGCTTTCGATTCCACTCAGCGCCGGGAGCACTTCCCATCGAAGTGGAAGCTCTGCAAGGGGAAAACTCTCGACCGCATCGCGCTTGCCGATGAGCGCCGCGATCGCTTCGCCGCGATAACGCACGTAGCCGTCGGCGAGCACGGGCTGATCGCGAAGACGCGCGAACACGCTGAAGATATTGTTGCCCGGTACGTCACGGGCGGTAAGAATGGCCTCGATACCATGACGCTCGAGTATCGCTCTGCAGTCACCCAGCTTGAATCTCGCGTGCGCATGGGGCGAACGGATGACGCGCAGATGCAGGGCATCGCGCGGGGCGACATCCGCTCCGAACGTCGCTCGCCCCGTCACCCGGGGCCAGCCGTCGACTTTCAACAAGCGCGCCCCGACTGCGGCGCCGCGAGCTGGTTCGTCCCACCGCGTCCGTTCCCCACGGAAGTAGTGCTCGATGGCGTCGACGATTTTGAGATAGCCCGTGCAGCGGCAGAGCACGCCGCCGAGTCTATCGAGAATCTGTTCTCGCGTAGGAATGCCTGGCTCGAGCGCGAACTCCGACGTCGCCATTAACATACCAGGCGTGCAGATGCCGCACTGCGTAGCGCCCATGTTGACGAAGCTTTCTTGCAATAGCCGAAGCCTGCCATCGGTTTCGAGGCCTTCCACCGTCATAACCGATCGGCCGATTGCCTGCGCGAAAGAGGTCAGACAACTGCACACCTGCTTGCCGTCGAGCAACACTGTACATGCGCCACAATCACCAGCATTGCAGCCGACTTTCGTGCCGGTAAGCCCAAGGTCGCTACGCAGAACGTCCGAAAGCCTGCGCGAGGCGTCGGCGCTTACGCGGCACGCAAGACCATTGACTGTCAACATTCCTTCGATTATGTCGTTCATCCTGAAAGCCGGTGCGAGATGTCGTAAAGTGCTTCTTTGACGAGCGCCTTGGCGGCGTGCCGCCGATAGACAGCGGTGCCGCGGATGTCGTCGATCGGCGTAATTGGCGCGAACGCGGCATCCGGGAGTTCGAAGCGCGCAACGGCCGCCGCGTCAAGTCCGAGCAGCGACTGTTCGACAGCCGGCAGGCGCAGCACGCGATCGGCGCACGCGCCGATTGCGACCCCGACCTTGCGCACGCGCGCGTGTTCATCGAACTCGATCAGCACTGCGGCCATGACAATAGAAATTACCAGGTAGCGCCGCGCACCAAGCTTCTTGAACGTGGAGGCGTGTCGCCCGCTCAGAATCGGTACGCGGACCGCCGTGACGACCTCGTCTCGCGACAGCGCAATGCGGCGGTTGCCATGAATGAATGCCGCCAGCGGCATGCATCTCTCACCGCGCATCCCTTCTAGCACTACGCTCGAATCGAGCGCAAGCAGCGCGGTGACGCCGTCCGCCGCGGGTGACGCGTTGCAGATATTGCCACCGACGGTGCCGGCATTCTGGATTTGACGGCCACCGACTTCCGCCGCGGCCTGTTTGACGCAGGTGAATTGCGGTGGCAACTCGGCACCGATCAGCTCAGACCACGTGGTGAGCGCCGGTATCACCAACGCATCAGTATCGTAGCGAATCGGCCCGCGCAACGCTTCGATGCGTGTAATATCGATGACTCCGTCGATCGCGGCGCCGTTCTCCATTGAGGGATAGAGGTCTGTGCCACCTGCTAGAATGGGGAACCCGGTCTCCTGCCTCAGACGAATGGCATCTTGCAATTCGATCGGAGCGAAATATCGCATCAGTTTGATTTCACGCCGGAAAGCTGCACGATCTTACGCCACTTTGTCGTCTCCTCGGAGAGATGACGCGCGAGGTCCTGCGGCGAGCCGCCGGCAGGCTCCGCGCCCATTACCCGCAGCTTTTCTCGTACGCCCGGCTTCTGCAACGCACGGTTCGCTTCCGCATTTAGCTTCGCAATGATGTCAGGCGGCGTGCCTGCCGGTGCGACGACCGCGAGCCAAGAACTTGCCTCAAAGCCCGGGACGAAGCTTGCGATCGTCGGAACGTCAGGCAGCGTCGCCGAGCGTTGCGCGGTGGAGACGCCGAGCGCAATGACCTTGCCGTTCTTGATGTGCGGCACCATTGCGGGTAGCGTGTTGAACATCATCCCCACTTGCCCTGCAAGCAACGCAACGATTGCCGGTCCGCTGCCGCGATATGGGACATGCACGAGATCCAGCTTCGCGAGCGATGCAAATAGTACGGTCGCGAGGTGTGCGCTCGTTCCGGCCCCGCCGGTTGCATAGTTGATAGTGCCAGGCTTAGCGCGCGCCTTATCGATGAGCTCTGGCACCGACTTCACGCCTGCGGACGGATGCACTGTCAGGACGTTCCCCTGTCGCGTAACGAGTACAACAGGAGCGAAGTCGCTCTTTGTATCGTAGGGCATTCGCGAATAGAGGAACTGGTTGATGGCCCCAGGACCCGGTGAGCTCATCAAAACCGTGTAGCCATCCGCCGCGCTCTTGGCAACGATGTCTGCGCCGATATTGCCGCCGGCTCCACCGCGGTTGTCTACGATGAACGACTGCTTGAATGATTGTTGCAATTGCTCGGCAACGATACGAGTAATGATGTCGGTAGTGCCACCGGGAGAGAACGGTACGACGAAGCGCACGGGCTTGGCCGGATAGGTTGTGTCTGCGGCGGTTGCGCCGGTCGGGGCCGCGATCGTCACAACAAACGCGGCGGCCGCGAGTCGATTGTTCATGTGGATCCTCATGACGTGCGGAACGACTTTTCCTCTTCTGATAAAAGGATACTTTGCTTTGCCAGCTTTTCGACGAACCGTAGAAAGCGGTATTTGTTCTCCTTGCCATCGATGGTCGGCATCGGTACTTTTTCCGGCAAGTGGTCATCCACCTTAACGACGACGAGCCACATCCCGCGTGATTTCTGCCAATGCCCGACCGCTTCTTCGAAGCCGCCGAGGTTACTCACCGTAATCACATTCTTGATCGCGGCTCCCCGTGCCATCGCTTCGAAGTCGGCTCCAAACGCTGTTGCGCTTGGCTGCACGCCGCCGGGACTGAAGGCGCGTGTAGTGGAGAAGTAGCAGCCGTTGTCGAAGATCAACACGAGCAAATTGCTAGGCGCGTAACGTCCTAGCGTTGTCAGCATTCCAAGCCCTAGCAGCATGCTGCCGTCGCCGTCGAGCGCAATCACTCGCTGTTCCGGCAGCGATACCGCGAGTCCGAATGCAACGGAACTCACGCAGCCCATTCCCTGGCGCAGTAGATTGCCGTCGCTAGGGCGCAGATATTGCCATTCATAGGTCGTGTCCTGCAGGTTGCAGACGACCAGCGTCTCGTCGGCAATCATCGTTGCAAGGCGCTTCAGATAATCGAATCTGCGCATTTGCTATGCCTCCAACTCAATGCCGCGGCGCAGTGCAAGCGCTACGGGGTACTTGCTGTGTAGCATGCTGTGCACGAGCCTTGGCACGTACGTCGCCACGTCGGCTGCCGTGTTTGCGATCAGATACTGCACGCGCAACGAGTTCAGCACAGGCTCCATAGACCATCCCAATGGCATCGCCCACCAGTTGGCTTCCCCAGGACCACCGCGGATATCGAGTACCATTAGCACGGGCACCTCGTTCGCTGCGTTCAGACGCATGAGCTGATACGCCGACAGAAGCAATCCCGAGTTCTCCATGAGCAGCGCGGGACGTTTGCCTGCAAGCCAGGCTCCAGCGCAAATTGCCACGCCTTCGCCCTCGTTGCTCGGATGGATGCATGTAAATCGCGGGTCTTTGTCGATCTGCTTCTGCGTCGCGGACAGACCGCTCGAGGCAAATATAGCGACAAAATCGACGCCCGCCTCTGCTAGCGCCTCAGTCAATGCATTTTTCATACTTAACACGTCCTCTCTTTGAAAGGGGATCAGCCGATTGTCAGGATGTCGGTAAGCATCTCGATACTGCGCATGCGGTCTTCGACGGTGCCGACGAGCGATAGCACGAGTTCCTCGAGTCCAGCTTCACGATATTCACGAACCCGCCGCCGGCACGTTGCGATGTCGCCCGTGATCGTGAAGGCATCGACCGCCTCTTCGGGTACGAGCGCCATCGCAGTGGCAAGATCGCGACGCGAGACTGCGGCCATGATCGCTTCCTGATCGATGTTCAATCCGCTCGACCGGACGTTCTCGTGCATAGCTTTATTGCGCAACAGAAACGCCAGCTTCTCACGCGCCTTGCGACGCGATTCGGCCGGATCGCCACCGGCAATGAAGTAGACATAGCTCGCCTTGGCGAGTGTCGCAAGATCGCGCCCTTGCGCACGCGCACCTTCCGACACCAATGCGAGAGCTTGCTTCGTGTACGCCGTCGACAAACCGGCAGATAGCACGATGCCATCCGCTATGCGGCCTGTCAGCTTCAACATGTAGGCACCCGTCGCCGCGATGTACAAAGGAATCGGTGACGCTGCCCGGAACGCTACGCGCGCCCCGGCGAGCTTGAATGTGCGCCCCTCCTGATGCACTGCTTCCGTCGAAAGCAGCGCCCGCAACACCTGCACGTAGTCGCGCGTCACCTCCACAGGCTTCTCGATTTCGAACCCAGACTCGCGTAGGAACATGGGGTTGCCCACACCGACTGCAATGCCGACACGGTCGGGCACGAGCTCGGCAAGGCTCGACAAGGCCATCGCCATGGGAGTCGGATGCCGCAGGTAGGGGCTGATCGCCGTAGGCAGTAGTCGCGCGCGATCGGTGGCGAGCGCGATGGCCGTTGCGGTTACGAAGACTTCGCGATAACCCAAGTGCTCGGCGATCCAGAAGGAACGCGCCCCGGCAAGCTCAGCGCGTAGCGCGACCTCCACCGCTTCGCGCACGGGGACGAAGCCATCAAAGGCGATCCCGAATGGGATATCAGACATAACCCAGTTCGACCACGCGGCGCACTTCGCTTGCGCTCAGGCCCTCGAAACCCATCTTGGTGACGTTCAGGCCAAGCTCGCGATAGGGTTTGTGCGTGATGGCGCTCGCTAACATAATGACGGCATCCGTAACCGGCGTAGAGATACCGGCCAGGTGTCCGAGCTCGGAGAACGGAACGAGGCCGAAAGGAATGTCTTCGTTGAAGAAGCGGTGATCGATGGAAGCGGGCGCCTTAATCCAGCGGTTCGGTTCGCTATTGTGAAAAACAGAATATGCATTGCCACCAGCCCTGCCGTTGGCGTCCGTGTAGCCCATCTGAAAAAAATGCTCGGCAATCCGGTCAATCTTGCAACCGTACGCGGTCGCGATTGCCTGGCGCTCATCGTCGAGTCGGTCGATCAAGGCGCCGACAGATGGGGTGATTCCGTCGTAGTAGTGGCAGTACTCACCACCGGTGGATTCCACGCGTCCGATATTGCAGAGCAGAGCGGGCGGGTGGTGAATGGCGTTCGTGTACGGGAACAGCGTGTCGAGTATCGTCGGTACCGGGAAGATCGCGGAAAAGACGGGCGTGAGCCGCTCCGCCAATTCGGCGGTGCGTGCGGCGGGAAAGGCGGCGAACCTCAACTTCGCCGATGCGCGAGATACTTTCACACGGGCTTCGCTTGTCTTTCGGCAGATGTAAGGCAGCGTTGAAGTGGCACAAGTGGCCGACGCGGTGCGACCGTGCCGTCGCAGCGTATTCGGGATTAGCGTCAGCGTGTGCCCAGGCGCCGCGAACAAGACCTGCTCCGGCCTCAGATGCGGCGCGACCAGCGCGGCGATATTTTCGTGCGCTTGCGCCGGGGCCATTGCAACGACAGCATCGGCCCCTTGCATCGCCTCGACGACGTCATTGGTAATGACGCCGATCCGAACGCAGCCGTCACCGAAGATGCCTTCGTACTCGATTCCTTGACGAGCTTTTAGCGGATCGAGAGTCGAGGTCGTACGGCCGTACAGTCGGACGTCGAACCCCCGCAACGTTAGATCGACGGCAGCGGCGCAGCCCCCGTTACCGGCACCGATGATGGCGACGCGTTCGATTCGTTTCATGAGGTCACTCTTCTTTACGACAGCATGTGCATAAGCTGAATTTCGCTCGCAACATTGAAAGCCATGTACAACGGCACGAGGATGTTCAGCGCGGGGTCGGGGTAAGTGAAAGCGCGCCTGACTCGTGGCGATCCACGCTCATTCGTTGAGGATCAGAGAGCTACAGCGTAGCGCCGTAGCTTTTCTTCATCAACCTCGACGCCGAGACCATGTCCATTCGGGACCATCAAACAGCCTTCGCAATACACAAATGGTGTGCGGATGATGTCGTCGAGGTACTTACGGCCGGCGATCTTGGTACGTTGTATCTCGGTGGTCGAGGTGACAGGAATCGTTCCGGCAAGTGTGATCTCGGGCGCCGCTGCCGCTAGATGCAGGTTCGCCGCATTACCGATTCCCATTTCGGCAGAGCCGTTGATATCGCATCGCATGCCGAACGCACCAGCCACCGTCAGCAAGCGCTTCGCTTTCCAAAGGCCACCCGGTTTTGTGTAGTAGACCGAAAGGTATTGCGCGGCTCCAGAGGCAGCGATCGCAGCGACGTCCCGCTCGGTCCAGACACTCTCGTCCGCCATCACCGGAACGTCGCAACGCGATGACACTTCGGCCATGGCATTAATGCCGTCCACGGGTTGCTCTACGTACGAAATCCCGTACTCGCTCATCATGCGAATTGCCGTGACGGCTTCGCGCCACGTCTTGTAACCCTGGTTCGCATCGACCCGGATGCGAGGCGCGTCCCCGATCGCACGACGGATCGCGCGCACGACCGCGACGTCGCGCTCAACCTCCACGCCAATCTTGATCTTTAGCGTTGTTATCCCCTCCTTTACGACCTGCTCCGCCTCTGCCACTGCATCTTCGATCTCCATTAGCCCAATACTGTGCGCAAGCTCTATCTTGTCGCGGAAGCGCCCGCCGAGCAATTGATAGACGGGGACTTTCAGACTACGCGCGACGGCATCGATAACAGCGACTTCCACCGCAGCCTTCGCATACGGATATCCGCGAATCGTGCGATTCATCGCAGCGTGCACCGTCTCGAATTGCCGCACATCGACTTGCTTGATCTCGGGCACGAGGTAATCTTGAATGATCGTGACCGTGGTCTTCGGCGTTTCGCCGTAGCGGGACGCATCGTCCCCGCCCCACGTCTTGATGACCTGGCCTTCGCCCCAGCCGACGGTGCCGTCCGTGAGCGTCGCGCGCGTAACCACGTAGCCCGCGCCGACGGGCGAGTCGAGGCCGACCCAGCGATGCGGACGCCGAATGGGTAGCGCAACGAGGAATGTCTCGAAGCGCTCGAGATTAAGCTGCTGTTCCATTTACCCAACCTCGATCAGTTCGTCTTTCGGAGAAATGTTGCCTGTGATGTAGTCGAAGCCGTTCTTAGTGATCACATACATGTCCTCGGTGTGGAATCCGACCTCACCCGGAAGCATGTAGAGCGGTTCCATCGTGAAGGTGATGTTTGGCTCGAAGATTATCTCCCGCACGTCGGTGAGGTACGGCTCCTCATGGATGGTTTGGCCGATGCCGTGGCCGAGGAATTTCAGAGTCGGCACGATGCCGTTTTCGTGGCACGCTGCGACGTAGGCCCGATAGACGTCCGCAACGCGAGTGCCGGGCTTCAGCATCGTCTTGCACATCTCGCGAGCGCGGATAAGGTGACTCCAAATCGCCTTATGGCGCTCGCTCGGCTTGCCTGTCACTGCCGTGCGGGTCACATTCGAGCGGTAGTTATCAATGTCACCCAGAATCTCGACCCGGATGATGTCGCCTTTCTCGATCTTCTTGTTCGTCGTCCCGCAATTCGTGATCGAGCTGTTGATGCCCGAACCAACCCGGTACTTGAAATTGGACGACCCGCCGGCAATCATCTCGTCGACGAGGCGGCGAGCTATGTCGATCTCGCTCATCCCAACACGGACTTCCTTCAGGACGTCGTGAATGACGCGCTCGGAGAGCGCGCCGACACGCCGCAGGATTGCCACCTCTTCGTCGCTCTTTATCATGCGGGTGCGGAAGAAAAGATCCTTACATCCTTCGAACTTGGCATGTGGCAGGCGCTTACGAAGAATCAAGAAGTCGGCGGCTGGCATAAAGTCGAGCTCGATTGCGATGCGGCCTTTGTCGACACCCGCCTCGATCAGCGCATCAGCGAGGACGTCGGCGGCCTGCTGTGTAAATTGGTCGTAGGCGCGGATGTCCTTGAAGCGGGATCGGGCTATGGCCTGGATTTCCTCCACGTTTACCACAATCTGGGAAGCGAACCTGTCGCCAGCGATAATCGCGATTGTCCTGCGGAAGCGATTGGTGGCGTGGCTCGGCACTAGAAACCCGGCAGCATAAGTGACGTTGTCCTGCGATAGTGCGACTAACGCATCGAAACCTTCGGTTCGCATAGCACTGCGCAGGCTTCGCAGTGTTTCATGCTCTTGGTCGCCAGCCCGAGCGCCCGCGCTTCCTGCTGCGCGGGTGAGCGACAGAACTGACTCTTCCCGTTGCCTCGACTTCCTCATGATTGAACTCTTTCCCTCAACGTCGCAGTTGATGCGATCGATGCAACTGCACAGACTCGGACGGAATTAATTGTCGCCATCCGGCGGCATATCAGATTGCCATTTGAGCGGGAGCAGAAACACGTTCTACTGAAGGAGACGAGGCTAGCAGCACAATATGTCGCATCCACGGTGGCTGCTATTCTGTTCTGGTGTGCGCATCATGCCAGATTCAGCCACCCGCCGCAGGCGCTACCTTGGAACAAACAGTCGCCGTCAATTATTGCGGGCCACAATTCGGACGCCCGCGCGGGACCCGCCGGACCGGACCGACTCAGCAGATTCGCCATCGATCGGGGAGCTTGCCTTACATTCCGCAGATCGGCGACGTGATTACGGGCGAATTACCGGGCGCGATGCTCACCGGTAGGCTGTCTGTGGCACGCCGAGCAGATCGAGTTGTGGCCCGCATTTATTGGCTCGCTGCGGTTATTCACGTGCCTGCCCTCGCTGTCACAAGCGAATACTCGTGGTGCAATCCGCCCAAAATCGATTTCATAAGCACGAGCGAACCCGCCGCCAATCGATGACGGGATTCTGAGTTCTGGACGAGCAATCCTCCCACCGGCGGATCCGGCACGCCAGGCCCCAACGCACCATGACAGCGACCTCCATTGTAGTGCGTGACCCAATCTTTCAGAATGGCTCGGAGGTGCGCCTCCGAGATCGGAATTAGCCAATCCAAGCATTCGCGCCGAATCGTCCCGATCACACGCTCGCATATCGCATTTGCTTTCGGACTCGCCACGGGCGATTTGAGTACTTCCAGACCCCACGATCTGATCGAATCATCGAGCTGTTTGGCGTATATCCGGTCTCGGTCATGGATTAAATACCGATGGGCGCCCACTTCTCCGACGACTTCGCGGAGTTGCTGCAGCGTCCAGTACGCAGTGGGATTGGCTGTCACGTTGACATGCGCCAAGCGACGCCGCCCATGCTCGATCACCACGAACACGTAAAGTACCCGAAACGTCGCAGTCACAGCGACAAAGAAGTCGCACGCAATGATCGCCTTCGCGTGGTTCGTCAAGAATGTCGACCAACGCTGGTCTCCCCGTGGCTGCCCCGGCGGCCGCTTTGGCATGTACTTCGCCACGGCGCGGGGTGAGACCTGCAGACCAAGCTTCAGGAGCAATTCGGAGGCGATTCGCTCCTGACCCCATATCGGATTATCTCGAGCCATCCTCCGGATCAACATGCGCAGTTCGGCCGGAATAGACGGACGCCCAGCCCGGCTTTTCAATCGCCAGAAGATCCGCCAACCGAGTCGGTGCCAGCGCACGATGGTCGATGGACGAACACTCACGACCGAGTCCCGCCAATCACATAGCCTGGTAAACAGCGCTAGACTCACCCGCGTCGGATGGTCAATGCGCCGGGGCTTAACTCCCCGCTCGATATACCGCGCGAGCTGCCGACGGAGAACGAGATTCTCCGCTCGGATTGAGGACGATGAGCGAAGGAACAGCCTGCCGACTCGAACAGCATCGGCGAAAAATCCGATGAACGCTCGCAACATGGGCCACATGTGCGCATCATGCCAGATTCAGTCGCCAACCACCGGCGCCCTCTTCGCACAACCCCGCGTCGTCAATTATTGCGGGCCACAGGAATCCGTTCGCCGCCGAGGTGCCCGCGGAGGCGCTCTACGTCAGCGCCCGGCTGGATTCGTTCT
>CAZNBS010000046.1:0-24461 GCA_964570955.1 uncultured Burkholderiales bacterium | reverse complement strand
CCGGGGTCGAGATCAGGAGTATTTCCCTGATGCCGGCCAGCATCAGCGTGGTGAGCGGGTAGTAGATCATCGGCTTGTCGTACACCGGCAACAATTGCTTGGATACCGCCAGAGTCACCGGGTGAAGACGCGTGCCGGCACCGCCGGCGAGCAGGATACCCTTGCGCATCATGCCTCTCGCTGCGTGTAGTTGCGTTCGATCCAGTCCCGGTAGTCGCCGCTTGCCACGCTTTGTGTCCAACGGCGGTTGGCCAGATACCATTCGATCGTGGTGCGCATGCCTGCCGCAAATGCGGTGCGTGGTCGCCATCCGAGCTCGGAGCGGATCTTAGAACTGTCGATTGCATAGCGCCGATCATGGCCGGGACGATCGCCCACGTGCGTGATCAAGCGCTCGTGCGGACGGAAACTCGAATGCGGCAACAGTTCGTCCAGCGTCTGGCAGATGGTACGGACCACGGCGATGTTGGTCTGTTCGCAGTTCCCGCCGATGTTGTAGATCTCACCGACCCGGCCGCGGTCGAGCACAGCCATGATGGCGTGGCAATGGTCGTCTACGTACAACCAGTCGCGCACGTTCAGGCCGTCTCCGTATACGGGCAACGGCTTGCCGTCGACCGCGTTATGGATGACCAGCGGAATCAGCTTTTCCGGAAACTGGTACGGCCCGTAGTTGTTGGAACAATTCGTCGTGAGCGTCGGCAGTCCATAGGTGTGGCGATACGCCCGCACGAGGTGATCTGCGGCCGCCTTGGACGCGGCGTAGGGGCTGTTGGGAGCATAGGGTGTGGTCTCGCTGAAAGCCGCAGCGTCCGGGCCGAGGGAGCCGAATACCTCGTCCGTCGACACGTGCAGGAAGCGGAATCGTGCGCCTTCGTCGCTGCCCAGATCGGCGACGTACGCGGCGGCTTCCTGCAGCAGGTGGAATGTCCCGACGACGTTGGTCTGGATGAACTCGGCAGGCCCGAGAATCGATCGATCCACATGGCTCTCGGCCGCGAAGTTCACGATCGCCCAGGGTCTATAGGTGTGCAACAGGTCGCGCACGGCCTGGCGATCGCCGATATCGCCCCGGACCATGACGACCTCGGAGTCCGACAACACGTCGGCCAGGTTGCCGAGGTTTCCCGCATAGGTGAGCTTGTCCAGAACCACCACGCGCCCGCGTCCGGAATCGAGCCAGCGATGGACAAAGTTCGAGCCTATGAAACCCGCGCCCCCCGTCACGAGTATGGGTGAAATCCGAGCGTACTCAGCCATCATGACCTCGGGACGCAGCCAGCGGTAGCGCAACCTCGAGCCTGACTTTGGCGTCCACATTCATTCCCGTCTTCAGCTCCCCTACCATAGAGTAGCGCGAACTGTCCGGTTTCGGTGCCGATCGAAGCTCCGAGGCTGGAGCCGGCGCGGCGCCGGATCGCGCCGATGGATCGGGAAGCGCACGCCCGATGCGTGCTGGCGGTCACGCGGCGAAGCGCATGTGCAACCGCGAGCCGGTTATTCCTGCCCGATCTAGGACATCGCGTGAGGCGTGCGCGGCGTGCGCTCGCTGCGGAAACGCTCAGCGGGTGACGCGGCTATCCGCATACCTCGTGAACTGTGTCTATCGCTGCCGCGATTATCGTACTCACATCGTCGCTCATGTCCGGCCATAGTGGAAGTCGCAACAGGCGATCGGCGATGCTCTCGGTAACCGCCATCGCGCTCGCGATCCGCCCGAACCTTCTTCCTGCGGGTGAGCTGTGCAACGGGACGTAATGGAAGACCGTACCGACGCCGCGTTTCTTGAGCCGATCGATCACGCGGGTGCGCGTCGCGAGATCGCGAACGAGAACGTAGTATATGTGCGCGTTGTGCACGACATTTTCCGGGACCACAGGGCGGTGTAGCTTGCCGGCTTTCTCGAGTTCCGCGAACGCTTCGTGGTATCGGTTCCAGATTTCGCCTCGCCGACGGTTGATCTCGTCGCTCTGCTCCAATTGCGCGAGCAGAAACGCCGCCACCAGCTCGCTCGGAAGATACGAGGAGCCGATGTCCACCCAGCTGTACTTGTCGACTTGACCCAAGAGAAACCGGCTTCGGTCGGTTCCCTTTTCACGGATGATCTCGGCGCGCTCGTGCAGGGCGGGATCGTTTACGAGCAGGGCGCCGCCTTCGCCGGAAATCACGTTCTTCGTTTCGTGAAAGCTGATGCAGCCCAGTTGGCCGATCGTGCCGAGAGGCTTGCCCTTATAGGTGGCTCCGATGCCCTGCGCAGCGTCCTCGGCGACGACGAGACCGTGCCGGCGGGCAATCCCCATAATCGCGTCCATGTCGCACGCTACGCCGGCATAATGTACGGGCGAGATGGACCGAGTTCGCGAGGTAATTGCGTTTTCGATCAGAGACTCGTCGATGTTCAGCGTGTCCGGCTGGATGTCGACGAATACCGGGATTCCCCCCCGCAAGACAACCGCATTGGCCGTGGAGACGAACGTATACGAGGGCATGATGACCTCGTCCCCAGGGCCGACACCGGCGAGGATCGATGCCATCTCGAGTGCCGCTGTACAAGAGTGTGTAAGCAGTACCTTGCTACACCCGATGCTCCGTTCGAGCCACTCGGTGCAACGGCGAGTAAACGGACCGTCGCCGGACAGCCGCCCGCTCGCGATCGCTTCACTAATGTATCGGCCTTCCAGGCCAGTCCGAAACGGCCGATTGAACGGAATCACCAACGCACCGGTCTCTCTGACAAACTCAATGTCGCGTATGATCCACCTGCTACATCTGTAATAAATCCCTGAGCGACGACAGTATCACCGTCGCGTTACGCGTGTTCATGTTACCGCTTCCGATGGGCCGGCGTGTAGCTTTCAGCCTGCCCAGTCGTGCTCGGTCGATCGGCGCGCACTGCCGCTAGCGGCTTTCGGATTGCGGAGATTAGCCGGTACAGCGGTCCGGGTCGATCGCACACCGGGCCGCAGCACCGCCATCCGACTGCGGTCGATCCGCTTGCACACCCGCGTCGACGCCGCGCCTGTACCGCTTGCTAATCTCCTCCGCGCGGGTATGTGTGCCCACTCGCCGTGCATGGCGCAGGCCGGGTAGATCCCGCCTTTCGTCCTGCTGACCGAGGGGTGCGGGTTTTCCTCGACACCGCCTTTCTCCAGCACTCAGTCACAATCGATGTCGAAACCTTTTACATTTGCTCGCTGTTTGGCGGCCAAACGGTTGGCCTAATATACTGGATCACTAAAGCATTTCAATCTGGGCACGCTATATGCTGTCGAGACAGTATGTGGCGCGAATGATGCGTGCTGTCTGTCTGTAGAGGTTCGTTCCGACATGGTTGTACTCTGGCGCTGCGCCAGAAGACGAGTCCGGGGGCATATTTTTGCGACGGAAACCACCTCATTCAGACGCGCGTCCGGTCGCTAATTGCGACCGGGGACGGAGGGTCAGTACGAGCTTTCCCCCATGTGCTGGCATCGTTACCATTGGAGTCGTCAGTCAGCTCGCGCAGGCAAGCCCCACAAAGGACGTTGCATCCGCGATTGAGTCCGAGATGCCTGGAGAAACTTTCGAACCGTTACTCCAGACGAGTGTGACTGGGATCTGACCGAAAACACCTTGACGATTGCCAGCGCCACACGCGACCCGGGATTCAATCTTCAGTTCGACCAGGGGTTGTAGAGGATTCTGGGCGTAGAGATCGCGCCGCGCTGGAATTTCGCTACGGACATCAGGACCGGTACGCCGGACACCGCCAATGGAGCGTAGTAAGGCCGAAGGCGTAATCGCCAGCACATCGTGACGGAGGCGCCGGTGGGTAAAAAGCGTCCGCTCGGAGGTAAGCCCTTATTTTCAGTGTTGCGGCCGGCGGACGCTCGAACATCCGGTAGAGACGCCACGATGGCGCATCGCGACTTGCGCCCTGGAACCTCGCGTGGCGCCTCTTCCCTCACCCCCAACCCCTCTCCCGGTGGGAGAGGGGAGCGTTGTGTGCCCGCGCGGCGGGCAGGTTCCTGGGTAGGCGTACCCTGATGGGCCTCTTCGTGCGCCAATACCGCCCGTTCTTCGTCTATGCGGGTGTCTTCAGCTTGTTCATCAACATGTTGCTGCTCGTGCCTGCGCTTTACATGCTGCAGGTATTCGACAGGGTATTGACCAGCCGGCACGTCGAGACTCTGGTGCTGCTCACCCTTCTGACCGTAGGCGCGCTGCTAGTCATGATGGTGCTCGAAATGCTGCGCTCGGCCCTGCTCGCGAGCGCGGCCGTCAACCTGGATCGGCAATGGGGCCCGAGAGTACTGTCGCTACTGGTCGACGGCGCGGGGCAACCCAGTAGTGTCCAGAGCCTGCACGGGTTGAGGGATCTCGGCACACTGCGCACGTTCCTGACCGGTCCTGGCATTCTGTCGCTGTTCGATGCACCGTGGCTACCTGGATACCTGATCGTCATATTCCTGTTTCACCCACTCATGGGAGTTGTTGCGACTTTCGGTGCGACCGCGCTGCTTGCGCTCGCGTTGCTCAACGAAAAGCTCAATCGCAAGCCTTTGGAATCGTTGCAGACCGAAAGCCGGCGCGCAGGCCGTTTCGTGGACAACAGTCTGCGAAACGCCGATGTGGTCCGAGCCTTGGGGATGACGCCGCGGGTGACGGCTGCTTGGGAAGCCATCAATCACCGGGTCCTGTCGATGCAACTCGACACCGCGCGCTGGACCTCTCGCATCAGCGCGATGACCAAGGCGATGCGCCAACTCATTCAGGTCGCGATGCTCGGCATGGGCGCGTGGCTCGTCATTCGGCTCGATGTCTCGCCCGGCGTGATGATCGCGGCCACCATTCTGCTTGGCCGGGCGCTTGCGCCCGTGGAGACGATGATTGCCGGTTGGCGAGCCATGGTGGAGGCGCGAAGCGCAGCCAACCGGTTGCGGGACCTCGTCGCGCAGCAAGGCGATAAGCCGCAGAGCACCGCGCTTCCCGCTCCCACGGGACGGCTCGTCGTAAACAAGGTTACGTTCATCGTCAGAGGTCGTGATACGCCGGTCATTCGGCAGATGTCCTGGGAACTTGCCGCCGGGGAAGGGCTCGCGATTCTGGGTCCGAGCGCTTCTGGAAAATCCACACTTGCGCGGCTCCTCGTGGGCGTGTGGAAGCCGACGGCTGGGGTCGTGCGATTGGATGGCGCTGACGTCGCTTCATGGGAGCGAGAATCGCTTGGTCCGCACATCGGGTACCTGCCGCAGGACGTCGAGCTGTTCCCGGGGACGGTGAGCGCGAATATTCGCAGACTCGAGGAGCCGAGTGACGAGGCGGTCGTCGATGCTGCGAGACGGGCGCATGCACACGACTTGATCCTGAAACTTCCCCGCGGTTACGACACCGGTCTCGGAGAGGCCGGTGCGGTCCTGTCCGGGGGGCAGCGACAGCGCATCGCGCTTGCCCGGGCGCTATATGGCAACCCTCGTCTCGTGGTGCTGGACGAGCCAAACGCGAGCCTGGATGAAGAGGGGGATCAGGCGCTCATGCGCACTATCCGCGAGCTCAAAGACGACGGTGTGACGCTTGTCTTGATCACCCACCGGCCGGCATTTGTCGCGGCGATGAACAAAGTTCTCGTGTTGCGCGAGGGCGGCGCTGCGTTCTTCGGACCGAAGGAGCAGTTTCTTGCCAAGCTCTCGTCCGAGCGTCGCGCCGGTGAAGCGGCACGGCTCGTTCCACGAGAACGGACACAACGAGGAACCTGATGCTCGCCCCACTGCGAAGCTGGCTTTCGTTTCCGAGTGACGTCGATGCAACCCACGATCCGCGCCCGATATTGCGGGCTGGTCTACTGATCATCGCCGTCTTCATCGGTGGGCTCGGCGCGTGGATGGCCATGGCACCATTGTCCGGTGCGGTCATCGCCCTTGGCGTAGTCAAGGTCGACACGAACCGAAAGGTTGTGCAGCACCAGGAGGGTGGCATCGTCAAGACGATACTGGTCAAGCCCGGCGATCGAGTCGAGGCCGGACAAACGCTTATCGAGCTGAACGACGTCCAGGTCGATGCGACGCTCGAGCTGGTACGCGCGCAGCTCGACTCGGAGCTTGCGCGAAACGCGAGATTGACCGCGGAACGGTCGTTGGCCCAGTACATCGAGTATCCCGAAACGATCAGCTCACGCAAGACTGAAGCGCGAGTTGCCGAGCTCATCCGCAGAGAGAATGCGCTGTTCGACGTCCGGCGCGAGGTACTGGAAAGCCAGGCAGCGCTATTGCGACAACAGATCGCGGAGACGGAACGCGAGATCGCGAGCCGGCTTGCACAGGATGAAGCCGACGCTCTCGCGATCAAGCTGCAGAAAGAGGAGGTCGCGGCGAACGAACGGTTGCTCTCCCAGGGGTTCATCGCTCGCACACGCTTCCTCGGTCTGCAGCGGGCGGTAACGGACTACGAGTCCAGACGCGGGACGAATCAGGCCGAGCTTGCCCAGGCGCGCCAGCGAGTCAGCGAGCTTCAGTTGCGAATCCTCATGCTGCGCAACGATTACTCGCAGCAGGCCGAGAAGGAGCTCAAGGAATCGGCTGCACGAATTTTCGATCTGCAGGAGCGCCTGCGTCCATTCCGCGACGCCGCCGAGCGGCAAAGGATCGTGGCGCCCGTCTCGGGCGAAGTGGTCGATTTGCGCGTAACCACGAACGGTGCGGTGATCGGGCCGCGGGACAGGTTGATGGACATTGTCCCCGCAAATCCCGACCTTGTAATCGAAGCGCAGGTCCGTCCGGAGGATATCAACTACGTAGCGATAGGCGCTGAGGCGGATGTCCGTTTGACCGCGTTCAAGCAACGCATAACACCGATCGTACCGGGACAAGTGGTCTATGTTTCCGCGGATCGCCTCACCGATTCGGTGACGAATTCGAGCTACTACCTCGCCCAGGTCCGAGTGTCCGCGGAATCGTTGGCACGCTCGGGCAACTTGGTCCTCAAGGCTGGTATGCCTGCGGAGATCTACGTAAAGACGGCGGAGCGCACTGTACTGACGTATCTGCTTGATCCCGTCCTGGCGTATCTCGGGCGCGGGTTCAGGGAACCGTAGCGCTCGGCCACATCGGTGTCATCGCAGTTCTACTCGCACAAAAATTGCTTGCTTGACCAGCCACGCATGAGATGGAGGTAGCCGGTGGCAGTCCCCGTCGAAAGCAGATCGCTAAATGGACGCCATCGCGGGTGGGTTCACTCCCACAGCGCCACGCTGGTGGACCTGTACCGTATCGTCGACGCGGCTTGGATACTGGGAGGGCTGCGTTACGCCTACTGGCACCTGAATGTTCCATGGAGCGATGCCTATCTTTCGCTGGCGCTTCCGGGCGTGGCCCTGTTCATGCTCTTCTCGGGGCTCTGGCCCCTGTACCGATCCTGGCGGATAGCGCCTCTGCGAACGGAGCTGCTGCGCGCCGCCGCGTGCTGGTTTGTCTCGATTGCCTTCGTAAGCCTGATCAGCTATGTCGTTGATCCGTTGCCGGGCACCCCGCGCAGCGTAATCCCGATCTGGGGCATGGCAACCTTCGTGGGACTGCTTGGTGCCCGGGCGGTAGTGCGAATTTGTTTGCGCATGCTGCGTCGCGGCGGACGCAATTTTCGCACCGCAGCGATCGTCGGCGCCACCGAATCCGGAGAGCGGATCGAGCGTGTGATTACGCATACGTCCTGGATGGGGTTGCGCATGGCCGGCTTCTACGAAGATCGCCGCACGGCTGCCGGACGTCGCAGCTCCAACGTGACAGTAGCGGGAAATTTTGGCGACCTGCTCGAACGCATTCGAGCAGACGCTATCGACATCGTCTATATCGCCTTGCCACTGCGTGCCGAGGTTCGGATCGCCAGAATGATTCGCAAGTTGCGAGATTCCACGGTCAGCGTTCACTACGTCCCGGACTTCACGCCGTTCGGCCTGTTGCACCCGTCGTGGGAGAATCTCGCCGGCACCCCCGTAATCGGACTGATCGACACGCCACACCGGGGCATAGACGGTTTTTCCAAACGAATGTTCGACGTCATCGTCGGCGGTATCGCGCTGATCGTGCTGGCGGTGCCCATGCTCCTGATCGCCATCGCCATCAAGCTGACATCCAGCGGCCCGATCATATTTCGACAGAAGCGCTATGGCATGGGCGGCAAGGCGTTCGTGATGTGGAAGTTTCGCACCATGACTGTTTGCGAAGACGGCAGCACCACCTTCACCCAGGCGACGCCCGGTGATGCGCGGGTCACCCGCCTGGGAGCATTCCTGCGGCGCACTTCGCTGGACGAGTTGCCGCAGTTCTTCAACGTTGTGCAGGGCCGAATGTCCATCGTCGGCCCCCGTCCGCACCCTGTCGCCCTGAACGAGACTCACCGCAAGCTGATCGAAGGCTACATGCTGCGGCACAAGGTACGGCCCGGCGTAACCGGATGGGCGCAGATCAACGGCTTTCGCGGAGAAACCGACCAGCCGGAGAAAATGCTGTCGCGAATTCAGTACGACCTGGAGTACATCGACAATTGGTCGCTCGCCTGGGACCTGAAGATCATCGCCGGCACCGTGACGAAGATGGTGGCGGACCAGAACGCCTACTGAGCGGCCTGATGTCAAGGCCTCCCCTACTGGAATGCGCGTGAAACAACGCAAGAGCACTATCGTCACCGGCGGCGGCGGATTCCTCGGCTCGCATCTGTGCGAGCGATTGCTCGCCGATGGACACGAGGTCATGTGCGTGGACAACTTCTTCACGGGCAGGAAGGAGAACGTGGAGCATCTGCTCGGAAACACGCGCTTCGAGCTCGTGCGCCATGACATCACCTTCCCGTTGTACGTTGAGTGCGACGAAATCTACAACCTCGCCTGTCCGGCATCTCCAGTGAGCTACCAGTTCGATCCCGTGCAAACAGTAAAGACTAATGTGCACGGTGCGATCAACATGCTCGGCCTTGCCCGCCGCACAAAGGCGCGCATACTGCAGGCCTCTACTAGCGAGGTTTACGGCGATCCTGAGGTGCACCCGCAGGTGGAAAGCTACTGGGGACGCGTCAATCCCATCGGACCGCGCGCATGCTATGACGAGGGCAAGCGTTGCGCAGAGACACTTTTCGCCGATTACCACCGCCAGCACGGTTTACGCATCAAGATTGTCAGGATCTTCAATACCTACGGACCGCGCATGCAGGTAGATGATGGGCGCGTGGTTTCCAATTTCATCGTTCGGGCCTTGCGCAACGAGCCGATTACTGTTTACGGAGACGGTTCCCAGACGCGTTCGTTCTGCTACGTCAGCGACATGATCGAGGCGTTCGTACGCATGATGGCTACGTCCGATGATGTGATCGGCCCGGTGAATGTAGGGAATCCCACCGAGCAGACTGTCCTGGAGCTCGCGAGGCAGATCATCGATTACACCGGATCGCGGTCGCAAGTCGTGTTCGGCCCTCTGCCGGTCAACGATCCGAGTCGGCGCCGTCCCGATATCACATTAGCGCGCGAGCTCCTACGCTGGAGTCCGGTCGTGCCCGCTGCGGAGGGGCTAAGGCTCACCATTAGCTACTTCGACCAGTTCCTATGCGGGACATCCACGAACCAAGGAGTGCAGACCGGCCGCTAGTGCGGCCACCCTCGGCACCGCGATATCGGCTGATCGCGCGCAAACAATCTACCGGACTGTCGAACGCGGGACCATATCAGCGTCGGATGGCACCCGTTAGCCGATTCCGACCCACCTCCGCACAGGCAGGATTGACGGACAGTCATGGCGTCAGACCAGTTCACCATAAACGTCATCGCGCAGGGGCTCGCACGCGTACTGTCGATCGTAGCCAATCTCGTGCTGATCATCGTGGTTGCGCGCGCGATGGGCGCAGCTCAGCTCGGCGCCTTCAGCTACGTGCTGGCGTTCGTGACCATCGCCGCTGCCATGGCGGATCTGGGAACTACCGCCGTCCTGGCGCGCGGCCTCGCCCAATCCGACGCAGAGCAGCGTTGCGCCTATCTGGGAAACTTCCTTGTCATGCGGCTCGTGCTCGTGGCGATCGTAACCCTGGTAGCGATCGCGATCGCGACTCTACAGCCCGATAAGCTGATGGCGCCGATGCTCATCGCCGCCGTCGGTGTGCCTGTAGTGGCATCTCGATTCTTCGAGCCCATCTACCAGATCTGCAAGCGCCCCTGGATGTCACTATGGTCGAACCTGGTGTTCGGAGGCGCCCAACTCCTGCTCGCTGCCATCGTCTGGTTACATCCCGCAATGGATCTGCCGTTCCTCGTTGGCGGCTATGTCGTCACCAACCTCGTATACGCCGTGGTGGCGCTGACGCTTATGCTGCGCCTGATCCGCCCGCGCATGCGGCCGAATCGCGATCTGCTCCGTTCAATTGTTTGCGTGGCCGCTCCCATCGGCGTGAGCGCATTGTTCACGACCGTGATTGCCCGCGCGGACGTGATCATCCTCGGGCAATTGCGAACCACGTTCGAGGTCGGGCTTTACAGCGCCGCCAGCAAGTTCGTCGATCTGGCTGTATTTGCCGCGGTAACCGTAGTCACACCCTTGATCCCGATACTTTCGCGCGAGATTCTGGTCGACCGCCGCGCCGCACTGCAACGTTGCCGCCAACTCGTACAGGTCGCAGGTATATGCACGCTGCCGATCGCCATCGTGATGCCGGTAATGTCCGATACGCTGCTCGCGATCGTCTTCGGCCAGGACTTCCGGCCAGCGGCGGGCGCCTTGACGATACTCGCCTGGAACGTAGTGCTTATCGTACTGACCCTTCTGGGTTCCAGCATCAACCTGGCGAACTCGGAGGTCAATCATGGCTACTGGAACACCCTGCTCGCGGCCATCGTGAATCTCGCGCTGAATCTCTGGCTGATTCCACGCATTGGCGTAACGGGTGCTGCCTTGGCAGCCTTGGGCGCTCAGGTTTGCATGATGGCGGTCTCTCACTATTACACGTTGACTCGCTTCGGGATGGTGTACGATCCTCGAAGCTGGCTGCGCATCGCGCTCGCCTGTGGCGTTCTGACCGTGGTCCTGCTTTCGACGCGCGATCTCGGAGCCCCGCTGTCGGCCGTTCTGTCGCTGACTGCATACGCGACTGCTGTGGTGCTGTTTGGGCTAGTGCCCAGCAACTTGCGTCAGATGCTCAGCCAGGTGCGGACACGTTTGCGCCAGACATCCGCCTGAACAGAGCCTCGTATTGATCGGTAACGCGTTCCCAGGAATAGGTGTTCCTGACTCTGGAAATTGCCTTGCGCCGGAACGCTTCGATCAGGTCTTGTCGGGTCTCCAAGAACGTAATGACCTGGGCCAGCGAGGCGACCTCGTCACGATCGGCGAACGCCAGGCCTGCGTCGCCGATGACCTCCATGTTGGCTGGCGTGTCCCGTACCACCACGCAATTGCCGAACCCCATCTGGTCCAATAACACCGGTCGGGTTCCGTCGATGCCCGCCGGCAAGACGAAATATCTACAATGACTGCTGATCTGTCGGTAGTCTTCGCCGAACAGGTACCCTGTCATGACGCAGCGCTCGCCGTCACACATCCGTTGTATGCGGCGCTTGTAGTCATCGACATAAGGCGCGTCGCCTACCAGAACCAGGCGACGCGAGCTCCCGGAGCGACGATGCGCCTCGATGAGCACATGAGCGCAGTTCTCCGGAGTCATACGACTTACGAACAGAATATATTCCCCTGGCGAGAGACCGAAGCGTCGCAGGACATCCTGCCCACAGGGCTCCTCGCGGCTGCGCGGATTCGCCCCATACGGAATGAATAGGGTATCGCGCGCGAACAAATCTAGATACCGCTGCTGAATCACGGTCGAGTCAGCCACGATTACGTCGGCATGCCGCGCCGCAAATTTCTCGGCCCACTGTAGGTAGGTCTTGGCAAAGCCGCGCCACTTGCCGCGGGCAAAATCGGCGCCGTCGACGTTCAGAATCACCTTCTTGCTGAACAGGTGAGCCAACACGCACAGCGGACTATTGCCGACTATGACGAGATAAAAGACATCATGACCCGACAGCACGGCGTGCAACATTGAAAGGGCGCTGTGGGTGAGCGTATCCAGGTGTTTGGAAGGAACGGAAGGCAGGGTGACGATGCGCACGCCGCGATACTCTTTGTGACGCTCCTTGAAATGGTGGCTGCGGTTGTAGACGGTAACGCGATGTCCGCGGCTCACCAGGCGAATCGCCAGTTGCTCGTAGAACGTCTCGAATCCGCTGTAGCTCGCCGGGATCCCCCGGCTGCCCATCAATGCGATACGCAGGAGGCGAGCCTGACCCGAGTCCGAGGTGTTCGAACCGGCCGTCATCAGCGTCTCTCCGTCCGAGGGCGATTCAACATCCGCGCATGGTTCGCATATGCCAGCATTTCTGCACTGCGCACCGTGCCCGCGTAGAGCGCCGCACGCAGCAGGAACCCGGCGGTAAGCGCAACGCGAAACAGCCGCCAATGGCGCCCATCGTTGTACTCGTGAAACAAGCGTGCCACCCCGTCGATCCAACGGGTGGTCGGCAGCCTCTTGCCCTTCTGCGTTCCCCCCTGTTGATGGACGATGGTGAGGTCCGGAAAGTAGACCACCTCGACCCCCGCCCTGTTCATGCGGCACCCCCACTCCATGTCCTCGCCATAGAGAAAATACGACTCGTCCATGCCCCCGACGCGTTCGAGGATCTCGCGGCGCACGACCGTACAGGCACCGCATACCCAGCCGACCTCCCCGTACGGCGGGCGAACCGCGCCGTCCTGAAGAAACAATCCGTGTATGCGTCGAGGCATCAATCGGGAAAGCAGGAATGCATGCGCCAGTCGGTGGGTACCCCGCGTCGCCTACTTGATGTCCTCCCTCCGGAAACACCAGGCGGCAGCCAGCTGCGCCGATCCGGCGAAACTGCTCGAAGCGTTTCCCGAACTCGGCCAGCGTGTCCGGCCGAATCAGTACCGTGTCGGGATTGAGCAGGCAGAGCAAGGGCGCTCGAGCAATCGCCATCCCCTGATTGCTGGCCCGTGCGAAACCTAGATTGCTGGTATTGGCGATCACACGAGCTTCGGGATAGTCCCGCGCGAGCATCACCAACGTATCGTCGCGAGAGTCGTTGTCGACGACGATGACCTCGTAGCGCGGCAAATCGGTCTGTGTGCGCACCGATTCCAGACATCGTGCAAGCAGCGCGGTGCAGTTCCACGACACGATGATCACACTGATTGCCGGGATCTCCGCGGCCGCGACCACGCCTCCCGTCTCGGCGGCGCTCATGCACTCATGGCCGGTGGTTTGGCGCATAGCGCAGGGCCAGCGCTCCGACGATGCCGAACAAGGTGAAGATGAGCAGCGACACGGTCAATGAGATCCGAAAGCCCGGGTCTACCATCCCGTGCATCAAGTGCGCCGTCAGACCTGCGATGATGCCCACCAGTGTCGCCTTTGCGACAGGAGGAGCGCGCGCAGCGGTTCTCGCGGCAACGACCATGACGACCAGGAACGGCGCTAGGAAGGCGAGCAATCCGAGAGTGCCGGTTTCGGTCCAGATCCACAAGTGCAGGTTGTGCACCACCTGATCGTATCCACGGAAGATGCGTGAAAACCCGGTCTGATCGTGGATCTTGAACGCCTCCGCAAAATTGTTCAAACCGACCCCTACAATCGGGAACTGCTCGATGATGGACCACGCCGCACGGTTCAGCGGCATGCGCGATTGAGCGCTCTTGAAGTCGGAATGGGTGAAACGCTTATGAATCGTGGGATATGCGACATATATCGTGCTCAGTAAAACGCATCCGATCAGAAAGGCTGCGAATGCGCTGCGGGGGCGCACGATGCGATGTCCGTACACGACAATTATGACGATCGCAAGCGATACCGGCAGCGTCAACCACGCACCTCTCGACAGGGTCGTGAAGATTCCACCGATCCCCGCGGCAAAAGCGAACGCGTACCATAGCTGGCGATGACCCTGCTGACGCGTGAGTGCCAGCGCAAGCATCACTGGCAGGAGGATCTCGAAGAAGTAGCTGAGCACGTTCGGATGCCCGATGGTGCCGGTGGTTCTGTTGAACACGTACCCGATGTCTTGCGCCACCAACACGTCCTCGCCGAAGATGCCCAACCCGAGCGGGTGCTTGAGCAGATACTGCGCGCCTGCGAGGCCGGCCTGGATGACGACCTGCAGGGACAGGACGAAGATCCAAAGTCGGATCAGCCGATCGTCCTGCAAACTCATCACGGCGATCATGGCGAGGACCAGAAAGACCAGTCGAACCCATTCGAGCAGTACGAGTTCAGGATGATTCGCATTGATCAGCGACAACGGCGTGATCGCGAGCAGCGTGACCGCGGCCCACAGGATAGGGCGATGCGCCCGGAGGAAATGGCCCTGTGCCCCGATCCGGTAGCGGTAGGCCCAGACCGGGTAGAACAGCATCAATCCCAGCAAGGTCAGATTGACGGTGATACTCGGCGCCCCACCGACGTGGTGACGATAGAAAAGATTGAAATCCAGGTTGACCGGAATGCTGAAGGCAATGCCGCCTACCAGCAACGTGGACGTGAGGCGAGGACTGCGCAACCAGACGAATACCGTCAGGCACGCGACGCCCGCCATGCCCACTACCAGTACACCAGGCTCCGCTGAACCGAGAACGGCCGCTAGCGCTGCGGCCGTGAGGCCGAGCAACGCGCCCACGACAACCCCAGGAAGCGTGCGCGAACGACCCGGCGCGACTGGCATGCGAACCGATCCATCGCCGGGCACGGCAGCGCTCAGGTACGGGTTGTGTGCCAGGGCGGCCGGCTACAGATGTTGATATAGCCAGTCGGGCACATGATGAGGTTTCTTGTTCAGTACCGCCCCGAGTATGCTTGCGCCGGCCGCTTCGAGACGTTTCCTTACCTCGTGCGCCACCTCCCAACGCGTCTGCTCCGCTTCCAGCACGAGCAAGACTCCGTCAATACCCGCCACCATCATGCCTGCGTCGGGATAGTCGAGCACCGGCGGAAGGTCGAGTACGACATGCTGAAACGTCTCCGACAGAATAGGCATCCGACCCACCGCCTGCCTGAGCACGGTCATCGGCTTATCCGAGGTCTGGGCCAGCATCGCCCGCACATTCATCGTCGGGAGGTCGCGAAAAACCTCCAGACCAGTGGCTCCCCCTGCGAACGCGAGCAGCCCGGGATCGGCCCGCAGTCCGAACTGGTACGCCAAGGCCGGCGTGCGCAGGTTGGCCTCGACCAGCGCCGTCGGTGTCCCCGTGCGCTCGGCGAGCATCGCTGCAAGATTGAGCGCCACCGTGGTCGTTCCCGCTCCCGCGTGACATGCGCACAACCCGACGCGCCGTGCACGCTTGTCCATATCGAGGTCGGCGAAGATGCGCTCCTGCTGCAACTGTGTGCGCAAGTCTTCCGACAGGCTGATCGGGCGAGAAAAGCGCCCCGATCCTTCCTTCGACATGAAACGCATCATCCGTCCGCTGCAATTCTCGGCACCGTCAGGAGCAGGCGGGTACCGAGAATCCGCTCGACGTCTTCGCCGTTGCGGAAAGTGTGGTTGAAGTACTCGGCGCAGGCCGAGTATCCGACCCCGAGGAACAACCCAAGCAGCACGGACAAGCCAAGGATCAGGCCGCGGCGCGGACTGGAGGGTTCGGCCGGTGGGCGCGCATCGCTGATGACCCGCACGCCGGATATCTTGTGTTCGTCGAGCTGGTCAGACACTCGCAGCTCCTCTGCCTTCTTTCGGTACGTCAGGTAGTTCTGCTCGGCCACGTGGCGAGCACGCTCCAGTTCGGCCAATCGCGTGGTCTGCTGATCGAGCTTCGCCAACTGCGTCCGTCTGTCCCGCAAGCGCGTGTCGAGAAAACTTCTCTCCTGCGCGGCCGTCTTCATGTTCAGGGTGAAAAAGGCGATAAGGCTGGCGGCCTTCTGTTCGCGCAGCTGGCCGATGCGCTCGGCAATCTGACGCATCTCGATCGATGCGGAGGTATGCGTCGTGGCGTACTGCGCGCGGCGCGCAACCAAGTCGAAGAACTGGCGATCCAGCTCGGACAGATCCAACGTGCCACGTTGCCTGAACTCCGGGGTCTGTATCCATTCGGTTCCCTTGCGAGACGCATCGACCACGCCATCTCGCAGCGTTCGGTATTCGTCGTAGCGAATGGTGACGGCATCCAGTCTGGCCTCCTCGGACGAAATTTCCTTCAGGAGTAGTTCTTTCTGTAAGGCCAGATTGGTGATTCCATGCTTCGCACGGAATCGTTCCAGGTTGGCATCGGCGTTGGTCAAATGCCCCTCCTGCAGCGCGATCTGATCGCGATAGAAGCCTTCCGACTGTTCGTTCTCGTGCACGCGAATGTACTGGTTGAGGAACTCCTCGACGAACGTGTTGGCAGCCAGGGCGGCGAAATGCGGATCGGTCCACCCGAACGTGACGCGCAGAATATCCGAATCCTCGATGGCTTCGACGTGCAACGCCGCCTGCAGTGCCCGCACCTGCTCTTCCTCGGGAGACAGGCGCGCACGCAAGCCAAGCGCATAAAGCGGCTCGTAGGCCCATTCCTTCAGGCTGCGAAGGAACGCCTTCAGGTCGTATTTCATGCCTCCGTACCAGCTCTGCGGCCGTGAGGGAGGTCGCATCGTCGATTGCAGCCGGGAATAAACGGTATAGACCAGTTGCTTGTCGCGCAGGATCTCGATGCCGTTATGGATGTCCTGCCCACGCTCCTGGAACAGGATGTTGTAGCTGTCCTTCGCGTAGGATTCGATTCCGGACAGCTTTTCCTTGCCCACCCTGACCAATGCCCGGCTCTCCGCAACGTAAACCGAGTCCTGGAAACTCAGCCACAGGGAGGCTGCTAGCACGGAGGTGAGTACGACGATTAGTATGCGATTCTTGTCGCGAAACACGATAGACAAGATGTCGCGCAGCGACAACCGGCTCACCTGTCTCATCCAGTTCACCTCACGCTCTAGAACGTACGCTGAAAGCTGATGCTGGTCCCCGTGAACAGGAAAAGCTGCCTCAGGAACTGATCGACGAAACGATTGGCGCGAGTGATGCCCGTTGGAGGCACATATATCGTGCTGTTGGCGGGCAGCACCATGTCCTCGTTCAGGCGCCGTCGCTCGATTACGTTTTCCAGATTTATAGTGCGCAACAGCGGCTGTTTTTCGTCCTTCGTCCAGTACAACACCCTGACGTCCGCAAGCGAACCTGTCGGCAGATGACCCCCAGCGCTCGCCAAGGCCTGCAGCACGGTCATCGGACTGGTGAGTTGCACGATGCCGGGACGCGCGACTTCGCCGAAGACAAACACTCTGTTGCCTGCGGCTGTGTCGAGTAACACGGAAACCTGGAGGTTGCCGAACTCACGGGCGTACTTCGTGTTGATCACTTCACGCGCCTCGTCCACCGTCAGCCCGCTTAGCCGCAGCCCAGGAAGGAAGGGCAGGTACGCCATGCCGTCGGGACTCAATACGACCCGTTGCGAGCGCCCGCGCTGCAAATTGGTCAGCGACACGCGCAGATCATCGATCTTGGATGTGAACTGCTCCACCGATACCGAAATGCGCGGATCGCGAAAGATATCCGCATAGAGCTTCTGCAGACTTTCGGTCAATTGCGCCGGGGTGCGGCCAGCCGCCATCACCTCACCCTTCAGGGGCAGCGTAATTCGTCCGTCCGGGCGCACGAGCACGGTTCTCGGTGCTTCCTCGACGTAGTGGAACTCGATACGCAGGCGATCCCCGACGCCCACCACATACTCCGTAGGCTGTGGCTGGTTGCTGCTCAGATACAGGACTTCCAAGACGTCACCGGGCATTACTCGATACCCGGCTAGCCCCCGGCCCAGAGCCTCGACGATCTGTTCTTTCGTCTTGTTCTGTTCGCCCTCCCCCGGATCGGAGAGGTTGCGGGTACCTTCGGGTCCGGTTTCGGTCGACGGCTGGAGATAGCTGCAGCCCGCGATCATCAGCGCCAACGATATGCCGGCCGTCGCGGCACGAAGCGCCCTGCAGCAAAATGAACGGTCGCGCCGCACAACGGTGGTCGATGTTATGACTCGAGAAAATGCTGCCCAGCTGGCGATCAGCGCGGGATTATACAGGGCGCGCCTATCGCGACGACCATCATGGCGGCGGGCGCTCAGATCCTCCTGCCCCATGCGAGATTCGACTTACGCTCGAACCACGCCGGCAGTCCGCCGGCCTACGACGGTGTACGCGAGGCAGGGTCGATTGTAGAAGCGCTGCACGTGGTGGCTCACGCGCGTATCCTCGAACCCCAAGACACCCAGAAACTCCTTCACGACGCGCGGCGGCAGGAACCACCAGGAGTCCCATGGTTTGACCCGGCGGTAATCGGGAAAGAAGATGGCCCTGGGCGCCAGTACGAAACTCATCAGGTAAGACGTCCATTGCCGTGGCCAGACGATCTCGGTCACGATCACGGTTTCGCGTGCGCGGCTCACACCCTGCTGAAGTGCGAGAAACGGATTCTGCAGATGCACCAAGTTAGCGCAATAAGTGACGATATCGGCCGGGCCCAGTGCTTCGGGAAGCTTATAGACGGAAGCGTACACGAGCTTCGCACGAGAACCGAAAGCCCGGTGGCAAAGCCAGTACCCATTGCTCAGCCGACGCAGCCCGGCACGGCGCTCGGCGGCGATGCCCGTGACATCGAGGCGCGCAAAGGGCACGACGTCCCAATCCTGGTCCTCGCCGAGTTCGACCGAGACGACATCCGCGCCTTCGCGTTCCATGAAAAAAGTCAGATGGCCATTGGCAGGGCCAATCTCTAGAACCTGCTTGCCGCGCAAATCGACGCCGCCAAGATACTTGCGCTCGCGGCCGCGCAAATCGAACTCGCCCTCAACTCGCCCCACCCCGGGAATATCCATGGTGTGGTAGAACGAACACTGCGCGGGATCCGTGATCTCCCGCGGCGCGGCATAAAGGCTGGTGTCGGCCATCATCTGTCAGCTCGCGCCAAGAGAATAATGACGCCAGGATATGCGTACCTCTGGCATGTGAGTCGGTTCCGCCCGCAAGTCGCCACGAAGAAACTGTCGTTCTGCCCGATAAGCGTGAGGCGAGCAACCATATCACAGCGCTCGCTCCCGCCACAATCGAATGCGAGCGGGATTGCCACGCGACTCATCGGACCGGAGGTGCAGCACCATGCGCGTCGCCTTCGATGCGCCGGACGGGGCGCGAGCGCCAGGATAAGCGGATTGACCATGTCGAAGCGAGCGCGGTAAGCTTTCAATGACGTTGCCCGGCTGCACGGCAACGCTTGGTCATCTGCTGTTGGTAGCACTCGTCTGCGCCGGGCAACCGTATCGAGCATCCGACGTCATGGTCCACATGCACCCGGTGACCAACCTTCCGTTTCATGCGTAAGCTTCGGCGAGCGGGTGCGCGGCTGTTGCTGACTGCGGCCAAGGTGCGGCGCAAGCTCTTTCCCGCCGAACAACGCCCTTTCTCCGCCATAGCGGTGGAGCCCGCTCACTCCGACGTTCGGGGAATGGTGGTGGTGATTACCGGCTCCTCGCGCGGCATCGGGCTGGCACTCGCCAAGGGCTTCGCGTCGGCCGGAGCCCGGGTTGTCATAAACGCACGATCCCATGGCGAGCTCGCCAAGGCGCGCCACGATCTGGCCACGGCGGGCTGCGAAGTCACGGCGGTGGTTGCCGACATCTCGAGTGAGGACGGTGCCGAAGGACTGCTGCGGCAGGCCGAGTCGCACTTCGGTCCGGTCGATGTCCTGATCAACAACGCCGCCGTCGCGGGGCCGCCGGACCGCGAAGTATGGAGTATCGAGTCGGCGCAATGGCTCGAGGTAGTTCGCGTCAACATCCTCGGCGCGGCCCACTGCTCGGGAGCGTTCGCACGACGTGCTGTCGCCACGGGTCGACCCGTACGCATCCTGAACGTGTCATCGGGCGTCGTCGGCCACGGCTTTCCCAAGCTGGGCGCTTACGCCGTATCAAAGGACGCGCTCGAAGGACTCACGCGCGCCTACGGGTGGGACAGCAACGACCAATTGATAACGGTCGCCTCGATTCAGCCGCGATCCGTACGCACTGCAATGACGCGCGCGCACTTCGACGCGGTCCAGCTCGCCTTGCTGGATGACCCGGAAAGCCTAGTGCCGATGTTTCTTTGGGCTGCAACAGCGCCCGCAGAAATCGTTCACGGGCGCACGTTCAACGAACCGGCTTTCGCGGCTGACCGCGCTGGCGCAGTTCATCTCCGCGGGCCGCTCGCCGCATCTCTTCCGATCGTAATCGAGCCCGAAACGTTCCGCCCAGGCAGCGATTCCGGCAAGCAACCCGGCGCCTACATGCACCTGCTCGAGAATGCCCACGAATACTGTCCGGGCGTAGCGGAAGACCTTGCTGCCGCAGTTAGGGAAAGAGGTCTTTACTCTTATCCCGACCCGGCGTATCGATCCCTGCGCCAGGCGATCTCGCGGGAGGCCGGTGCCTCCCCCGAGCAGATTGCGTTGGGTGCCGGCAGCAGCGACTTGATAGACCGGATTCTGCGTCTGTTCTGTGCGCCCGGCGATTCCGTGGTGGTGACCAAACCCACCTGGTCATTCTTCCAAGCGTTTGTGCGACGCTGGCACCTCCTGCCGAACGAAGTGCCTATAACCGGTTCCTTACGTGCTGGATCGTTACGGCATGATCTGGAAGGCATGCTGATGGCCATCACCGCCCGCACACGCCTCGTATACCTGGTCAACCCGTGCAATCCGACCGGAACCTTCGTAGCGCCGGACGAACTGGAATCGTTTGTCGTCCGGATTCCCTCACACGTGGTTACGGTAATCGACGAAGCCTACATTCAGTACATGGAGCCCGAGTTGCGACCTGCGCTGATGTCCTCGCTGGCGAAGGCTCGAACGCGACTGATCATACTGCGGACATTCTCGAAGTTCTTCGGCCTCTCCGGCCTGCGCGTCGGCTACGCCTGCACGACCGCCGAGACGGCACAAATGCTGGATCGCGCGCAGACCCCATTCTGCATTTCTTCGCCAGCTTGCATGGCCGTTTTGGCTGCGCTCAAGGACCAAGCCTTTCGCCAGCGCGTCTACGAGACGAACGCGAGCGGCCGACGTCGACTGGCCGAAGGTTTAGGCGCGCTAGAGATAGCATCCCAGCCGAGCCAGACCAATTTTGTGCTCTTCGAATGTCCGACGGACCCGCACCGGCTGCGTGAGGATCTACGCACGCAGGGCTTGATCCTGCCGGACGTAAATCAGTTCCTGCGCAACTATGCCTTGTTGGCGGTCGGCAAGTCGGAGCACAATGAACTCGTATTACAGGCGTTGAGTCGCTACTGACCAGCCCGAGCGTGACAGTTTCCGCATTCGGTGCGAGCTGCACGGCATCTCATCAAGGTGTAAACATTGCTTGTGTTCACGTGAGCGGCTTGAGGCTCGCGCGGGCGAGTGCTCGCGCGCCGTGAGAATCGGTTTCTTGGGATGGACCACACTTGGCTGAATCGCTCGAACGCTACATTGTCCGAACCCGCCAGCTCAATTCCCTGGAAGCCACGGCCGCCGGAGCCAACGTCGTCTCTGGCACCGACCTGGCGGAGGCGTTGTTCGGCACCGAAGGCGAAGACTGGATCGAGGCGCTCGGCGGCAATGACTATGTGTTCGCCGGAGACGGCAACGACGAGGTGCTGGGGGGAAGCGGGGACGACAGTATCTACGGTGAGGCCGGGAATGACATCGTGTCCGGAGACGACGGTAGTGACAACCTCGACGGCGGTAGCGGGGACGACCTTCTGCTCGGCGGTGCCGGTGCGGACGTAATCGCGGGCGGAATCGGACACGATGACCTGGACGGCGGCGGCGACACCGATATCCTGTTCGGCGATGACGGCAACGATAGGCTCACGGGCGGGCTAGCTGGCGACGTTCTGTTCGGCGGCGTCGGCAATGACGTTCTGCACGCAGGTGACGGTAACGACGCCCTCTACGGCGAAGGCGATGACGATACGCTCAATGCGGACGCGGGCGATGACGTGCTCGATGGCGGCGCCGGCGACGATACACTCAGGGGTGGGGCCGGCCTCGATCTGCTGGTCGGGGGTGACGGCAGCGACACCCTGTACGGCGACGACGAGAGCGATACGCTGTTCGGCGAATCGGGCGATGACACTCTGACAGGTGGCGCCGCCGACGACGCCCTCTTCGGCGGAATCGGTGCGGACACGCTGTCCGGGAATGACGGTGACGACTTGTTGTATGGGCAGGAGGACGACGATGCGCTGTACGGCGATGCCGGCGAAGATGCGCTAGACGGCGGTATCGGCAGCGATGTGCTCGTGGGAGGCCCTGACGACGACGTGCTCGCAGGTGGGGAAGGCTCGGATGGACTTTTCGGTGAAGCCGGCGCAGATATTCTGTTCGGTGGCCCGGGGACCGACCATCTTGAAGGCGGCGAAGGCGACGACAGCCTGCAGGGCGGCGAAGGCAATGACGTGTTGCTCGGAGGACTCGGCGCAGATGAACTAAGCGCGGGCGCCGATGACGATAGTCTCGATGGCGGTGGCGGCGAGGACCAGGTTTTCGCCGGCCCCGGCAACGATATTCTGGCGTATGCCTCCACGCCGGAACCCGGTCGCGCGTTCTACGATGGCGGGGCCGGGATCGATATTCTCCGCCTCGCGTTGACCGAGGCGCAGGTACAGGATCGTGCGTTACAGGCCGAGATCGACGACCTGGCGGGTTTTGTCAGCAGGCACGTCGATTCCTCCAGCGATTACGGCATCCTCTATTCATTCGGCAATATCGATCTCGACGTTCGCAACATCGAACAGATCGAGGTCAACGGGGTACCGCGCATCGCCGAGCGCGCCAAAATCTACATCGATCCCACCGCCCCGGAGGGCGGCAACGGTTCACTTGCCCGACCATTCAATTCCTGGCACGACGTAGCGTGGATGTCCGGAACGGACTACCTGCAACGGGCAGGCACAACGATAGTCGACTCGTTCACGGTGAGCATACAGGCCGACGCGGAAGCGCCGGTTCTCCTCGGTAGCTACGGCGGACGTACGGATGGGGGACCGATCGAACGGCCCGTCGTGCAGGGCGCCATCACCTTCGACGGCGCAAAGTACGTCACCATGAACGGGTTGCATGTGACCCAGGCGGTGGACGCCGCGATCAACATCGTCAACGGATCTGACCACGTCGCCGTGGTCAATAACGAGGTCAGTCATTCCGGCGGTGGCGTGTGGATTGCGCAGGATGCCGGCGTCGCGAATCGAGTAGAGGCGAATGTCATCCACAACAACGCCCACCACGGCGTTGCGATAACGCTCGCCGGCGGCGCACCAGGTCTCGAAACGGTCGTCGCGCGCAACAGCATCCTTTACAACGGCGAGCACGGCGTGGAAGTCAACGCCAACTACGTGATCGTCGAGCAGAATGAGGTTGGCTACAACGGTTCCGCCGCAATCGGGACTAGCGGCATTCACGTCTATTCCAGCAGCGCCGATGAGGATGCAGCGCACCACAACATCATTCGTTCCAACGTCGTCTTCGGTAGTTACGAGAATTTCGGTCCCGATGGCTGCGGCATCGAACTCGATCACTGGACCAAGTTCACGGATGTGTACGACAACGTTCTTTTCCAGAACGCCGGTACCGGACTGGTGGCTTTCCGTGCATCGGATTTCCGCTTCTTCGATAACATCGTGTTCGACAACATGCAGTCGGCCGCGCACAACAACTTCGCTCGTCCGACCGAGATGTTCATCGGTTCGTTCTCGCTCGAAGCCGAAGATCAGGTACACGACTACATCGTCTACGGCAACACGATCGCGTCTGGCGGAACGTTCAGCGGATCGGGCAACGAGAACATCACCTCCGTGATGATCGATGCTCCCACGATATTTCAGCCGCGCAACATCGGCAACAACACCTACTACAATCCGGACGATGGCAAGTTCTACCTGTGGGGCTTCAGCCCGGAAGAACTGTGGGGCCCCGGCGAGTCAGGGACGGACATCGAGGGGTGGAACGCACTCAAGCAGAACGGGGATCCGGACAAGCTCGGCGGCGTCAACCTGCTCAATGGCAGCGTACTGATCGGTGACGAGCGCATCGACCTGATGGTCGGTACGGACAACGACGATCACTTGTTCGGAGCCGACGGCGAGGACGTACTAGTCGGACGCGACGGCAATGATCACTTGGACGGCGGCACCGGCGCGGACCACATGATCGGAGGCCGTGGCGACGATGTCTATGTCGTAGCCGATTCCATCGACCAAGTCTGGGAGTATCCCGACAGCGGTACCGATACCGTATTCGCTTCGATCTCCTACGCCCTGCCCGCGTTTCTGGAGAATGCTCTGCTTCAGGACGATGAGTCGCTCGGATTGGTCGGTAATGATCAAGTGAACATCCTGCAAGGCAATGACGCCGCCAACGC
>CAZNBS010000045.1:0-24543 GCA_964570955.1 uncultured Burkholderiales bacterium | reverse complement strand
ACCTCAACATCCGCCGCTACGCCGACAACGCGCCGCCGCCCGAGCCGCACGATGTGCGCGCGCACATCCTCGGCGGCGTCCCGAAGGCCGAGGTCGAGGCCCAGGCGGAGCTGCTCGCCTTCCACGGCTTCGATCCCGCACGCGTCCTGGTCGAGCGGGACGAACGCTATCTCGACTTCCGGCCCGAGCTGAACGGCAACGGCGACCTCAAGGCGGTCATCGAGGACTACCCGGGAGTGCGTGCGAAGGAGCAGGAGCTGGCGGCGGCGCTCGATCGCTGGTGGAAGAAGCACAGGAGCCGCGTCGCTGCGCTGCCCGAGACGCAGACCCTGATGTCCCTGCGCGCCGAGTTGCTGGAGAGCTTCGGCCGCGCCCACGTTCCCGTCGGCCTGCTCGACCGCTTCCGCGTCGCCGGAGCCGTCGCTACGTGGTGGGGCGAGGTCCAGTTCGACCTGAAGACGCTCATGGCGCGCGGCTTCGAGGGCGTCGTCGAGGGCTGGGTCACCACGATTCTGACCGCGCTCGAAGACGAGGACAAGAAGTCCAAGTTCGACCCGCTCGACCACAAGCTCGTGAAGAAGCTGATGCCGGAGTACCTCGACGAGATCGCCGAGGCCGAGGCGAACGTGGCCGAGTTGCAAGGGACCCTCAAGGCTGCGGACGGCGGCGGCGACGAGGAGTCGGACGAGGAGTCGGACGAGGAGGAGGATCGCGAGGAGCTGTCCGAGGCGGAGGTCAAGACGTTCAAGAAGCAGCTCACGGCCGCCAAGAAGCAGTTGAAGGCGCTCAAGCTCAGCTTCGCGGAGCGACTGAAGGGGGCGCATGGCGAGATCGGAGACGAGCAGGCGGAAGCGCTAGTGCTCGACATCCTCCACGACGAGCTACGCGCGGAAGTCGATCGCCGCGTCGCGGCCCATCGGCAGTCCGTTGTCGCCGTGGTCGAGAACTGGTGGTCGAAGTACCGCGTCAATCTGCGCGAGATTGAGAAAGAGCGCGACACGGCCACGACACGCTCGGACGGGTTCTTGGAGGCGCTCGGATATGCCCGGTGAGCCTCGAAGGGAGCCGCTGCGGGATCTTGTTGAGCCGCCGGTCGCGGGCTTCTGGGGGCAGTCGGAACGCTCGGCGGCGTGTCCGCTCGCTGGCCGGGTCATCCGCAACGCGGACGTGCCTGAGAGTCGAGTGATTGAGGCAGAGGACTTGCCCCTCCGCTGGTTCTCGCGACAAGAGATCGACAAGGCTGAGGTCACCCCACGCGATGTCGTTCTCGTCGCATCAGGCTACATCGGCAAGAGCGGCCGGATTGGCGACCTGAGAGCAGAGCAGCGCCCGATCGTTGCTTCGAACTTCGTGCGCCGACTTCGGCCACGATCAGGAGTCGAACCGAGTTGGCTCTACTACCTGCTGGGATCGAGTCAAGCGGTGTCAGCCATGCTCCGCAACTCCGGGGGAACGACGATCGCGAATCTGTCACAAGGCTACCTTGACGACTTCGTGGTGGAGTTCGTACCAGGAACCGAAGAGCAGCGCCGCATCGCGGAGATCCTCGACACAATCGACGAGGCTATCCGTCGGACGGAGCAGGTCATCGCCAAGCTCCAGCAGATGAAGCAGGGCATGCTCCACGATCTTCTCACCCGAGGCATCGACGACAACGGGGAGCTACGCGATCCACAGCGCTTCCCGGATGGCTTCAAGGAGACCAGCCTTGGCCTGCTGCCAAGACACTGGGACGTTCAGCCTGTCGAGAGCCTCCTCGCGCCAGTAGAGCCCGCGATGCGGAGCGGCCCGTTCGGGAGCGCGTTGCTCGCCCACGAACTCGTGGATGAGGGTGTTCCTCTACTTGGCATCGACAACATCCACGTCGAGCTGTTCGTCAGGGAGTTCTCTCGGTTCGTCCGCCCCACGAAGGCCGTTGAGCTGAGTAGATACCGCGTCCGACCCCGCGACGTGATGATCACGATCATGGGCACGGTCGGACGCACGGCGCTGGTCCCGGACGACATAGGCTGGGCGTTGTCCTCGAAGCACGTTTGGACGCTGTCGTTCGACGAGGACCGATACTCGCCGTCTCTGGCGTGCGTCCAGTTCAACTACGCCCCTTGGGTCCTACGCCACTTTCGTCGCGACGAGCAGGGCGGCATCATGTCAGCTATCAGGTCGGAGACGCTTCGATCCGCCCTGCTCCCCGTTCCCCCGCCTGAAGAGCAGGGCTTCATTCAGGAGCGCCTGAGCCAGATCAATGGCAGGCTCGGCAGCGAAGAGCAGTGGCTGAGGAAGCTCCGGAGCCTGCAGCAGGGGGTGGCGGACGACCTGCTCGCTGGTCGCGTTCGAGTTCGGGCGATGGAGGAGGTTCCCGCATGACTGAGGCAGAAGTCCAAGCCAAGAGCATCGACGGCCGCGCCCGCACCATCCGCGAGCTGCTCGACAAGGCCAAGTACGCGATCGACTTCTACCAGCGTGAGTTCGCTTGGCAGGAGCGGCAGGTCCGCGAGCTGATCGACGACCTGACCGGCAAGTTCCTCGACTCGTACGAGCCCGGCCATTCGCGTCACGAGGTCGAGGGGTACGGCCACTACTTCCTCGGCTCGGTCGTCATCAGCCACAAGCGCGGCCAGCGCTACGTCGTGGACGGCCAGCAGCGGCTCACAACTCTGACGCTGCTCCTGATCTTCCTGCACCACCTCCAGGAGGGACGCGAGGAGCGCGTGGACGTGCGCGACCTCGTGTATTCGGAGAAGTTTGGCCGCAAGAGCTTCAACCTCGACGTGCCCGACAGGGTGGAGGTCATGCAGCGCCTGCTCGCCGCCGAGCCGCTCGACCCGGAGGGCAAGTCCGAGTCGGTGCGAAACATCGCCGAGCGCTACGGCAACATCGCCGACCACTTCCCCGAGGAGGTCGCCGGGGCCGCGCTGCCTTACTTCGTGGACTGGCTGCTGGAGAACGTGCACCTCGTCGAGATCGAGGCGTACTCGGACGAGGACGCCTACGCGATATTCGAGACGATGAACGATCGTGGGCTCTCGCTGAGCCTGTCGGAGATGCTCAAGGGCTACGTGCTGGCGAACGTCCGGCACGAGGGCGACCAGCGCGACGTGAACGCCACGTGGAAGGGCCACATGCAGGCCCTCAAGGAGCTGGGCGACGAGGCGGACATCGACTTCTTCAAGAACTGGCTCCGCGCACGGCACGCCGACACCATCCGCCCGGGTCGCAAGGGAGCCGAGAACCGGGACTACGAGCGCATCGGCTCCGAGTTCCACCGCTGGGTGCGCGACCAGAAGGAACGGCTGGGTCTCGGCGACTCCGACTCATTCGTGCGCTTCGTCCGGCGCGACCTCGACTTCTACGCGCGGCAGGCGCACGCGATCGGCAAGGCGGCGCACGCGCTGACGCCGGGTTGGGAGTCGGTCCGGTTCAACGAGGAGCGGGGCTTCACGCTGCAGGCACAGGCTCTGCTCGCGCCGCTCACGCCCGACGATCCGCCGGAGGTCGTGCGCCGCAAGGTGGCGCTCGTCGCCGACTTCCTCGACATCTGGCTCGCGCGCCGGGTCTGGAACTTCCGCACGATCAGCTACTCGTCCGTCAAGTACACGCTCTTCATCCTGACCAAGGAGCTTCGCGGCCGCGACGTGCAGGCCCTTTCGGAGCACCTACGGTCCCAGCTCAACGAGCAACCCGAGCGCTTCGCGCGCGAGCCGCGCTTCCGGCTGCACGGAGCGAACTACCGGCAGGTGCGCCACGTCCTGGCCCGGCTCACCCTCTGGCTGGACCAGCAGTGCGGCCTGCCTTCGAACTTCGAGGACCTCGTCTCATCTGGCCGGGCGCGGCCGTTCGAGATCGAGCACATCTGGGCCGACCACCCGGATCGCTTCACCGAGTGGTTCCCGCACTGGAGCGAGTTCGACACAGGCCGCAACCGGATCGGCGGCCTGCTGCTCCTGCAGCGCGGCCTGAACCAGAGCCTCAGCGACGCCACGTACGAGGCGAAACGCAACGCCTACGCCACTCACGGCGAAAACATGCTCGCGCGCAGCCTGCACCCGGGCGCGTACGAGAACAGCCCGGGCTTCGCCTCCCTCCGGCAACGCACGGGTCTGGCCTTCCGGGCGTACGACAGCTTCGGGCCGGACGAGCAGGCCGAGCGACAGGAGCTGTACGTCCGCATCGCCGAATGGGTGTGGAACCCGAGCCGCCTCGACCTCGATGGCGAGAAGCCGCCCGTGGCCGAGCCGATCCTCGAAGCCGAGGAGGCGGAGGACGACGCGGCCGACCGGCCCGAGCGGTACGAGGCGCGCCTGGACTTCTGGACGGCGCTCCTGGAGCGGGCCAAGCAGGTCTCCGATCTGCACGAGCGCATCTCGCCCGACCGCTACGGCTGGTGCGGCGCGCGCCGCCACGGCTCGGGCTGGAACTACGTCGTCCTCCAGGACGAGACGCGCGTCGAGTTGTACATCGACGGCCCCGAGGTCGCCGAGAACAAGGCGCTTTTCGATGCCCTCCACGCCGAACGCGGAGCCATCGAGGCCGCGTTCGGCGACAAGCTCCACTGGCAGCGCCTCGACGACAAGCGCGCGAGCCGCATTAGCTTCAACGTCCCGGGCGGCTGGATGGACCGCAGTTCCTGGGGCGGCGCAATCGAGGAAGCGGTCGCTGCGATGCAGCGGTTCTACGAGGTCTTGGGTCCGCGCGTGAAAGCTGTCAGGGGAGCGTAGGCGTGAGCGCAGCCCCCGAGTACGACCGGGTCGAGAAGCCGTTCCTCGACCAGCTCGTCTCGATGGGCTGGAAGCACACGACCGGCAATCTTGACTTCCCGTCCCCCACGGGTCGCGAGTCATTCCGCGAGGTCCTGATCCTCGATGACCTGCGGCGGGCTCTCGTACGAATCAACCTCGACCGAGACGGAGAGCCCTGGCTGGACCCGGCGCGTGTAAGCGAGGCGATCTCTCCACTTCAGCGCCCCGGCGTCCACAAGCTCATGGAGGCGAACCGGATCTGCACGGGACTTCTGCTCGCGGGCACGTCAGTGGACGGCATCGAGGACTGGGAAGGCGGACGCAGTCGCACCGTGCACTACATCGACTGGGAGACGCCGGAGAACAACACGTTCCGCGTCGTCAACCAGTTCCGCATTGACGAGCCCGGCGGGCAGGTCAAGAAGTTCGTCACGCCGGACTTGGTCTTGTTCGTGAACGGCATCCCGCTCGTCGTGGCGGAGTGCAAGAGCCCCTACCTCTCGGCCCCGATGGAGGAGGCGATCGACCAGCTTCAGCGGTACTCGAACCAGCGGAGTTGGACGGACGGCAACGAAGGCAACGAGAAGCTCTTCCACACGAATCAGTTCGTGGTCGGTACTTACTTCGACGAAGCCCGTGTGGGCACGATCGGAGCCTCTGCGGTTCACTACTTGGAGTGGAAGGACACGAGCCCCGTCCCGATGTCCGAGGTCGCTGCTTCGCTCGGAAAGCGCGTGCTGTCCAGCCAGGAGAAGCTCGTCGCCGGGATGCTGCGACCCGCGATCCTGCTCGACATCGTCCGGCACTTCATGCTCTTCGCGACGAAGGAGGGCAAGACCATCAAGCTGGTGCCGCGCTACCAGCAGTTCCGAGCCGTTCAGCTCGCAACTCAGAGGCTCGTGCACGGCAACACGCGTCGGGAAGACGGCGAGCACGATCGCCGCGGGGGGATCGTCTGGCACACGCAGGGGTCCGGCAAGAGCCTGACGATGGTCTTTCTGATCAGGAAGATGCGCTCGATGCCGTGGCTGCGACGGTTCAAGATCGTCGTGGTCACGGACCGCAAGCAGCTCCAGAAGCAGCTCGCCGATACGGCCACTCTGACCGGCGAGACGGTCCATGTGGCGCGCAAGACAGCGAAGGTGAAGGAGCTGCTTGCCGAGCGCGGCCCCGGGCTCGTGTTCGCCATGATTCAGAAGTACCAGGAGCGCGACGCGGCTACCGACGACGAGGAGATCGACGACGGCGACGAGGGTATCCGCGACGTGCCGAGCGAAGTGGGTGTATTCCCCGTGCTCAACGAGGACGAGTCGGTGCTCGTGCTTGTGGATGAAGCACATCGAAGTCACTCCAGCGACCTGCATGCGAACCTGCTGAAGGCGCTGCCGAACTGCGCGCGCATCGGCTTCACGGGCACACCCATCCTGATGGGCAAGAAGCAGCGGACGCACGAGATCTTCGGCGAGTTCATCGACCGCTACACGCTCCGCCAGTCCGAGGAGGACGGCGCGACGGTGCCGATCCTGTACGAAGGACGGACGAGCGACGGCGCGGTCGAAGGCGGCCGGGACATGGACCAGCTCTTCGAGGACATGTTCCAGGATCGGACGCGCGAGGAGCTGGAGAGGATCAAGCAGAAGTACGCGACGCGCGGCGACGTGATGGAGGCGAGTGCACTGATCGCCGACAAGGCACGGAACATGCTCCGCCACTACGTGGAGAACATCCTCCCGAACGGCTTCAAGGCTCAGCTCGTGGCCGTCAGCCGCCGGGCGGCCATCCGGTACCACAACGCGCTGCGCGAGGCGCGCGACGAGCTGGTGGCGGCGCTGGAGGTGATCGACCCGGAGATGCTCAAGCTCGACGAGGAGCAGATCGCCGCACTCCCGCGAGAAGATCAGGTCCTCGTACGTGCGCGTCCGTTCCTCGACGTGATCCGCGAGCTGGAGTTCGCCCCGGTCATCTCCTCGGGGAACAACGACGACCCCGCCTGGAAGGAATGGACCGAGAAGGCTAAGGCCGACGCGCGCATCGCGCGCTTCCAGAAGCGGCTGCCGACGCGGGCAATGAAGGACTTGGGCGAAAAGGAGCGCGAGCAGCACGACCCGCTTGCCTTCCTGATCGTGAAGTCGATGCTCATCACCGGCTTCGATGCCCCGGTCGAGCAGGTCATGTACCTCGACCGCCCGATCCGCGAGGCCGAGCTGCTTCAGGCCATCGCGCGCGTCAACCGGACCTATCCAAAGAAGTCGGCGGGCATCGTCGTGGACTACTACGGCGTGGCGCGGCACCTCAAGTTGGCCCTCAAGGCGTACAGCCCCGAGGACGTTGAGGGGATGCTGCGCAGCCTGAAGGACGAGATCCCGAAGCTGCGAGACCGGCACGCCCGCGCCCTGCGCTTCTTCGCCGAGCATGGGGTCGCCGACATCACGGACGAGGATGCGTGCATCGATCTGGTGCGGGACGAGCGCCTGCGCGCCGAGTTCCTGGTCAAGCTGAAGCAGTTCCTCGTGACCCTCGACCTCGTCCTGCCGCGGCCGGAGGCCCTGCCGTACGTCGCGGACGCCAAGCGGCTGACCGGCATCCAGATTCGGGCGAGAAACCGTTACCGAGGCGGGGAGAGACCGATCGGCAAGGACGTGGGTGAGAAGGTTCGCAAGCTGATCGACGAGCACCTCGTGTCCCGAGGCATCGACCCGACAGTCCCGCCGATCTCAATCCTCGACGCCGAGTTCGCCGACCACGTCGAGGGGGAGCGGACGCCGCGCGCCAAGGCTTCCGAGATGGAGCACGCGCTCCGCTACCACATCCGCAAGCGCCTCGACGAGGACCCCGAGCACTACCAGAAGCTGAGCGAGCGCCTGGACGAGATCCTGGCCCAGTTCAGGGACAACTGGGATACCCTCGTCGATGCGCTGAGAGAGTTCGTCGCCGAGGTCGAGGCCGGGCGGCAGGCGGACGACACGGGGCTCGATCCACAGACCCAGGCTCCGTTCCTCGGGATCTTGAGGCAGGCGTACGCGGGCGACGGCGAGGTCTCGGCCGACGACATGAAGCGTCTGTGCTCGATGACCGTCGAGCTGGTGGACCACGTCCAGCAGGAGGCGCGCCTCGTCGGCTTCCTGAAGAACGCGCACGCACAGGAGGTTCTGCACAAGTGGGTCGTGCGGTTCCTCGACGACCACGACCTCTTGGAGTGGGACAAGCTGCCTGGAGTCGCAGATCGCGTTGTCGAGCTGGCGAAGGTGAATCACGAGAAGCTCACCCGATGACCTCGACTCTCACGGTGGACGACCTTCAGTTCGAGGTCCGTTGGAGCGACCAGCGCCGCACGGTCGGCCTGACGGTCGATCGCGAGGGCGAGCTGGTGATCTCTGCGCCGACTGGCTGCGGTACCGACGTGCTGGAGACCTTCGTCCGCGAGAAGCGGTTCTGGCTGTACACCAAGCTGGCGGAGAAGGAGGCGCTCAAGGATGACGTCCGTCCCCGGCAGTTCGTCGGCGGCGAAGGCTTCCCGTACCTCGGCCGCAGCTACCGCCTCCAGCTAGTGGACGAGCAGGACGTGCCGCTCAAGTTGGAGCATGGCCGCTTCCACCTTCGGCGCGGCGAATCAGCAGATGGCCGGAGGGTGTTCATCCGCTGGTATGCCGCGCGGGGGAAGCCGTGGCTCGACCGTCGCGTAGCTCGCTTCGTCCCCCGCGTTGGTGCGGCCCCCGCGAGCGTAGAGGTCCGCGACCTGGGCTTCCGCTGGGGCTCGTGCGCGCGCAACCGCAGCGTCAGCTTCCACTGGGCGACGATCCTCCTGCCACCCGCTGTCATCGACTACGTCATCGTGCACGAGCTAGTGCATTTGCGGGAGCTGAACCACACAACGAAGTTCTGGTCGGCAGTGGAACGCGTCCTTGGAGACTATCGTGAACGGCGAGACCGCCTCCGCAGCCTCGGAATGCAGTTCGCCCGGATCATTTGATGGCGTTGTTCGCCGTTCGGCCGTCGGAGTTCGCAAAGTAATGCGTCTTGTCGTCCTCCGCTGACGTCGCAGTCTCTAGGTTCTTCGCTCGCGCTGGTACCGTGGGGACGGTGCCGTTCTCCCGCGAGGAGTTCTTCGGCGTGTTCGCCGCCTACAACGCGGCGGTGTGGCCGGCGCAGTTGCTCCTGTACCTCCTTGCCGTAGCGATCATCATGCTCGTGGTCCGAGGAAGCAGGAGGTCGCGGCGCGCAGCAGCTCTCGGCCTCGGGCTCTTGTGGGTCTGGGTCGGCATCGCCTACCACTGGGCGCACTTCACCGCGATCAACCCTGCGGCCTGGGCGTTCGGTGCGATCTTCGTCGTGCAAGGCGGGCTGCTCCTGGCGCACGGCATTCACGATCGCCCGGAAGAAGCGGAAGAGCATCGTGGTTGGCGCGGCTGGATCGGCAGCGCGCTGCTGGTCTACGCGTTGATCGGCTACCCGCTGTTGGGTCTCGCTGGGCATCCCGCACTGGAAGTACCGATCCTCGGCGTGCCGTGCCCGACCACGATCTACACCGTCGGCATCTTCTTCCTGTGGATGCGCCGGGTGCCGCGTCGCCTCCTGGTCATCCCGCTGCTCTGGGCGTTCTTCGGCAGCAGCGCCGTCGTGCTGCTCGGCATCGTGCAGGACGTGGGGCTCTTGGTGGCGGGCCTTGCTGGACTGTTGCTGCTTTGACGTACCTCCTGCTCTGGGATCGGGGTGCGCTCGTGATGGCCGATCTGCGCTACCCGGCTCGCGTCCCGCGAAGTCGCTGAGACAGGTCACGGCCGAGGACGACCTGGTCCGCGCTGCCGTTTCCGCATGGTCGCTGAGCATGATGGCGTACATCGTGATCGCCGAGCAGTCGGAGACTTGGAACCTGCGGGTCCCAGGATCCTGCAGCAGCGGGTGGTACCGGTGTCGTAGAACTTGGGGCCCGATGGCAAACGAGATAACCAAGGTCGATGTGTACCGCCTGCTCAACGAGATCGCCGAACAGGGCAGGACGCTCCGCAGCCTTGTCGTCTACACGCTCCAGGCTCAGCAAGGATCAGCTCTCCGACTCGTGGCAGAGGTCTCGGCGCTCATCGGCGTCATCGTCGCCATCGCCAGCGAGTCGATCCGTTCCGCCGGGGCTGCGCTTGGCGCAACGGCACTCGTTTTCATCCTGTTCTGGTTGGTAGCGAAGCATCGACCGAGGTACCTGCAGCGGCTGGAGCAGCAGCTCACCTACAAGTCCGATGCGAGTCACGAGATCGACTACTGGCAGGCCCGGGAACTCGTTTCGGACACGCACGGACTGGGCGTCTTGCTCAAGCTCGCCCGGGAGATACACGAGCACGACGGAACGTGGCGGGACGCGGTCGATCACTGGGAGCGAACGTGCCGAGAGCAGCGGACGTGGCTGGAGGATCAGCGGGAGGACGTGCTCGCGAAGCTTGGCAGTAGATACGGACCGGAGAACGCCCAAGCCTTGTACGAGCAGATGCTCAAGAACGTGGAGTGTCCGCCGGCACCTCAGGAGCCACCATCGTGACGAAGCATGAACTTGCTGCCGACTCACGGTAGGCTGCTGCAGTTCAGATCACAGGCCAGACGCATGGGCCAAACGCGCGGTAATCCCTCATCGCCTGCACGACCGTCGACGCCAACGCGACCGGCTGCTCCGGCGCCAAGTCGAACGACTGGAACAGGCAATCCCAGCTCGCAGCCGACGCCTCGTCCGCCCATACCTCCTGGACCAGTCAAGAAGCCGCTGCCAGGGTCCCGAAGGGACCGGTAGAGCTTCCGAGCAAGCCGATGGCGACCAGGAAGAAGAGACCGACGATCGTGCTCGGCCCGTCCAAGCGCTCCCGTCGAAAGGCCCGCAAGAAGGCGGCGAAGAAGGCCGGACGCAAGAGGGCGGCGAAACGACGGGTCCGGCGTGCGTCGAAGAAGGCCGCGCGGCGGAAGCGCTGACGATCAGTTGGTCATGATCTCAGCGTCCAACCTCGTACCGGACTCGATCCCCGCAGCTTGCAGCCGCTTCGTCAACGCGCGGTAGTCCTCGGAACGGAGCCAACAGCTTCGTCCGTGCGCGTCGAACGCGAGTCGACCCTCAACAACCAGCGCCGGCCCGAGGCGCAACCGAACCGCGCGGCCGTCATCCTGCTGCTGGTTCCAGCCGAGGCGGCGAACGCCGGGTGCTCGCAAGCGGATCTAGAACACCGGGTCTGCCCGGTTCTTGTCGTGCGTGCGGATCACGATGGGCAGCATGGGGAACCTCCACCGCACGAGATTGCCCCGCACGAGCGACGCACGACACAATGAGCCACGCTGAGACTCGATGGAACGCCTGCACTACAGCACATCGAGTTGGTCGGAGAAGACCTGAGATGCCGTGTTCTATCCGCATGCCACCAGGTGCAGGACCTGCGGACGTGAGGCGCGAATCAGGCGGCGAGACGGAGTTGCCATGAGTACGTCGTTGTCGGCTCGAACGTTGATCGCTGCTGCCCTAGTTGTCGGTGCAGGGCTGCTTGCGTTCCTGTTGTTCAGGACGCGAGACGTGAGCGTGCTGGACGACGGGGGAAGTACGAAGCGGCACGCCCTGACCGACGCGGAGTCGAAGCCGGTTGAGCACGGAACCGATGCACCTGCTCGTGTGCGCGCGTTGGGGCAGCCGGATCAGTCGGAGTTGAATCCAGTCGACGTGGAGGCACGGCGGCCAAGCGACGGGAAGGAAACTGAGTCCGCGGATGCCCGCAGTCTGGACGACGTGCTTGCCGAAGCTCGATCACGCGATCCGCTCACTCAGGCGGAGATGATCCACGTCGTAGGCCGCGGTGAGCAGATGAGGGCGAGTAGCGTCCGCGAGCTGGATTCGTACCGGAAGTGGATGAATCCGCAGGCGCTTGACCACCTCCGGGAAGAAGCCACGCGCATGGAGCGACTCGTGGTCGTCGACGAGTGGCTCCGCGCAGTCCGATCCGGGAGGTACGTGGTCCTCACGCAGTCGGAGGGGCACGATCTGTCGCACCGCGTCAAGAAGCCTGGCATCACGTGGCACTTCGTGCCGTTCCTTCGTGCCGGGGAGCCGCTGGTGGTGTTGATCCCGCTCGATCCCGACGAGATCCCGAGCCTGCGTGACCTCCGAGCGAGGGCCAAGGCCATCGACGCCGAGATCGAGCGCCTCTCGCGGAAGTAGGGGACTTGCCGCAAGCGGAATCGCTCACGTTTCGGGGCGAGCAGTTCTCATCGATGGAGCAGGCCGCGGTGTGTCCGCGCCGCATCGTCTGCCTCCGTTCGATCCTTGACCGCTACAGCGAAGACGGCGATCGCGAAGGGGCCGACCGGCTTGTTCCGGCAAGTTGGTGGAATCCTGCTGCAGCGGTGTATCGCGAGCGTTGGGGTAGGCGTAGAAAACGCCCCGGCAGCAGTAACGACGACCGGCCGCCGGGGCCAACTTCTGCACCCTCGCGTTGCACCGAGCACCTTTGCACGTTTCTCGGTGGTGCGAGCGCTTCCAATGATATTCGGCGGACCAGCAACGGTCGCGCTGCGCCGGGATCGCGCATCCGTTCCAACGAATCCGACTCCGCCCGCGCAGTACTTGCATGCGGAACAGCGGCAGGATGGGGAACGCGGAGGAACCCACCGCTTGTTGCCGTGCGTCGAATGACTCTTGGATGCAAAACTTGCATCGAGCGGCAACTCCGGAACGACCGACCAGTTCGGTAGGGTTCCCGGCCAGCAGGCACCGGGCCTCAACCTTTGGCGGAGATTGATGGCCGACGAACAACGCAACGACAAGATGTTCAAGCGGCTCGCGCAGTGGTACGCGCGGATCCTCGAACAGGTTCGCCACCTTCACTTCGGGCGGCATCTCTGGCGCGAGCTTCTCCGCATCGCGGACGAGCCCCGAGTACGTGCGCATGGCGACATTTGCCGCTGGCTGGCGGGTGGTTACTTCGCTCAAGCAGCGCTTGCCGTGGACCGGCAACTGGCAACCGACCGACGATCAGCGTCGCTGCTGCAACTGCTGGGCGCGATGCACGAGCAACCGCAGGTCGTGACGCGCGAACGGTACCTGCTGCTGCACGAGCCCAAGACGGCGGACGCCCTTGAGGATGCGCACAGACGTTTCGACGTGTTCGCGATGGGACGTGCTGGAGTGCAGGTCCATCCCGGCATTGTCGCTGGCGACATGGACGACCTGCTCGCGAACTGCGCACGCGTCAAGGACCATGCACACACGTGGACGGCGCCAGACGCCAAGAGCCTGCACGCCGTGGATCGGGCACTCGACTCCATCTGCCGGCAGACCACGCGGTACGCAGCCTTGTTCAAGCCTCACGAGAACCCACTCCTGCCGGATCCGACGACCAGCGTTCTTGCCGTGCTCTGGCCGCCGGAACGAGGTGGATCTGGCGAGCTACCGAAGCCGCGCTGACCAAGCCACAAGCGCCGAGAGCGCACCGGCAGGAGCCGCGGTTATGTCGGCTCCTGCCGTAGCGAACGTTGTGTTGCGTCGCGCGGAGCGGAGATGCGCAGTGTTGAGCTGAGCCGAGTCGCGCGGAGTCGCGCAGCGGTGAGTCGCGACGACGACGGATAGGCTACTACCCTGGGCGGCCGAACAGCAAGACCGCTCGCCGAGCCGCCATGCTCCTCGTCCTGAACGAGGCGCCCGACCGGCAGGACGGCATTGCTCCGCAGCTCACGCGGTTCCATGGCGGGCTGCGCCTCCAAGCGGGCAACCAGAGCCGCGCCGGAGGAACGCTCGACTCTCGGGTGCTGCCGACCGGCGTGCCTCAGCGTCGATCCTGCGGCTCGTAGCGAGGCGAAGGGTGCGGCCGCGTTCCGTGACTTCAGCTCCCGGCCAGGTACGCTGGAGGGGCAACCATGGCGCGCTACCTGTTCATCCCACGTCCCGGACCCAAGTCGGAGCACTTCAAGAAAGGCGTCGAGGAAGGTCGAGTGCGGCCCATCCAGCACGACGCGGCTACGTCGAGGACGCTCGCGCGGATGGTCGAGATTGAGCACCGGCGAGCCAGGAAGGAACATGAGCTGCGGCAGGCAGCCGAGGCGAAGGCGGAGCGGATCGAGGGGATCGAGTCCAAGCTCGATGGGATCGAGCAGGCGCTGAAGGAGTCCAAGAGGCTGCGTCGCGGCGTGCAGCCCGCACAAGGTGCCGAGCTATTGACCAAGGCCGAGATCGCGGACCGTGTTGGTGTGTCCCGTCGCACGATCGAGCGGGCGGTCCACAAGGGGACGTTCCCAGCACCGGTCAAGATCCCCGGCACGCGCAGAGTCGCTTGGCGCGTGCAGGATGTTGATGCCTGGACGCTCGGGCTCAAGGCGAAGAAGGACTGAAAATGGCATCGCTCTTCAAGCGGAAGGACCGCAGCGACTACTACGGCAAGTTCAAGTTGCCGAACGGCAAGTGGAAGGTCGTGCGGCTGTCCAAGGACAGGCAAGTGAGCCTGCAGAAGTTGGCGAAGCTTGAGCGTGCTGCCGCGCGGGGGGAGGCTGGTCTCGTAGATCCCTTCATCAAGGTCAGGACGCAACCGATCGGAGAGCTGCTCGACGCGTATCTCTTGAGTAGGGAGGTCAACCGCGTGACGAAGCAATACGTCGCCGTGCTGCGGGCAAGGTTGCGCAAGGCGTTCGAGGGCATGCGTGTGTCGACGATCCTCGACGTCTCCAAGGAGAACGCTGATCGATACCTGCTGCATCTCGAACGCAACGAGGGCCTGGCTCGGAAGACGGCTCAGCACTACTCCGTTGCGCTGCGAGGCTTTGGAGACTGGCTCGTGAGTTCGAACCGCTGGTCGACGAATCCACTCGCCGACCTCTGCGTCGAGGTGACAGAGCGCGACATCCGTCGCGTTCGGCGAGCGCTGACCTCGGAGGAACTAGCTCGGCTCGCGGAGGCGGCGGAAGTGCGGCAGGTCGTGGAGTACCGGAAACGGTACCCGGCTGTGCGTGACGAGACGCTCACTGCGTTCCAACGGCAGGGTCGTCGCAGGAGCCGGTCGTATCTGTTTGCCGGGTACACCGGCCTCCGACATGTCGAGGTCGCTCGCTTGACGTGGGCGGATCTTGAACTGGATCCGAATGGCGGACGCGTCTGCGTTCGGGCCGCGAACTCGAAAAACAAGAAGACGCAGTACGTTCGGCTGGCTCCGTGGCTTTCGGTCCTGATGCAGCAGGAGCGGGAAACCCGGAGCTTTGAGGAGGGGCGCCCCATCGCCGGGACGGAGCTGGTCTTCGACGTTTCGTTCCACATCACGCGGCTCCTGGCGAGGGACGCCGAGTACGCCGGCTTGGGGAAGCGTGATGAGCGAGGCCTCCTTGTCGACGGCGAAGGGCGGATCCTCGACTTCCATGCCCTACGGGTCACATGCGGAACGATGCTGGCCCGGGCCGGCGTGAGTCCGCAGGCGGCGCAGAAGTTCCTGCGGCACTCGGATCCGCGGTTGACGCTCCGGCACTACACGAAGCTGGAGGAGGCTGACGTTGCCGACGCCGCGGCACGGCTCCCGCCTCCGCCGGGCCTGGCACCACCGGTGGCACCAAAAGTTCACCGTTCCGGGACGCTTCCTGACGCTTCGAGTCGCAACGACTCCGAAAGCGGTTCGTCGCAAGCCACTGCGTAGCAAGCGACTAGAGGCGACAGCTTGCGACAGCGAGCGACAGAGAATGGAGCGGGTGATGGGGATCCAACCCACGACATTCAGCTTGGGAACCGATTCAAGTCACACGTTGACAGAGGCGGACAATCGAGGAAAGGAGCAGGCAAGCGCGGACAAGCCAACGACTTCGCTCGAAAACACAGGGCAGAGTTCTGTCTGTCATCCGGACAGTTGAGGGCACCCGCGGGGCGAATTCCTGGCACTAAGTTGGCACTGCTTTGCCGAACAAAGGACAGGTCTTGCGAGAGGATGGTGCCCTCCGGCACGAGTCTCGAGTGGCTTCCAGCATCGGGATGGCTGGCCGCTACGCGTCCAACCCCGGAGTTTGGATGCCGATCCGACACCGGCCGGCTGACCGCAGCCCCATCCGCTTCTCGAAGCGCTTCTGGTCGGCCGCGAGCGTGTCATCCAGCGGAAGCTTCGAGATGAGCTTGTAGACCTGGCTCTCCACCGTACCCTTCCCGGGGGCAAGGCCGTAGTAGACCCAACGGCCTTCCTTCTCCCCGATTACAAGCCCCGAGGCCTCAAGGACCTTGAGCTGCCGCGAGACGTTGTATTGCCGCTCCTGGAGGCAGTCGACGAACTCGCAGACGCACATCTCAGCCTCGTTCGCCGCGAGGAGGCGGAGCATCCGGAGACGGGTCGGGTCGGAAAGAGCCTTGAAGAGCTGCGTGAGGTCCTCGTGGGTCTGGGTCGCCTGCACCATCATGCCTCCTGGGCGGTAACTTGCAAGGTTGCGCATCTGTGCATACGATGACCGAAAGCAGGCCATCCCGCAAGGGGGCCCGCTTTCCGAGCCGAAGGCGATGAGACCACCAAGCACGCACGAGCAAGTTCGGCGGCCGGCTTTGCGGCTTGGGCGCACGCGCTTGCTCCTCGCCCTGCCCCCGCTCTTCGGTGCCTGCGCGAGCTACGAGCCAGTTCCGCTCGAGCCTGCGAAGGAGCTCGAGGCGCTCTCCCGCCTCACGGCCGAAAGCGCAGGCACAGCTGAGCTCCCCCCGCGCCCGGAGGAGGTCCTCGACCTCTCGGACGGGGCGAGCGACGCGGAGCTTGTCGCCATCGCCCTCCGGCTCAACCAGGAACTCCGGGCGAAGCGGCTCGATGTGGGCGAGGCGCAAGCATTCCTCGTCTCGGCGGGCCTCTGGCCAAATCCGGAAGTCGGGTTGTCGTGGCGAGCGGCGCTCGGCGACGCATCCGGCTACCAGCTTGACGCAGACCTTCTCTTCGAGCTCATGTTCCCGGCGGAGCGCAGGGCCAAGAAGGACGCCGCGCTCGCGCGCATCGACGAGGCCAGGGCCGGAGTCGTGGCGGCCGAGTGGCAGCTCGTTGCGCGCGTCCGCGCGCAGCGGCTTTCCGTCCTCGCCGCCGAGAACTTCTCTCGCCTCATCGCGCGGGAGCTAGCGCTTCGCGAGGAGGCCGTCGCGCTTATCCGCCGACGCCACGAGCTCGGCGAAGGCACGGAGCTCGACATCGCCGCCGCGGAGCTCGAGCTCGGGCGCATTCAGCGCGACTCACGACTTGCGCAGGCGTCGCTCGAGAGCGCCAGGCGCGAGCTCAACGCGCTCCTTGGTCTTCCTCCCACCTACAAGCTCGACCTCACCGGGAGCGCAGCGCCACTCTCGACGACTGTCCGCGAGGACCTGCCAGACGACGAACTCGACCGGCGCCTCCTCGCAGGGCGCTTCGAGCTACGCGCGCTAGAGGCCGCCTACCAAGCTTCCGAGCACAGCCTCAGGGCAGCAGTCGCCCGGCAATACCCGCACCTGAAGCTCGGCCCGGCGCTGAGCCACGAGGGTCCCGAGGGGAACTACCTGGGAATTGGCATCGCGCTGCCAATTCCGCTCTTTGACCGCAACCAGGGTGATATCGCCGAGAGGCACGCGCTCCGTGACAAACGGCGGGCTGAGTATGTGACGCTCCTCCACGCGCTCCGGTCGCAGGCTTTCGAGAAGAACTACGAACTCCGCCGAGCCCGGCAGGAGCTCGAAGCGCAGGAGCGAGTGCTTCTCCCCACCCTCAAACGGGCAAGAGGTCTCTTCGAGCGCGCCTTCCAGTCGCGCGACATCGGCGTGCTCGAGTGGGCGGCCGCGCGTGAGCGAGCCCTTGAAGCGGAGAGGGGTCACCTCGAGGCCGTGGTGCGCTACCAGCGCGCGGCTGTCGAGCTCGAGGCCGCGATTGGCCTGCCAGGCGCCCGAGGGAGCAAGGAACCGTGAACGAACAAGCGGAGACAGCACCATGAAATCCCGTCTCAGGGCCATCGCCCGGCACATTCCGACTCTCGTTGTCCTTGGCGTTCTTCTCGCCATCGGGGTTCTTGGGCACCGGAGCGGGTGGACGATCCCGCCGCTCAAGGCGCTCCTCGGGCATGGAGCCGAGGGCGAGGCGGCGAAGGAGGACTGGTGCGCTGCGCACAACGTCCCTGACTCGAAGTGCATCGCGTGCCACCCAGAGCTCGCCGGCGCCGACCCAAGCGACTGGTGCAAAGAGCACGGCGTACCTGAGTCCCAGTGCACCGTGTGCCACCCTGAAATTCTCACCAAGGGAGTCGCCTCCGATTGGTGCAAGGAGCACGGCGTGCCCGAGTCCCAGTGCACGCTCTGCCACCCGGAAATCGCGGTGAAGAGGCCAGAGCCACAAGACCCATCTGGCATCACGGTCTCCCGAGGCGAGGGCGAGGCCACGGTTCCAGGAGTGGCGAAAAACCCCGCCACGTGCCAGACCCATGCGGTCCGCATCCAGTTCGCTTCGAAGGACTCCGTGAGGAAGGCCGGCGTCGCCCTCGAGGCGGTCGGTGAGCGGCCGATGGCCGCCTTCGTCAGGGCCAACGCCGCCATCGACTACGACCAGACGCGCCTTGCGCACCTCACCGCGCGCGCCCCAGGCGCAGTCTGGCGGGTGACCGCCCAGCTTGGCGAGAGCGTGAAGAAGGGTCAGCCACTCGCCCTCATCAACTCGGCCGCGGTCGGGCAGGCGAAGACTGAGTTCCTGAACGCCATGGCCTCGCTCGACGTTCGCACCCGCGCCTTCGAGCGCGTGAAGGCGTCATCCTCCGAGGGCTTCCGGACGAGCGCGGAGCTGCTCGCCTCCGAGGCGGAGCTCCGTGAGGCCAGGCTCCGGCTCCTTGGTGCCGAGCAAGCCCTCGCGAACCTCGACCTCGCAGTGGACGGGGAAGCGCTGAGGAAAGCGCCGGAGAGTGACGTCCTCCGGCAGCTCCGCTTTCTCGGCATCGCACCGGAGGTGGCCAAGGACCTCGAAGCCGCAGCGGCCCCCGCGAACCTCCTCCCGGTTCTGGCCCCTATCGACGGCGTCATCGTCCACCTCGACGCGGTGCAGGGGGAGATGACCGCCGAGGGGAAGCCGCTCTTCATCGTCGCTGACGTGAGTCGCATGTGGGCGCTCCTCGACGTGCAGCTCGAGGATCTGCCGCTTGTGAAGATCGGCCAGGCTGTGACTTTCCGCCCGGACGTGAGCACCGCGGAGGCGCTCGAGGGTGCCATCACCTGGACCAGCACGGAAGCCGACGACAAGACGCGCACCGTAAAGGTTCGCGCCGAGTTCCCGAACCCTGAGGGGCTCCTCCGCGCACGCACGTTCGGCACCGCGCGCGTCACGGTCCGGTCCGAGCCCAAGGCCATCGCCGTTCCGAGCGCCGCGATTCACTGGGAGGGATGCTGCCACGTCGTGTTCGTCCAGCTCACGGACGACATCTTCCAGACGCGGAAGGTGAGGCTCGGCGCGCGAAACGGCCCGTTCACCGAGGTCGTGGTCGGCGTGATGCCAGGTGAGGTTGTGGCCACAACGGGGAGCCACGTTCTCAAGTCGGCTCTCCTCAAGAGCCAGCTCGGCGCAGGCTGCGTGGACGACTAGCAGGGCGCAGAGGCATGCTCAACTGGCTCATCAACGCGTCGCTTCGCCACCGGCTCCTCGTCATCACGGGCGCGCTTGCGTTTGTCGCCATTGGGCTACTCTCGCTTTCCCGGCTCGACATCGACGCGTTTCCGGACACTACGCCTGTCCAGGTCCAGATCAACACCGTCGCCCCGGCCCTCTCCCCCGAGGAGGTGGAGCAACAGATTACCTTCCCGGTCGAGCAGGCCATCAGCGGGCTTCCTGACCTCGAGCAGGTGCGCTCCATCTCCAAATTCGGCCTCTCGCAGGTGGTGGTCGTCTTCGCCGACGGCACGGACATCTACTTCGCGCGGCAGCTCGTGATGGAGCGCCTGAGCACTGTGGAGCTTCCCGACTCCTTGCCGCGGCCCGAGATGGGGCCCGTATCGACCGGGCTTGGCGAAGTGTTTCACTACGTCATGACCGGGAAGCAAGAGGACCTGACGCGGCTGCGCACTCTCCACGACTGGGTCGTCCGGCCAGCTCTCCGCACGGTCCCCGGGACCGCTGAGGTGAACAGTTGGGGAGGCTACGAGAAGCGCTACGAGGTGCGCATCGACCCCGCCCGCCTCCAGAAGCACAGCCTGACGTTCAGCGAAGTCGTCGAAGCCGTGGCGAGGAACAACCTGAACGTGGGAGGCGGCAGCATCGCGTCCAACGGCGCGATGCTCCTCGTACATGGAATCGGACGGACGCGCAGCGCGGAGGAGATTGCGAACATAGTCCTCTCGTCTGAGGCCGGCGTTCCGGTCCGGGTGGGCGATGTGGCGGAGGTCGCGATTGGGCATGAGGTCCGAAGGGGAGCAGTGACGGCGCAGGGCCGCGGCGAAGCGGTCCTCGGCCTCGGCTTCATGCTCATGGGTGAGAACAGCCACACCGTCACCCATGCGCTCAAGGAGAAGCTCGAGGACATAAGGCGCACCCTCCCCCGGGGCGTCGGCGTCGAAACGGTCTACGACCGGACGGAGCTCGTCGACCATGTCATCGCCACGGTCAGGACCAACCTCTTCGAGGGCGGGCTCCTCGTCATCGCGGTGCTCTTCGTCTTTCTCGGGAACCTCCGCGCCGGCCTCATCGTGGCGGCAGCAATCCCGCTCTCGATGCTCTTCGCCTTCTCGGGAATGCTGCGCTTCGGGATAGCCGGGAGCCTACTCAGCCTCGGCGCCCTCGACTTCGGGCTCGTGGTCGACAGCTCGGTGATCATGGTCGAGAACGTCGTGCGCCGAATCGCACACCGAAAGCCAAGGGACGGGAGGACTCACACGGAGCTCGTCCGTGATGCCGCCCTCGAAGTGCGGAAGCCAACGATGTTCGGCGAGCTCATCATCATGATTGTCTATCTCCCCATCCTCACGCTGGAGGGGGTGGAGGGAAAGCTCTTCCGGCCGATGGCGCTCACCGTCATCTTCGCGCTCCTCGGCTCGCTCGTCCTCTCGCTCACGCTCATGCCCGTTCTGGCGAGCCTCCTCCTTTCCAAGAAGTTGGAAGAGCGGGAGCCGTGGGTTGTGCGCCTCGCGCGGCGCGCCTACGAACCTGTGCTCCGGCTCGCGCTCGGCCACCGGTTCCTCGTCACGGCCTTCGCGGCGACGGTGCTGGCCGCCACCGGGATGATGATGCGAGGCCTCGGCTCAGAGTTCGTGCCGAGGCTCTCTGAGGGCGCCATCGTGCTGAATGTGGTGCGCCTTGCCGGAACCGACCTCTCGGAGTCCATCCGCTACAACACGGAGATGGAGCGGGCGCTCCTCGCGGCGTTTCCCGACGAGATACGCCACGTCTGGAGCCGCATCGGGACGGCGGAGGTGGCGACCGACCCGATGGGCGTGGAGCTCACCGACGTCTTCGTCTCCCTCACCGCCCGGGAGCGCTGGCGGAAGGCCAGCTCCCAAGCGGAACTCGTCGAGTTCATGCAGAGGGAGGTGCGCGACCTTCCGGGCCAGAACGTGGCCTTCACGCAGCCCATCGAGATGCGGCTCAACGAGATGATTTCGGGGGTGCGCTCCGACGTCGCCGTGAAGCTGTTCGGTGACGACTTCGATGTCCTGGTCGCGAAGGCGCGCGAGATAGAGCAGGCGCTGCGCTCGGTCCCCGGATGCGTCGACCCCAACACCGAGCAGATCACCGGGCAGCCCGTGCTCCAGGTGAAAGTCGATCAGGAGCAGATCGCCCGCTACGGGCTTCCCGCGAAGGACGTCCTCGACATCGTCGAGTCCGTCGGCGGGAAACCGCTTGGCGAGGTGCTCGAGGGCCAGCTCAGGTTCCCGCTCGTCGCGAGCCTGCCCGCGCGCGTGGCCGCCTCCCCCGAGGCGATTGGCTCGATCGAGCTCATGACGCCGCGCGGCGAGAGGATTCCCCTCTCGCGGCTTGCCTCGCTCACGACCGGCGAGGGCCCCGCGACCATCACCCGCGAGTGGGGTCAGAGGCGCATCACGGTCCAATGCAACGTGCGCGGCAGGGACGTGGGCAGCTTCGTCGCCGAGGCGCAGCGGAAGGTGCGCGAACTGTCGCTTCCGCCCGGACGCTACAGGGTCGAGTGGGGAGGGCAGTTCGAGAACCTTGCGCGCGCCCGGACGCGGCTCCTTATCGTCGTTCCTGCGGCCCTGGCCCTGATTCTCGGACTCCTCTACGTCTCCTTCGGCTCCGTCAGGCTGGCGCTCCTTGTCTTCACGGGCGTTCCACTCGCGGTGACTGGCGGCGTCGTGGCGCTTTGGGCCAGGAGCATGCCGTTCTCGATTTCGGCGGGCGTCGGATTCATTGCCCTCTCGGGAGTCGCCGTTCTCAACGGCCTGGTCATGGTCACTTTCATCCGGCAGCTTCGCGTCCAGGGCCTTCCCCTGGATGACGCGCTACTCGAGGGCAGCCTCACGCGCCTCCGGCCGGTTCTCATGACCGCACTCGTCGCGGCGCTCGGCTTCGTGCCCATGGCGATGGCGACCGGGATGGGCGCTGAGGTCCAGAAGCCACTCGCCACCGTGGTCATAGGCGGCATCGTGAGTAGCTGCCTGCTGACGCTGGTTGTTCTTCCCGTGCTCTACCGGTGGTTCGAGCCGCCGCTGGGCATTTCGACTACCCATGAGGAGGTCTCGTGAGACTGCGAGCTGTTGCGTTCCTTTGCCTCGTTGCCCTGAGCCCGTGCGGGTGCGGTGATGACAAGCCCGCTTCCGGGCCGGCCGCCCCGGCCGCAGCGCCGGGGAAGCGTGAGCCGCTTGTCCCCAAGGCCGTGATTAACGACTGGTGCAAGGAGCACTCCGTGCCCGAGTCCATCTGCACGCGGTGCAACGAGAGTCTGATTCCTGGCTTCAAGCAGAAGGGAGACTGGTGCGCGAAGCATGGCCTCCCGGACTCGCAGTGCTTCGAGTGCCACCCTGAGCTCAAGGCGAAGTTCGAAGCCATGGCGCCGAAGGACGGCAAGTGACAGGAGAAACAGCGCGCCGGCTAAGGGAGATTGCCAAGTTCGCTTGTGGCGGGGAGGCCTTCCACGCGTTCTCTCATGCCATCTTCTGGTTCTCAGGCACCCAGTTCACAGTCCTAGGCATCACTGAGACCACGACGCTGCATGTCCTGGGCGTGTTCGTGAATGCTGCCATCGCGCTCACGCTTGGCCTCTACGCCTGGCGGACGCGGCCGCGAACAACCGGGGAGGCATAACCTTAGATGGCCTGCGACGACTGCCATGACACGAAGGACCTCGCCCACGCTACGCCGGCGTACCGCCGGGCGCTCATCATAGTTGTCGCGCTGAACCTCGGCATGGGGGTCCTCGAGATGGCGGGTGGTCTCGTCGGCTTGTCGCAAGCCCTCAAGGCCGATGCGCTCGACTTCCTCGGGGACGGCCTCATCACGCTTCTGGGTCTTCTCGCTATCTCAAAGGGCCCTCGCTGGCGGGCGAGGGCGGCCCTCCTTCAGGGCGTTTTCCTCGCGCTCCTCGGTCTTGGCATTATTGGCGCGGCCGTCTACCGGGCCCTTGAGCACAGGCTCCCTGAGGCGGCCGTGATGGGTGTTCTCGGCTTCCTAGCGCTTGCTACGAACATCGTAGCGGCGGTCATTCTCGCGAAGCACCGGCGCGGGGACGCGAACGTGAGGGCGGTATGGCTGTTCAGCCGCAACGACGCCGTCGGCAACGCTGCGGTCATCATCGCTGGCACCCTTGTCTACTGGACCGGGAGCGCATGGCCGGACCTTGTGACCGCCGTGGCCATAGCGCTTCTTTTCCTTTGGGGAGCTTGGCAGATTGTTGGAGGAGCGCGCCTTGAACTGCGCGGACTGCGAAGCACTGCCGAGCCGTCCGTGAGGTAGGGCTCCCGACTTGGTCGATCATCGACCGTGGGAGCATCCGCGCCATGCAATACCAGCTCCGCAAGCGCGCGCTCAGGAAGCGGTCGGCCATGTGGCGCACCCTGCGTCGTGTATTGGACTTCTTTCGGCGCAATCTCCCCAAGATGGCCCTTCCGACGCAGCGGACTCCCGATCGAAGCGGCTCTCGGGGTGATGTGCCAAGGCGGCCGGGGCCAACCGAACTTCCAGGCGTACCTGTGGACCTTCGTGAACCCGGAGGTGAGCGGGGTCGTCTACCGCCTCACCTCGGGGCGCGCGAGCGAGCTGCTGGCAGCGGAGCTCGGCGACTTCCAGGGCGTGCTCGTCGGCGATGGCTACAGCGGCGATCGTGCCGCGGCGGACAAGGTCGCCGGCGCGATCGTCCACGCCGGCTGCTGGGCGCACGTGATCAGCAAGTTTCGCGACGCAAAGAGCGAGGTGCCGGGCACGGCGAAGCTCTTCCGCGACGACATCCAGCGGCTCTACGCCATCGAGCGCGAAGCCGACGAGCAGCAGCTCGGCCGAGAAGCCCGCGCGGCGCTGTTCGCGAGGGCACGGCGCCTGAGCAGCCAGTTCAGTGATGCAGGCAAGATGGCCAAGGCCATCGGCTACCTCATCAACCAACGCCGGCCCCTGCGCCGCTTCCTCGACGACGGGCTCATCCCGCTGGACAACAACGCCTGCGAGCGTGCCATCCGGCCCATCGCGATCGGGCGCCGCAACTGGCTCTTCGCCGGCAGCATGCGCGGTGGCCGGGCCGCTGCGGTGGTCTACACCCTGATCCAGTGCTGTCGCCTGGCGAGGGTCGACATGGTCGGCTACCTCGCCGACGTGCTGGTCCGCGTCGCCACGCACCCGGCCAGCAGGGTCGAGGAGCTGCTGCCGGCGAACTGGGCCGTCACGGCTCGAGCGCCTCAGGCAGCTGAGACGGCGCTCGTTTAGCC
>CAZNBS010000044.1:0-24712 GCA_964570955.1 uncultured Burkholderiales bacterium | reverse complement strand
TGACGTGACCGTACAGACAGCCCTCAACGATGCACGCTGGGTTGCCGGCGACAAGAGCCTGTTCAGGCGGTTCGTCTGCGCCGTGCGCAATGCGCTCGACCCGCGCGCATTCCTGGAGGCGAAGGTGCTGGAGCAGCAGCAGCGCCACAACCGCTTTCAGGAAACGGCCTACAACCTCGAACCGAACCTCAAGGAAGGGCCTGGTGGCCTTCGCGACCTGATCAACATCCTATGGATCAGCGGCGCAACCGGAAAAGGCATCACTTGGCGTGCGCTGGCAGACCACGGCATGGTCACCTACGAGGAAGCGGCGCAGATCGAGCGCCGCGAAAAGGCGTTGCAGGATCTGCGCATCCGTCTTCACCTGCAGGCGCGCCGCCGGGAGGATCGGCTTCTCTTCGACCTGCAGACTCCGCTCGCGCGCGAGATGGGATTTGCCGACAAGCCGGATCGACGCGCCAGCGAACAGCTCATGCAGCGCTACTACCGCACGGCCCGCGCGGTCACGCAACTCAACGAGATCATCCTGCAGAACCTGCGGGCCGCCGCGATGCCGGCGCAAGCCGTGAAGCCACGCGCCGTAAACGAACGATTCTCAGCCCACGGAGATCTGCTCGCATCGGTGGATCCGGCGCTGTTCGAACGCGAACCTCGTGCGATTCTCGAGGTGTTCGAACTGATGCAGCAGCATCCGGAGTTGAAGGGCATCGAAGCGACGACGTTGCGCGCATTGTGGAGGGCTGCCCGGTGCATCGATGCGCAGTTTCGTGCCGACGCAGTCAACCGCACACGATTCCTCGGGATGTTTCGGCACGGGAGTGGATTGACGCACACGCTTCGCCGCATGAACCGCTACGACGTGCTCGGACGTTACCTGCCCGTGTTCGGACGCATCGTTGGGCAGATGCAGCACGATCTCTTCCACGTCTACACCGTTGACGAGCACATCCTCATGGTGGTGCGCAACGTCCGGCGCTTCGCGGTGCCGGAAATGGCGCACGAGTATCCGCTTTGCAGCCGCCTGATCGCGGAGTTCGACAAGCCGGAACTGCTCTATCTGGGGGCGCTGTTCCACGACATCGCGAAGGGCCGCGGTGGCGACCATTCGCAACTTGGCCAGGCGGATGCACGCGACTTCTGCCTGGATCACGGAATGGACCGTGAAGAAGCCGATTTCGTCGCATGGCTCGTCGAACAGCATCTGTTCATGTCTTCGGTCGCCCAGAAACGCGACCTTTCCGATCCTGGCGTGATCGCCGAGTTTGCGCGCGTGGTTCAGAGCGAGCGAAGGCTCGTTGCGCTGTATCTACTCACCGTGGCAGATATACGCGGAACGAGTCCCAAAGTGTGGAACGCGTGGAAAGGCAAGCTTCTGGAGGATCTCTTCTGGTCCACCCGGCGCTTTCTCGGCGGCGACACCGATCCGGCCGGGAGCCGCCTGCAGGCGCGGCAGAAGCTCGCCCTGCAGAAGCTTCGGCTCTACGCCGTACCCGAGGGCGCGCACGAAAAGCTATGGCGCACGCTCGACACGCCTTACTTCCTGCGCCACGATGCCCGGGAAATCGCCTGGCATGCGCGATTGCTCAACTATCGCGTCGAGACGACTACCCCTGTGGTCAAGGCGCGCCTGAGTCCCGTCGGCGAAGGTCTTCAGGTACTCATCTATACGTCCGACCAGGTGAACCTGTTCGCGCAGATCTGTTCGTTCTTCGAGCGCACCAGCCTGAGCATTGCAGAGGCGAAGATCTACACGACAACGACGGGCTATGCGTTGGACACGTTCCAAGTCCTCGATCCCACACGGGCCCTTGGCGAGTATCGCGACATCATCGCCTACGTGGAGCACGAGCTCGCCGCCCAACTGCAGAAACGCGGCCCGCTTCCCCCTCCCGTGCGAGGCCGCCTGAGCAGACGCGTGCGCAGCTTTCCCATGGTTCCCGAGGTCAGCATCCGCCCCGACGAGCGAGATAACGCGTGGTACCTGTCGTTCACCGCGAGCGATCGACCGGGCCTGCTGTCATCGGTCGCGCGAGTCCTGGTCGACTACGGAATCAGCGTGCAGACGGCCAAGATCAACACGCTGGGTGAGCGCGCCGAGGACAGTTTCGTCGTCACAGGCGACGTGTTGCGGGAGACGCGCAACGTGATCCGCTTGGAGAGGGATCTCATTGCCCAACTTGAAACCAGTTGACCGTCACACCTGAGGTGGCGGCAGCGACGCACCTGCTTCCACGCGATACAGCCAGGCGAGCAGTTCCGCCACGGCAAGGTAGAGCTGCGGCGGAATGCGTTCATCCATGTCCACCTGCATGAGTAACGCCACCAGCTCCGGCGACTCGTGAACGTATATGCCGGCATCCCGCGCGCGCTCGATGATCGCCTGCGCGATCAACCCGCGGCCCTTCGCAACGACGCGCGGTGCACCCTCCTCCTGCTGATAGGCGAGCGCCACGGCCAGGGGCGATCTGTCAGGCGGCTGCGGCACCGACATCGAACTCGACAAGGGAAAGCCGTGCATCCTCCAACTGCGCGAGCAGGCGGGGGTGCCCGTCCCGCAGTTCGGCTGCGGAGTCGGCATCTGCCGCACTGATCCTGACGCGCAGTTGCTGCCCGCTCAACTGCATGACGACGTCGACACATCCCAGCCGAGGAAGCTCGAGCCGCAGACGCGACGTCCACGCGCGCGCGCCATCGGGTTCCGCGCCTGACTGCGGTTCCTCCTCGATCTCGATACGCATGTCCTGCCCCAACCACACCTGACCTTACCAGGCGATCTGTCCGGATTGCAGTGCCTCGAGTTGGGCTCGCACCTGCGGCACCGCTGCCGGGTGCACAGCCTCCGCCCCATCTTCCCCGGCAGCCGGTTGCGCCACCACATTGGGGGCGTTCAGCTGCGATGGCCGTGGTAGACGATCGCTCGCTTCCTCGCTCGTACCGGAGTGCGCGGGCACCGCTATCCGGCCCTGAGGTTCCTGGCGGATGCGTTCCAATGGCAACCGGCCTTCGGCCCAATGTTCAAGATGCGACTCGTAGAACATTCCGCTGCGCGAGACGCGCTCCTGCAGCGCCGTGGCAAGCGCCTTGGCGTCTGCCGGAACCCCTTGGACCAGCGGCTTCACTTCCTTGGTGGCTTCATCGTCCTGCTCAGCACTGCGCGCGAGTGCGGCGAAGATCGAGTCGAGGCGCCGTGCGGCACGACTGATGTCGACGTGCTTTCCGAGGCCAGGCGTGTCGGAGTCAGACTGTCCTGCTGCCGACGGCACGAGTCCGAAGGTAACGCGGGGCGAAGCGGAGATGAAGACCAGCTCGAGCTTCTGCCCGGGATAGGCGCCAGGGGGCGCCGGCGCGTCAAACGCGAAGCTGCCAATGCGAAGGATGGCCCGCTCCGATCCTCGCAGCAAGTCAACAGCGGCGGACAACCGCTCGCCCGGACGCCATGGCAGCTGCGGCGCCTCTGAGGTGCGTGCCCCCGCTGGTTCTGCGCGGAGCTGGCCCTCGAGGGAGCCACGCAGCAGCTGAATCTGGGCGACGAGGAGGCGATCCGCCATGGCAGTCAGAACCTGTCAGCTGGCCGGCATTGGAGGGAAGTGGTTACCCGCCGTGCAAGCCGGCTTCTCTGGATACCGGGTGCGGCGATACGGCTGGCGCCCGGAGGGGGAATCCACGCATCCGGAACGATCAACCGCCGTACGTGCGGCTGAGCCGCTGCTCGGTGCTCACGCTGTTGAGGATGTCGCGCAGCTCGTGCATCCAGTCTTGGGTCAGAAGCTGGATCTCCTCATCCATTCTCAGCATCTCCGAAATGACCTCGCGCTTGCGACCGACTTTAGCGTCCTTTCCTGGCGAGGGGTCCTGCGCCCTCAACTCGTCCACCACCCGGCTGCGCTCGGGCTCGAGCTTGAGGAGATTGTCCCAGTTCCCGGCGCGAGCGTACGCCAGCATGTCGCGCGTCAGCGCCAAGGCGTGCTCGTATTGCGCGAGCACGTTGCCCCTCACGACGTCATGCCCGGCCGTAGCTCAGCGCCGGAACGCGCGAGGATTCAGGCTCGGACAAGGCAGCAGGCGCCGGTCGGGCGTCACGCTCGAGCTGCTCCCATGCTGAGCGCAGATCGACCATGAGACTGAGAGCTTCGTCGATCGAGGCCTCATGGCCCTTGAGATTCGCATACAAAAGTCGGTTGCTGATGTACTCGTAGAGATTGTCGAGATTGGCTGCGATGTCACCGCCAGCGTGGCGATCGAGCGCAGAGCGAAGTCCCTCTTCGACGATGGCGATCGCCTTCGAGATCGATTCCCCGCGCACCCCGACCTCGCCGGAAGAGAAGGCTGCCTTGGCACTCAGCATCGCCTTGATGGCTCCGTCGTAAAGCATGATGATCAGACGCTGCGGCGAGGCGGCCTCGACGCGTGTCTCGAGGTCGGTGCGGGCATACATATCCACTGCACGTCCAGAAGTCATGAGTCTCTCTCGTTGTCGGTCGTTTCTACGAGCCGGAATTGAGCTTCGCGAGCTGCTGCGTCAGGAAGACGCTGGTCGCATTGAGATTGCTGATCAAGCCGTCCAGCGCCGTGAACTGGGCCAGATACCGAGCTTCAATGCCTTCCAGACGCCGATTCAGATTATCGCGCTGGCGCGCAATATCCTGAATACTCCGATTGATGCCGTCCGTTCGACTGGTGAGCGGACCGGTCCCGGACAGGAAATCGTCCAGCAATTCGTCTAGGGTCTGGGTGAAGCTCTTGCTCACCGTAACCGTGCCTCGCGATCCGGTAGCGGTGCCGCCGATCTCCAGCGTCAGGCTGTCCACGTCGGATCCGGCCGAGCCGATCAGCGTTTGTCCTGTGGCGGTCGCCGGCAGGCCGTTGATGGAGCCAGCCACGTCGACTCCCACCGTTGCAGTCGGTGCCGCACCGAGGAGACCGGCAGCGGCGTTCCCGCTGGCGGAAACCTTGGACGCGCTTCCGAAGCGCTGGGACGTGAGAGTCAGGACACCCGATTCCTCGGACGCACTGATCTTGGCGTCGGCGCTCTGGAACGCCCCTGCGCCGTTGACCGCGGCTTCCACCATCGATGCCAGGGACGCGGCCGTATAAGTGCCTGGCGTCAATGTCACCGTGCCGTTCACGCCATCCACATCCAGGGTGAGGCTGTCGTTGACGCCTTCGGTGATCGTCAGATTCGCCGCAACCGAGCCGACCAGCGCGCCTCGCGTGGCGGCGGTGGTCAGGTCCACGGCGTACGTTCCCGCGCGCGCGGAGCCGTTGGACACCACACGAACCAGACTGTCGGATGCCTTGACCGATGAGGAGAACAGCCGCAGCACCCCCTGGGTATCCTCGCCGAGTGCGGCACCGAGCTTCGAAGAGTCCAGCAGCAGCGAGCCGTCGCGCTGGAACGTGATGCCTACCTGCGACAAGACGCGAATCTCTCCTTCGAGCGTGCCTCCCAGTGTGCCACCCAATGCCGCACGCAGACGCGCTTGAATCGCACGCGCGGCGGTATCGCCCAGCAGCGCGCCTCCCTGCTTGGTGTCCGCGTTATATCCGGTGAGGGACCGAATCGAGGCGTTGAGTTCGTTGTACGACTTCACGAATGCATCGACCGCCTTGCTGATCGCCGAATTGTCCTGACCAACACTTACGTTTGCCGTTCCGACCTTCACCAGATTGAACGTCACTCCTTCGATGGCGTCGCTGATCGTGGTGCTGGTGGAGGCAACCGTCACTCCGTTGATCATCACTTGGCTGTCCTGCGCGGCCAGCGTCTGGGTCAGGTTCTGCGTGCCGGACGCGTCGTATGACAGCAATGCCTCGATCTGTGCATCCCCGGAGACGCCGATGCGCATGCTGTTGGCCGCCCCGCCGTTCTCGGACTGAAGAACCAGGCGATAGGGCGAAGCACTTCCATCCTTGACGATGCTTGCTTTGACGCCGATGTTTGCGCTGTTGATCGCGTCTCGGATCCCCTGCAAGGTATTGTTGGTGGCGTCGATCGTCACCGTCTGTGCGTTCGCTCCCGATGCCGTGAACGTCGCGCCGCTGTAGCTGCCGTCGGTCAAGGTGCCGCCGGATATCGTTCCAAACTCGAAGGTGAGCGTGGTGGTGTTGCCATCGCCGATCAACGCGCTGTTGCTCGCCTGCCCTGTCGTGACGAGCGATTGCCGCTGCGCAAGCTGTAGAACATCGAGGGCATAGCTGTTCGTCTCCGCGCTCTTGGTGGCACTGGAAGTGACGACCGTGTTGTCGGAAGTGGTTGCCGAGAACGCCGGAGACGATGCGGCCGACTGCAGGGAACTGACCGAGTCCTGGAAGGTCGCCAGCGCGGCGCGGAGAACGCCATAGGCGGAAACCTTCGCCTGGAAGCTCGCCTCCTTGTTGTTGAGCAGCGTAAGCGGTTGCTGCTCGATGCTCATGAGGCTCTTGACGATGCCGTTCACGTCAAGGTTCGATCCCACCCCGGGGGCGGCCAATGCCATGCCTTTCTCCTCTACCCGCCGCTAGGGAAGCAACGGACTCCGTGCTGACGGGCCGTTACGCGCCCGCTGCGCTCACCTCACGCTTCCTGCTTCAGCAACACGCCCTGCAATCGCTCGAGGGAACGGCTGATCGCCAGGACCTCTTCGGACGGAATCTGGCGAATCGTCTGGCTGGTCTCCGCGTCGACGACGCGGACCACAGTGGTCCCCGTCTCGTCGTCTACCGAGAACTCCAGCCCCCGGCGGAGCGCGTTCAGCTGCTCGTTGATCTGGCGCGCGGCTTCCTTCACCTGATTCAGCTCCACTCCCAGCGAAGGCGCGCCAGGACTCGGCATGTACTCGACGTGGCCAGTGGGCATCGGGCCCGATGGCACTACACGTTGCGCATCTCCTGCTCGGGCGGCGGAGATTCCACCGGCACCACTGATGATCTGAATGTTCATGTGCACCTCATGCAGGCTGCTGTGATTCACGCCGCATCCACGCGTGTGGATCCGACCGCCCCATGTGGCGCGGGACGGGGACCTTCCCCGTCCCGCTCATTCTGGATGCTGTGCCGATTACCGGAGCAGCGTCAGGACGTTGTTCGGAATGGCGTTGGCCTGGGCCAGCACCGCCGTACCGGCCTGTTGCAGGATCTGCGCGCGGGTGAGCGCTGCAGTCTCTGCGGCAAAGTCGGCATCGCGCACGCGGCTGCGGGACGCGCTCAGATTCTCGGAGGTCGTCTGCAGGTTCGAGGCTGGCGCGAATCCGATTGACCTGGGCCAGCGCCGCATCGACGATGTCGATCGCGAGGTTGGCACCAGTCACGGTGGAGATGTCCACCGACGACAGAAGGCTGGCCGTCGATGCGGTGGTGGTCGTGCCGCTGGCGATCACGTCCGTACCGGCGCTGGACACGGCAGTGAAGCCCTGATCGGAGCTCAGACTCACCGTGCCCCCGATGCGCGTGCTGTTAGTGCCGCCGCTGGTCAAGGCCTCGTTGGTGGACGCGGTGGCGGATCCGTCTACCTGGACCGTACCGCCGGCCGAGTTGGTAAACCCATCGATGACGATGTCCTTGCCGTCGGTCTGCTTGATCGTCACCGACGCTTTGTCGGCCGAAAGAGTGGCCGTGACACCGGTCTTGCCGCTCACGTCGTTGATCGCAGTAGCGAGGGAGGTCAGATCGGTGGTGGTGACCTGAGCCGAGATCGCGGTAGCGGTTCCGCCGCCGTTGATCGTGAAGCTCACCGTTCCGTCTGCGGACAGCGTGCCGATGGTCGCGCTGGTTGTCGCCTTGGCCGCCACGCCGGTGCTGCCGACGACGGCATTGATGGAGGCAGCGATGGTCGAGGCCTGGTCGTTGGCCGCGACGCTGACGGTGCTCGACCCGGCGGCACCCGCGATGGTCAGGGTCTGGGCGCCTACTCCATTACCCGCAGCAGCCGTGTTCGCGGCTGCGGCAGTGGTGGTACCCAGGCCATCGTTGTCGGTGTTCGACTCGAGTGAAATGACGTTGTTCTTGAGATCGTTAGCGGACGCGCCCTGCACCGACACGCCGATGGTCTCGTTCGCATTGGCGCCCACCTGGAACTGCTGACCTTGATACGTTCCGTCGAGAATCTTCAGTCCGTTGAAGGTGGTGGTGCTCGCGATCCGGTTGACCTCCTGGATCAACTGATTCACTTCGTCATTGAGGGCCTTGCGGTCGGTCGCGGAGTTCGTCGCGTTCGCCGACTGCACGCCGAGTTCCCGGATGCGTTGCAGGATCTCGTTGGTCTGCGCGAGAGCGCCTTCCGCGGTCTGGGCCAGCGAGATACCGTCGTTGGCGTTACGGCGCGCCTGGTCGAGGCCCCGGATCTGCGTGGTCAGTCGATCGGAGATCGCCAGGCCTGCCGCGTCGTCGCGCGCCGAGTTGATGCGCAGACCGGAGGACAAGCGAGTCAGGGCGGTCTGGAGCGAGCCCTGTGAGGTAGTGAGATTGCGCTGCGCAGTGAGCGAAGCGATGTTCGTGTTAATTACCTGAGACATGGAATAGAGCTCCTTGAGTGTCCGTCACCTGAGAAAGGATTGATTCGTTCGTTGCGAGTCAACCTTTGCTTCGGATTTGCGGCAAGAACTGCCGGAACTTGAGTTGGGGAGCCACTATCTGACGACCGCGCAACTAATGAAAAAACTTTGTGAATGAGTATGTTGCGCGGATGAGGCGGAGCCGGAGGCAAGCCTGGACTACGGCATGCCGGCGGCAAACTTGACCCGCCTCAGGCGGTGGATTCATTCACTTGCCGGGCACACCACTGCATCTGTTCACGCGTCATCAACGGGTCCATGGGCAGACTGAGCACCTCGCTGGCGAGGCGTTCCGCGATGGGGAATGCGCCCTCTCCGTAGCCATGGTCCGCGTACGCCTCGAGCAGATGCGGTGGGCGCGGATAGTGGACCTGAGTGGCGATACCATGCTGCGCAAGATGCTCGCGCAGGGCGTCGCGACCCCGACTGCGCACGACGAACAGATGCCACGCATGCTCTCGTACCCCGGCAGGAGGAGGGAGGATGACCGCCGGATTGCGAATGGTGGCGAGGTAGTACTCGGCAATCCTGCGGCGGTTCTCGTTCCATGCGTCCAGGTATTTGAGTTTTGCGCGCAGGAAGGCTGCCTGCAGTTCGTCCAGGCGCGTGTTCAGGCCTTGGGAGAGGTGCTCGTACTTCCGGATCCCTCCGTAGTTGCGTAGCATCCGTATCCGTTCGGCGAGCGCATCGTCATCGGTGACTACCGCGCCGGCGTCGCCGAGCGCGCCAAGATTCTTGCTCGGATAGAAGCTGAACGCGGCAGCCAGTCCCAGCGTCCCGGTGCGACGCCCCCCGTGCTCGGCACCATGGGCCTGCGCGGCATCTTCGATCACCAGCAGACGCTTGCGCTGGGCGATGGCGCGGATGCGTACCATGTCGGCCACCCTGCCGTACAGATGCACCGCCACGATGGCACGCGTGTGCGGCCCGATCGCAGCCTCGATGCCGGCGGGGTCGATGCTGTGCGTGTTTGGATCCACTTCGACCGGTACCGGCCTCGCACCGGAATGGGTGACCGCCAGCCAAGTGGCTACGAACGTGGCGGCGGGCACGATCACTTCGTCGCCCGATCCGATCTCGTATCCGCGCAGGATCGAATGAAGGGCGTCGAGTCCATTGCCGACGCCGATGCAGTGACGTGCTCCGCAGTACGTCGCGAACTCCGATTCGAAGGCCTCGACTTCGCTACCCAGGATCCATCGACCGGCATTCATCACGCGTCGATAGGCTCCGTCCAGGTCGGTGCGGACGCGTGCATGCAGCCGGGCCAGGTCCTGGAATGGAACGGTCGGACCTGGGGGCAGCTCTGGCTGGGATTCGGTCGGGCTTGCTTGCCGAGCGGACTTCACGGAGAAAGCGGTGGTAGTCACGTATGTACTCTGACTCGTGGAAGTAATCGGAGGCCAGGGCGAGTGCGATGCGCATCCCATGCAGTTCGATACGCATCCTCGAGGGAACGGGCTATCCGCTCGGGGCGGAAGAAGACGGGAATGGCATCTGTGAGTCGCGCGCGCAGCTGCGCGCGCATCGACGGATCCTGGGCGATACGGACCGCCTTGGACACGTAGGCGTCCAGGTCGGAGACGACCAGTTCGCCCAGCCCCAGCGCATGCAGCAGGCTGCCCGCCATGCGCGACACGTAACAGTCGCCGACCAGGGTCAGCAGGGGAACGCCAGCCGCGAGCGTCTGCCCCGCGGTCGCGCCGGCGGAGTAGGGATGCGTGTCCAGGAACAGATCGGCAGCCGGCAACCGATCCGAGTGCTCCTCGAAACCGACCATGGGCGCGAAGACCAGACGCCGATCGTCGATGCCCGATCGACACGCATGCCGGCGCAGGGCGTCGCATGCGACGGCATGGCTTGCGGGAAGCCACAGCACACTGCCCGGTACCGCACGCAGGATACGCATCCAGGCAGCAAACGTGTCGGGGCGGATCTTGTAGGGGTGGTTGAAGCACGCGAACACGAAGCCGTCGGCAGGCAGGCCGTGCCGGGTGCGCTCGGGCGGATCGATGCGCAGCCGTGTCCCCCAATCGGGGCTCGGCTGGTAGCAGGCACCCACGTCGAGCACGCGTTCGTCATAGAGGGAACGCAGCGATGCGGGCACCAGATGGGCATCCCCGAGCAGGTAGTCGACGAAGCGAGAACCCATGCTGCCCGGGTAGCCGAGATAATTCATCTGCACGGGAGCCGGTCGCGCACTCAGCACGGCACTTCGGCTGAATTCCGTATACCCACTCAAGTCGACCAGGATGTCGATGCGATCGTCGCGGATGCGCGCCGCGAGGGCGGCATCGTCCAGCGCGGAGACGTCCACGAAGTGCTCGGCACCCTCGCTCACCCGCTGCCCTACCCTGCCGCCGTCACGCGGTCCGCTGCTGTAGGCAAACGCTTCGACCACCCGGCGATCGTGAGCGCCGAACAGATCGCAGATCAGGTGCCCCACGGCGTGGTCCCGGAAATCGCCGGACAGATAGCCGACGCGAAGGCGGGACCCATGCGCCTGCGGCGCTCTCGCGGGCAGCGCCGCCAGCCGGCGCATCCGGTGCGTGGCCCAGTTGCGCGCACACTGCCGCTGCAGAACGGAGTCCGCGCTCAGCTGCAGGAAGGAAAACGGTGCCACGGGGGCATCGGGACGCTCGCGCACCAGCGCTTCCACCTGCTCGCGCAGCGCGTCGATCTCGCGCCAGTCGCAGGCGCGCAGGCGGGCACAGGCCAGCCCGACCAGCGCTTCCGGGAAGTCGGGCCGTGCCGCGAGAGCTTGCTCATATTGGGGAATCGCCGCAGCCGGATCGGTGAGGCAGGTGGCCAGCCCATAGCGCGCTTCGGCATGCGCGGGAGCATGTGCCAGCACACGCCGGAACTGCTCGGCTGCCTGGGTCTTTGCGGCGGCATCGAGCAGCGCGTTCCCGAGGTTGTAGCGTGCGGCAATGTCGGCAGGCGCCAGGCGCAATGCCTGCTCGAACGCGTCGCACGCCTGATCGGCTCGGCCCATCTGGCGCAGGATGATTCCGCTGTTGTTCCACACTTCCACCCAGCCGGGCGCAGCGCCAAGGGCGAGTTCGTAGTGGCGCAGCGCCGCATCGCGCTCACCGAGGTCCTGCAACAGGGCGCCCAGGTTGGCATTCAGGACGGCATGGTGGGGGGCCAGACGCAACGCGGCTGCCCAGGTGGAACGCGCGGCGTCGGTCTCGCCTGCACCGCGCAAGGCGAGCGCGAGTTCGTTCAGGGCGGACACGGTCGCGGCAAGCGTTGCCGGCTGCGAGGCAGGTTCGGCAGGGCTTGCCGCGGGAGCGGCATGATCGGTTGGCATCTGCTGGCCGTGGACTGGAGCGCGTGCGTCGTTGCACGACGCTTGCCAGTTTTTCGGTCGGCCGGCGGGAAAGTTGATGCGCAGCCGAGTCGCCGCGCCGGATCAGTCGTCCCGGTCGGGCTGATCCGGGAACAAGACGTCGTGGAAACCGAAGGCGCGCAGGTCGCGGATGCGCATCGGATAGAGGATGCCGTCGAGGTGGTCGCATTCATGCTGGACCACGCGCGCGTGGAAGCCCCCGACGCAGCGATCGATGCGATTGCCGAACTGGTCGAAGCCCTCGTAGCGCAGGTCCGCAAAGCGCGGAACGAGGCCGCGCATGCCGGGCACGCTCAGGCAACCCTCCCAGCCCTCCTCCAGGTGCTCGGAGAGCGGCGTCAGAACCGGGTTGATCAGCACGGTGTAGGGAACCGATTCGGCCTTCGGATAGCGCGGGTTGTGCTGCATGCCGAAGATCACCACGCGCAACCCCACCCCGATCTGCGGGGCGGCGAGTCCCGCACCGCTCAATGCCTGCATGGTGTCGTGCATGTCGGCAAGCAGCGCGTGCAGCTCCGGTGTGGCAAAGCGCTCGACCTCGCGCGCCCGCTGGAGCAGCCGGGCGTCACCCATGCGCAGAACCGGCTTAACTGCCATGGATGACGACCAGTTCGTCGATGATGCGTCGCACCTTGCCGAGTGCAGTCTGCAGGGTGGCGTTGATCTCGTCCATGCGGATACCCTCGCTGCTGGCAGCCCTTCCGGCCGCATAGTTGGCAACCACGGCAATCGTGGCGTAGGCAAGATCCAGTTCGCGTGCGAGCCCGGCTTCCGGCATGCCGGTCATGCCCACCATGTCTGCTCCGTCGCCTTCCAGGCGGTCGATCTCCGCTGCCGTCTCCAGACGGGGCCCCTGCGTGCAGGCATACACTCCGCCGTCCACCAGCGGTTGATGGGCCGACTGCGCCGCTGCCAGGCAACGCGCGCGCAGGTCGGACGAATAAGGGTGGGTGAAGTCGACGTGCACGACACCGCGCTCGTCGCCCTCAAAGAAGGTCGACTTGCGGCCCCAGGTGTAGTCGATGATCTGGTGCGGGAGGGCGATCACGCCGGGACAGAGGTCGGCACGGATGCCGCCTACGGAGGCAACCGACACCACGTTGGTTGCACCACGCGCCTGCAAGGCCCAGATGTTGGCGCGGTAGTTCACCATGTGCGGGGGGATGGTGTGACCGTACCCATGCCGGGCGAGAAAGATGACGTCCCGACCGTTGATGCGTCCGAAGGTGAGTGCGCCGGACGGTTCTCCCCACGGAGTGCGAACCACCTCCCTGCGCGTGACCTCCAGGTTTGCGAGTTGCGTCAGGCCGGTGCCACCGATGATTCCGAGCATGATGAATTTTTTCGTGGATGGGTCCGCAGCGCGTACGGGGGTGAGCGCGGCTCAGCTGCCGCGCATGGCATAGATCTCGGGCAGGTTGCGCCAGGCGCCCTCGACGTCCATGCCGAAACCGAACAGGTAACGGTCAGGCAGCGTTACGCCGCGGAAGTCGGGCTGCAGCGGCTTGGGGCGACCGATGTCCTTGTCGGCGAACACCGCGCAATGGAATGCGCGGGCACCTTCTCCCAGCAGCCGCTCGCGAATCGCCAGCATGGTGTGCCCCTCGTCGAGGATATCGTCCAGCACCAGCACCGTGCGACCGGCGACAGGGTGGCGCGGCAGCACCTTCCAGGACAGCGACCCGCCGTGCATCGCTCCATCGTAGCGGGTGACGTGCAGATAGTCGAAATCGAGCGGGAAGCGCAGCAGGGGCAGCAACTGCCCCGTGAACACGACGCTGCCGCCCATGACGCACAGGACCAGGGGATACGCCTCGGACAACTGTCCGGTGATCTCGCGGGCAATTGCCTCGACGGCCGCTCGCACGCTCTGCGCGTCGAACACCAGGTCCGCCTCGCGCAGGACCTGCCAGGCGCGCGCTCGATCCGGCATGGGCCTACGCGTCGTCCTGCTGCGAGAGGCGACGCAGGAAGCGCCTGAACTCCGCAGCGGTCTCCGGGTGCTTGAGTCCAAACATGACGTTCGCCTGCAGGTAACCCAGCTTGGACCCGCAATCGTAGCGGCGTCCTGCGAAGCGGTATCCGAGCACGGCCTCGTCGTGCAGAAGCGCCGCAATCGCGTCGGTGAGCTGGATTTCGCCGCTTGCTCCGGCCTCGATCTGCTGGAGATGACGAATGATCGCCGGGGCGAGGACATAGCGGCCGACTACGGCGAGCGTCGAGGGCGCCTGGTCGGGCTTGGGCTTCTCGACGATGCCGGTCATGCGCAACAGCCTCTCCCCCTCGGGCTGCCCCTCGATGATGCCGTAGCTGGCCGTCTCCTCGCGTGGAACATCCTGCACCGCGATCACCGATCGCTGTCGTTCCTCGAACACCTCGATCATCTGCCGCAGGCAGCCGGGGTCGCCGTCGATCAGGTCGTCGGCAAGGATCACCGCGAACGGCTCGTCCTGCACGACCGCCTGGGCGCACAGGACCGCATGGCCGAGACCCAGGGCGACCGATTGGCGCACGTAGGAGCAGGTGACGTGCTTGGGCAGGATGTCCTGCACCTGCTGCAGCAGCTTGTCGCGCCCGCGCGCGGTCAGTTCGGTTTCGAGTTCGTACGCCTTGTCGAAATGATCCTCGATTGCGCGCTTGTTGCGCCCGGTGACGAAGACCATGTGGTCGATTCCCGCCTCGACCGCCTCCTCGACCGCATACTGGATGAGCGGCTTGTCGACGATCGGCAGCATCTCCTTCGGAGTGGCCTTGGTGACGGGCAGGAAGCGCGTCCCCAGCCCAGCGACCGGGAAAACCGCTTTGGTGACTTTCACGCGTGGCCTTGAGAAGGGTTGGTCTTGAGCAATTCTATCAACCCCCGCTCGTCGAGGACTGGAATGGACAACGACAGCGCCTTGTCGTACTTGCTGCCCGGATCGGCGCCGGCCACCACGTAGTCGGTCTTCTTCGAGACGCTTCCGGCGACCTTGCCGCCCGCGGCCTCGATCATCGCCCGCGCCTCGTCGCGGCTCATCGAGGGCAGCGTACCGGTGAGCACGAAGGTCTTGCCTCGCAGCGGTGCAGCGGCCGCGGCGCGCACGGGCTGCCCCTGCGGTTTCACCCCCAAGGCGAGCAGTTCCCGGACGATCAGTTGGTTGTGCGGTTCCGCGAAGAAGTCCGCGATACTCTGCGCCACGACCGGTCCCACGTCGGGCACCTGCTGGAGCCGTTCGACATCCGCCTGCATCAGGGCGTCGATGTCACCGAATGCCTGCGCCAGATCCCGCGCCGTCGCCTCACCGACATTGCGGATCCCGAGCGCGTAGATGAAGCGCGCGAGGCTGCGCTGCCGGCTCGCGCCGATTGCCTGCACCAGGTTCGCGGCCGACTTCTCGCCCATCCGCTCCAGGCCGACCAGGTCGTCGGCCTGGAGGCGGTAGATGTCGGCCGGGCTCTTCACCCGACCGCTGGTCACCAGCTGTTCCACCAGCTTCTCGCCCAGGCCCTCGATGTCCATGGCACGCCGGGACGCGAAATGCAGCAGGGCCTGCCGGCGCTGGGCCGGACAGAACAATCCGGCCGTGCAACGCGTCACGGCCTCGTCCTCGCCGCGCCGCACCGCGGATTGGCACACCGGACAGCGATCCGGCATGCGGAACTCGCGCGCATCCGCCGGGCGCCGCTCCGGAAGCACGCGCACGACTTCGGGGATGACGTCGCCGGCGCGGCGAACTACGACGAAATCGCCGATGCGCACGTCCTTGCGCCGCACTTCGTCCTCGTTGTGCAGGGTGGCATTGGTCACCGTGACGCCTCCGACGAATATCGGCTTGAGCCGCGCGACCGGTGTCAGCGCGCCGGTTCGTCCAACCTGCACGCCGATGTCCAGCACCTGCGTCATCGCCTCCTCGGCGGGGAACTTGTGGGCCACCGCGAAGCGCGGGGCACGCGACACGAAGCCCAGGCGGTTCTGCAGCGCGATCTCGTCGACCTTGTAGACAACGCCGTCGATCTCGTACGGCAACGATGCGCGCGCGACGCCGGTGTCCGCGTAGTACGTGAGCAGACCCTCGATGCCGCACACGACCTGCCGGCGGGGCGACACCGGCAGGTGCAGGGACTCGAGCCAGGCCATCTGCCGGCTGTGACGGTCAGTCGGCAGGCCGCTGCCCTCGAAGCGCGCGATGCCGTAGGCGAAGAAGCGCAGCCGACGCGACGCTGTGATGCGCGGGTCGAGCTGGCGCAGCGCGCCGGCCGCGGCATTGCGCGGATTGACGAATTCCTTGTCCCCGCGTGCACGCTGCTGGGTATTGAGGGCGGCGAAGTCGCGCTTGAACATGACGACCTCTCCACGCACCTCGAGCAGCGCCGGCACCTTCTCCGCGGTCAGCGCCAGGGGCACGGAAGGCAGGGTGCGCAGGTTCGCGGTGACGTCCTCCCCCTCATAGCCGTCCCCGCGCGTCGCGCCCACGGACAAGCGTCCACGCTCATACGTCAGGCTCACCGCCAGGCCATCGAACTTGGGCTCGGCGCAGTACTCCACCTGTTCCACGCCGAGCGCTTCGCGTACACGCCGGTCGAAGGCGGTCGCTTCTTCCGAAGTCAGCGCATTGTTCAGGGACAGCATGGGCACGGCGTGCGTGACGCTGGCCAGTCCGCCCTGGATCGGCGCCCCCACGCGTTGCGTCGGGGAATCGGGCGAGGCCAGGCCGGGGTGTGCCTGCTCGAGCGTCTGCAGCTCGCGGAACAGGGCATCGAACGCCGCGTCCGGGATCTCCGGCGCGTCGAGAACGTAGTACAGGTAGTTGTGCCGCTCGATCTCGCGGCGCAGCCACTCGACGCGCGCGCGCACCTGCGCTGTGCTCACGCGCGAGTGCGGTCAGCCGAACAGGCGACCGGCCAGTGCGGATCCCGGCGGCATGCCGTGCGACTCCATGGTGCGATAGATCGCGCGCAACTGGTTGCGGATCTGTTCCAGTCCCGCGTCGGTGACCGGCGCACCGTTGTCGTCGACCAGTGTGCCGCCGAGAGACTGCGCCAGCTGCCGACCGACCTGCACCATCTGATTGAACGTGGCGAGGCCGTCCACCTGGCGCGGCACATCCAGCAGCAGCGTGAGGCCGTTGACCTGTGCACTGCGCAGGGCGTCCGCGGTGAGCGGCGTCTGGTCCTGGTTCTCCAGCGAAAAGCGCAGATTCCCGGCATTGTCGAGGTAGACGAAGCGCGCCTCGTCCGACTTGAACCCGGCTGCCTCGATCAGGCCTCTGACACGGGTGCCCGAGAATGGCCGTGCCCGCGGGGCCACGACGTTCATCCCGACCACGACGTCGACCTCTGCGCAGAACCTGTCGAGCTCGCGCGCGCGTGCGAGGAACGGTTCGGCCTGCGGCAGGTTCGAACTGGCGCGCGCCGTACCTGCGCATCGGGCCACTGCGCTCTGGAACTGCGCGATGTCATGCTGGGTGACCATGCCGCGCCGGTCCACCAGCTGCAGCGCTGCGCGCACCTCGCGCACATCGTCCGGCACGTGCCCCGCCTCCAGCGCCATCCATGGGCTGCCCGCCCCCGCGCGGCCTTCCACCAGCACCCTGCCGGTCTGTCCGATCATGGCGCGCAGCATCTGGTCGAGCGCGGCTGCCGGCAACGGTTCATGCCCGGTGATGCGTGCCACGTAGGACAGGGCATCGGCCTGCGTCGACTCGTCCTCCGGCTCGGCGGCCACCGAGACAGGCTCCTCCTCGGCTGGCGTCGTAATCGGCTGGACAGGTGGCACCGACGTGGCCTCCGCTTCCAATTCCGGCGCGATTTCGGCCTTGACCACCTCGCGCACCGTGGCAACCTCTTCCGGGGTCGGGGGTAGGACGACCGTGGCACGCGGCTCCTGCGGGTCGTGCTCCGGGACGTCCGCACCCTGGAACTGCGGCTCGATGCGCTCATGCGCGGGCCGCGGCAGCGGCGCGTCGGGCAGCGCCTCCTTGTTCGCGGGCGCGAAGGCGTCCTCGGCCCGTTCCCGGAAGCGCGCTTCCTGCACACGGTTGTAGACGATGACCGCGATGATGACCATCGCACCGAGTACCAACAGCGCAATTTGCAATTCACCCATGACCCTGCCGCTTCGAATCCGGTGTTGTTGTCCTGGCGAGTCCGCCGCGCCGTCGTGCTGCCGTTACGCGGCCGCCTCCTCGGTAATGCGCATCGCCTCTTCGATGTCCACCGCCACCACCTTGGAGACGCCCTGCTCCGGCATTGTGATGCCGACCAGCTGCTCGGCCAGTTCCATGGTGATCTTGTTATGGCTGATGAACATGAACTGCGTGTTCTGCGCCATCTGCTTGACCAGCCTGCAGAAGCGCACGGTGTTGCTGTCGTCCAGCGGCGCATCCACCTCGTCCAGCAGACAGAAGGGAGCGGGGTTGAGCTGGAACAACGAGAATACCAAGGAAAGCGCAGTGAGCGCCTTCTCGCCTCCGGAGAGCAGGTGGATCGAGGCGTTGCGCTTGCCCGGCGGGCGCGCGATGACGGTGATGCCGGCATCGAGGATCTCCTCGCCCGTCATCAGCAGGCGCGCCTCGCCGCCGCCGAACAGGGTCGGGAACAGCTGTCCCAGGCTCTCGTTGACGGCGTTGAAGGTCTCCTGCAGGCGCTCGCGCGTCTCGCGGTCGATGCGCCGGATGGCGTTCTCGAGGGTGCTCACCGCCTCGTGCAGATCGCGCGACTGCGCCTCGAGGAACCCCTTGCGCTCACGCGCCCTGGTCAGCTCCTCCAGTGCGGCGAGGTTCACCGCCCCCAGCCCGCCGATCTCCTCGTTGAGCCGGTTGATCTCGCCCTGCAGCGCGCCCGCGCGCGTGCCCTTCTCGATCATGCCCGCGAGGGCCGGCTCATCGGCGTTCGCCTCGGCGAGCTGGGCCGCGAAGCTCTCCTCTGCAATGCGCGCTTCCTGCTCCTTGAGCCGCAGATCGTTGCTGCGTTCGCGCAGCGGGCCAATCTTGTGTTCACTGGCCATGCGCTGCTGCTCGGCTTCCTTGAGCACTCGCTCGGCCTCGTCGAGTCGTTCGCGCGCAGCGTTGAGCGCCTGCTCCCGCTCCACGCGCCGTCCCAGCGCCTGGTCCAGTTGCGCCTGCACCGGTGCCTCGTCCAGTTCCGCCAGCTCGCCCTGCAACGCTTGCAGCGACTCCTCGAGGCGCGCGGCCTTGTCGGACAACCCGCGGATCTGTCCCTCGGCGTCGTGAATGCGCTGTTCCAGGGCGCGGTGATGGAAGATGGCCTCCTGCAAACGCCGCGCGGCACCCTGCGCGCCGATCCGGCGCGCCTCGAGCGTACGCCCGGCCTGCTCGTGCGCGCCACGCGCGCTCGCGAGAAGCGCTTCCATGTCTTGCAGTCGCGCGACCAGCTCTTCGAGATGACGCAGCGCCCGCTCCTGGACGTCGGTCTCGCGTGCGTGCTCGGCGTCGATTTCCGCCACTTCGGCCACAATCTGAGTGCGCCGATGCCCGATGCGCTCAGCCTGCTGCGCCAGACGCACCTGTTCGATGTGCTGGTCGTGGCGCTGCTGCTGCACCTGCTCCGATTCCTGCCGCAGCCGCTGCAGCGACTGACGTGCATGTTCCAGCTCCGCCTGCGCCTCCACGACGGCGGAGCGCGCCTGCGCGGTACGCCGTTCCAGCGCGTGCCGGGCGTGATCGAGCTGCTCGATCTCGCGCTGGCGCGACAGGATGCCGTGGATCTCCGAGTCCGCCGCGTGGAAACTCACGCTGCTGCGCGTGAACACGTGACCCTGGGGACAGACCACGATTTCCCCGCGCTCGAGCGTGCGCGCCTGGGCAAACCCCTCCGCCGGATCCGCGACGAGGTACACGCCCTCGAGCCATTCAGCCAGCACGGCGGCCACGCCCGCGTCCGTGCAGGTGATCGAATCCACCAGCCGGCGCCTGCCCGATGCCGGTGTTGCGACCTCACCCGCCTGCCGGAGAAAGAACGAGACCTTCCCGGGCGGCGGATGCTGCAGCCAGTTCTTGGCGCGCTCCAGGTCGTCCAACGCGATGCCGTTCAGGCGTTCGCGCAGCACCGCCTCCAGTGCATCCTCCCAGCCGGCTTCGATGCGCATTCCCTGCCAGAGGCGTCCGAGGCTGTCGAGCTGGTGCTCATCCAGCCAGGCGTGCATCTCGCCCGACCGGCTGACCTGCTTCTGCAGCAGCTCGAGGGCGGTCCTGCGCGCATCCAGCGCACCCAGCTCGCGCGCCACCGCGTCGGCCGAGTCGGTCACCTCGCGGTGCGTCTGCTCGAGGGCTGGGATCGCTGCCTCGGCCTGCGCCAGGGCGTCGCGGCGGTCGCGCAACTGGAAGTCCAACTCGGACAATTCCACACTCAGCCGTTCCAGTTCGCTGCGGTCCACGTCCTCGAGTTCGTGCTGCTCCTGGAGGAGCCGCTCGCGCCGCTGCTGCAGCTGCGCCAGCACCTTGGCCGCATGACCGCGCCGCGTGAGCTCGACCTGCTCCTCCTGCCGGTGCCGGGCGAGCTCGTCGGTCAGGCGCTCCGCCTCCGCACGGGAACTGGCAAAGGCCTGTTCCGCCGCCGGCAGCTGCCCGGCTTCGTCGCGCTCCTGCTCGCGACATGCCTCCAGTTGCGCCGATGCATCGTCCAGCGACGAGCGCAGCTGCGTCACGCTCGCCTGCAGGCCATCGAGCTGCTGCGCCCCCTCGCCCTGCTCGCGCAGCAGACCCGCGATCTGGTTTTCGACGCGACGCCGGCTCTCTCGCAGGTGCTGCACCGACTGCTCCAGCCGTGCACTCTCCGCGTTCGCCTCGTACAGTGCCCCTTGCGCGGCGTGCACCGAATCGCTCGCTGCATAGTGCGCCACGCGCAGCGTCTCGACCTGGCTCTCGGTCTCGCGCAATCGGGCGATCTCCGCTTCCAGATCCACGCCGGTCTGCTCCAGATCGCGCTGCACCCGCGTGCGCGTGGCGGCAGCCTCCTGCCGACGCAGGTACCAGAGCAGATGCTGGGTGGTGCGTAGCGTCGCCTCCAACTCCCGGAAACGCGCCGCCACTTCGGCCTGACCCTCCAGATGCTCGAGCTGCTTGGCGAGTTCCTGCAGCACGTCGTCCACGCGCGCGAGATTGTCGCGCGTGTCCTCGAGCCGCGCCTCGGTCTCCTTGCGCCGCTCGCGATACTTGGAGATTCCGGCTGCTTCCTCGAGGAAGGTGCGCAGCTCCTCGGGTCTGGCCTCGACGATGCGCGAGATCATCCCCTGCTCGATGATGGCGTAGGCGCGCCCGCCCAGCCCAGTCCCCAGGAAGATGTCGGCCACGTCGCGGCGACGCACGTGGGTGTTGTTCACGTAGTAGGACGACTCGCCGTTGCGCTCGAGCACACGCTTGACCGATATCTCGGCGTACTTGCTCCACGGGCCGCCGGCCTTGCTCAGGCTGTTGTCGAAGACCAGCTCCACGCTCGCTCGGTTGGCGGGCTTGCGGCCGGCCGAGCCGTTGAAGATCACGTCCTGCATGGTTTCGCCGCGGAGGTGGCGCGCCGAGGACTCGCCGAGCACCCAGCGCACCGCGTCGATGACGTTCGATTTACCGCAACCGTTGGGACCGACGATGCCGACCAGCTGCCCCGGCACGGGAATGTGCGTGGGGTCGACGAAGGATTTGAAGCCCGCAAGCTTGACGTGAGTGAGGCGCAATTGACCGACCGAGACGAGGTGTTGCGGCCGCCCGGGAATGGGACGGCGATCCGGGCGGCGCCGCCTTCGGCGCGCCACGACGCACAGCGCGCCGCGTAGTGTAACCGAATCGCGATGCCGCTGACTTCGATCAGCCTGTGCCCTGTTCGCCCAGGCGTCCCGACAGCAGCGTCGCGGCGACGACCATCGTGCCGCCCAGCCACTGATTCCAGTGCATCGATTCACCGGCGAGGACATACGCCGATACGGCTGCCACGATCAACTCCGAGAGCAGGATCACGATCGCCTGGTTGGCCGCGATGTGCGTCAAGCCGTGCTGGACGGCGAGATTGGCCACCAGCAGCACCAGGCCGATGCCGGCCACCAGCAGCAGCGAAGCGGGTGCCGCCACAGCGGAGGCGGCGAAGGCGCCCTCGAAGGGCAGGACTGCGAGCGCCACCACGACGACGCCCGCGAATACCGCAACCGCCTTCAGGCGGATGCTCTGATGGTGTGCCTTGCGGATGAGCACGTTGGCCAGCGCGAAGGTGATCCCTGCCGTCAGCCCGAACCATTCCGCCGCGCTGTCGGGCAGGGGCAGGCTGAGCCCGGGCGTCCACAGCATGAGTACGGCCCCTGCCAACGACAGCAGGACCACGAGCAGACCCACCAGGCCCGCGCGCTCGCGCAGCAGCAGACGCGCGAAGAAGACGGTCCACAGCGGTGCCAGATAGAACAGCAGCAGGACCTGCATCACCTCGCCGTGCACCATCCCCAGAACGTACGCGAGGTTGGTCCATCCTGAACTGAGCGCGATCGCCAGCAGCAGCCAGTCGGCGCGCAACAGCCCGCGCAGCTGGTCGCGGAACAGCACGAGCGACAGCACGAGTGCCACCGCGTAGGAGGCCAGGGTCGCGGCGGCGGGCGAGACCCCCGCCTCCTCCAGCTCCCGGTACGGGTACCAGATCAGTCCCCAGACCAGTGCGCCGGTGAGCAGGCCCCCGATGGCGGTGGCGTTGGCGTTCTTCAAGCAGTGGCTGCCCTTATAATTCGTCGAACTGCCCGACGGCGCCAAGGCGCCGGGTCGACACCAGTCGAGGATAAATGAACCCGGACCTCTCCCGGCTGCAACCGTATCCGTTCCAGAAGCTCGCCACGCTGTTCAAGGACGTGCAGCCCCCGGCCGACCTCGCGCCGGTGAACCTCTCGATCGGCGAGCCCAGGCACGATACGCCGGGATTCATCCGCCAGGCACTGGCGGACAATCTGGAGGGATTGGCGAGCTACCCGGCAACGCTGGGCAGCGAGCGCTTGCGCAACGCCATCGGTGAATGGCTGCGCCGCCGGCACGGTCTCGCTGCACTCGATCCCGCCACCCAGGTGCTGCCGGTCAACGGCAGTCGGGAGGCGCTGTTCGCATTTGCCCAGACGGTGGTCGACCGCAGCCGGCCCGGCGCACGCGTGGTGATGCCCAATCCCTTCTACCAGATCTACGAGGGGGCCGCGCTGCTCGCCGGTGCCCAGCCTGAATTCCTCAACCAGCTGCAAAAGGATGGTTTTCGCGTCGACTTCGGTCAGCTCGACGATGCCGTCTGGGCTCGCACGCAGTTGATCTACGTCTGCTCTCCGAGCAATCCGACCGGCACGGTCATGGATCTGGAAGACTGGCGGCGACTGTTCGAGCTGGCCGACCGGCACGGCTTCGTGATCGCCAGCGACGAGTGCTACTCGGAGATCTACTTCGACGAATCCGCCCCGCCGCTGGGAGGACTGGAGGCGGCGCAGCGCCTCGGGCGCACCGACTACCGCGGACTGGTGAGCTTCGGAAGTCTGTCCAAGCGCTCCAACGTGCCGGGGATGCGCTCGGGCTACGTGGCCGGCGACGCCCGCCTGCTGAAGAGCTTCCTGCTCTACCGGACCTACCACGGCAGCGCCATGAGTCTCGCAATCCAGGCAGCCAGCGTCGCCGCCTGGTCCGACGAGACGCACGTCCAGGCCAATCGCGCCCTCTATCGCGAGAAGTTCGAGGCGGCGGTGGCCATTCTGCGCGAGGTCGCACCCGTGCAGATGCCGCAGGCCGCGTTCTACCTCTGGCTGCCCACGCCCGGGGACGATACGCAGTTCGCCCGCCAGCTGTTCGAAACCTATAATGTGACCGTGCTGCCCGGCAGCTTCCTCGCGCGCGAGGCGCACCGGGTCAATCCCGGGCGCGGCTTCGCGCGCGTGGCACTCGTGGCCGCTCCCGCCCAGTGCCTCGAAGGCGCCCGACGCCTCGCGCAGTTCTACACCCGCTTCGCATAACGACCAGGATCCGACATGTCCCAGCTGCAGTCCGTCATCGAGACCGCCTTCGACAACCGTGCCCAGCTCTCGCCCGGGACCGCCGAGCCGGCCGTGCGGGCCGCCGTGGCCGAGGTGCTCTCCGGGCTCGACGCGGGCACCCTGCGTGTGGCGGAGAAACGCGGCGGAGAGTGGATCACGCACCAGTGGGTCAAGAAAGCGGTGCTGCTCTCCTTCCGCCTCGAGGACAACGGCGTGATCCGTGACGGCTACACCAACTACTTCGACAAGGTGCCGGCCAAGTTCTCGGGCTACAGCAGCGCAGACTTCAAGGCCGGCGGGTTCCGCGTCGTGCCGCCCGCGGCGGTGCGCCGCGGCGCCTTCATCGGGCGCGACGTGGTCCTCATGCCCTCCTACGTCAACATCGGCGCCTACGTAGACGAGGGCACGATGGTGGATACCTGGGCCACCGTCGGATCGTGCGCACAGATCGGCAGGAACGTGCACCTCTCGGGCGGGGTCGGCATTGGCGGCGTGCTCGAACCCCTGCAGTCCAATCCCACCATCATCGAGGACAACTGCTTCATCGGCGCCCGTTCGGAGATCGTCGAAGGGGTGATCGTCGGTGAAGGGTCGGTGATCTCGATGGGCGTCTACATTGGGCAGAGCACACGCATCTACAACCGCGAAACGGGCGAGATCCTCTATGGAAACGTCCCGCCCGGCTCGGTGGTGGTATCGGGCAACCTGCCCTCGGCCGACGGCAAGTACAGCCTGTACTGCGCGGTGATCGTCAAGCAGGTGGACGCCAAGACTCGCGCGAAGACGAGCATCAACGAGTTGCTGCGCGGCGTCTAACCGCCCAGGCGGCCCGGCGTACGGGCCGCTGTCTTCGTCCTGCCCGGC
>CAZNBS010000043.1:0-25225 GCA_964570955.1 uncultured Burkholderiales bacterium | reverse complement strand
CCCGGGTGCCGGCAGTACCGGCGAGCCGCCGCTCAGGGCCCTTCCCGCTTCTCGGGCTGCTTATCCTGCGCGAGGCTAAGCAATTCGCGTGACAGCTTCAGAATGTTGACGATGGAGCGCTCCATCTTCGATACCCGCCGATCGAGTTGCTCGAGCATGCGCTCATCGGGCGCTGCGCCCTTACGGGCCGCGACACGTTGTCCGCCGACTTCGTTGGCAGCCAACGTCGGCATCTCCCCGTTCAAATCACCGATCACGGCCTGCACCGTCTGCGCATCGATCTGATGGCGGTCTTCGAGATAGCCGAACAGCAGCACTCGGTCGCACAGCGTGTTGATGCGCCTCGGGATGCCACCGGTGTAATTGAATATGGGCGCAAAGCACGTCTCGCTGAACTCGGGGTCTCCCGCCCAACCCACGGTGCGCATCCGGTGCTCGATGTACGAGCGCGTCTCCCCCGCATCCATCGGACCGAGATGGTAGGAAGCGATGATTCTTTGCCGCAATTGCTGCATACCCTCGCCTTGCAGCGTATAGCGAAACTCCGGCTGCCCGAGGAGAAAGCTTTGCAGCAGCGACTTTTCCCGCCACTGGAAGTTCGACAGCATGCGAAGCTCTTCCACGGCACGAGGGGTGAGATTCTGCGCCTCATCGACCACCAGCAAGGCGCGTTTGCCCTGGTTGCAGACGCTGAGCAGGTACTCTTCCAGCCGCTTGAGGAGCGTCGCCTTGCTCGGATCTTCGTGTTTCAACCCGAACGCCGCTGCGATCAGACGCAGGGTATCGTCCGCATCGAGCTGCGTGCTGACGAGCTGCGCGGCCACGAAGCTGTTCGGGTCGACGCGCCGAAAGAGATTCTTCACCAAGGTCGTCTTGCCGGCGCCGATCTCGCCGGTGATGACGATGAAACCCTCGCCCTGATGCAATCCGTACTCGAGATACGACATCGCACGCTTGTGCCCGCGCGAGGCGAAATAGAAGCTCGGGTCCGGGTTGAGCTGGAACGGCTTGCCAGTCAGTTTATAGAACGATTGGTACATGGCGCTCAGAAGGCTAGGCTCAATGTGCCGCTGATGGCGTTTTCTCGCACATCGCCGGCCGATGAATTCGTATCGCGATTGAGCCACCGGTACTCGAGCGAGCCGCGCAGCTTGGGCTGAAGCTGATGCGTCACGCCGAGGCGGATGTTGCTATTCGTATCCGTTCGCCCCGCATCGGTCATCTCCGAGCGGGTCTGACCGGCCGATGCGGACCCTGAAGTGCGCGTCGAAAAGCGCCAGCTCAGGATCGCGTTGTAGCCTGTCTGAACGACCTTGTCGCTGATGGAAAATGGGTCGGTCCCGACGATGGTCGGGGTGCCCCTGCTCTGTCGTTGGCGATCGTCGCGAAACAAGCTCACCAGTAACATGCTCCGGACGCCTCGCAGACCGAACGATCCCTGCCATCGTTTGGACAGGGTAACCTGGTTCGTCAAGAAATCCACCGAGGAGGGCAGGAGCGCCGGAAGTCCGTTTTGTGTAATGAAGGCCTCCACGACCTGCTGCCGCTGGACGGGATCGGGGACTTGGCTCAAGAACAGCCTGTCCACAGTTGCCGCCGTATCGAGACTGACGGGCACGCTGAACAATCCCGGCGTTGCGACAACCTGCTCGCTGTAGGTGAGTGTCCACGTCGTGAGTCGCGTCCGATGTTGGGCATCGAGGCTCGCGGTGTTGCCGAAATAACGCTCGCCGATTTCGGCGCGAATGCTGGTTCGATTGCTTGGCGTCCAGCGAAAACCAACGCTGTGGAAACTGCCGCTGGTACCGCCTTGCGCATCGCCATACGAATTATCGTCATAGCCGACAGTCAACAAGCCCGCCAGCGTCGGCAAGAACTTATAGCTCGCGCTCGCCGTGAGCGATTCCAGCGTTCGCGTCCTGAACTGGCCCTCGGTCGAGTCGATATCCTGCCTGGAGTAGGCCACGGACCATCCCAGGTCATCGAACATCAAACCCTGCGACAATCCCAGAGTCGCGGTGTTCGACTCGGAGTTCAGTGAGCTTGTGATCCCGTCCGATTGCGCGCGATTCCAGGTGTAGCGCGCGTTGACATTCGCAAAGGAACCGAGCCGACTGACCCAATAGGGGCTCAACGTCGCCTGCCGCAGCTCGGTGCGATTGGGATTGATATTGATGTCGCTGGTCGATTGCGGAGCCAGGGTAGAGATGTTCTGCTGCGCAATGCTCGCCGACCCCTGCAGAAACAACTTGCGATCCCACACGTCGAGGAGTCCATTGGCACTCAGCGCATGATTGTGCCCGTTCGCTTCCGAGTTTCTCGCGTACAGTTTGTACTTGAACGCATAATCCAGATTCACTTGCAGGCGAGACCCGACCCCGGTGACACGGACACCCGGATCGATTTCGGTAACGAAGTCCGACTCTTCCTGTCCTCGTGGTGCGAGCCGAACGTTGTCGGTATACGTTTCCCGAAGACTCACCCTCGGGCTAATCTGCCAGTCGGCAGCCTGAACGATGTGCGGCACCAGCGTCGAGGCGGCAGCACAAAGGATCGATCGCTTACGCGCCCGATGCTGCAGGTTTACACCCCCGTTCGCTCCTGCGATCTTTTGCGCGACGACTTTCAATTACTTCTTGGCGCCGCTCTCAGCGCCGTAGCCATAACCGTAGCCGTATCCATACCCATAGCCGCCATAGGCATAGTATCCCGATCCGCCCTTGAATCGTATCTTGTTCAGCAGCAGGCTCACCGTTTCGCATCCCTCGAGGTGATGCAGGCCCTCGCGCAGGCTTTGCTGCGTCGTTTTCCCCGCTTCCACGACGACAACGACTTGACCCATCTGCGAAGCCAGGACGCGCGACTCGGTCGTCGCGAGCAACGGGGGCGAATCGAAGACGATGATGCGATCGCTGTATCTGCTCGACATCTCGTCGAGCAGATCCCGCATCGAGCCACTCGCCAGCAGTTCGGTCGCGTTGGGATGATGCCGGCCTGAGGTGAGAAGCTTGAGCTTGTCGATGTTGGTGCGGATGAGCGCCTGGGAAACCGACAGATTATCGTCGAGCAAGATATCCATGAGCCCCAGCCCACCGTCGATATCGAGCATCCGCGGAACTGACGGTTTCGCCACGTCGGCATCGACGAGCAGCACCGTGTGGTCCATTTCCATCGCGATGCTCATGGCGAGGTTCAAGGAGCAGAAGCTTTTCCCTTCGCCCGGCATGCAACTCGTCACCATGATCAGATTGCCGCGACGTATCGGGGTTGGGCCTTGATCGAACGCATTCTTGAGCAGCGGCCGCTTGATGAGCCGGAATTCTTCGAATATCTGGCTGCGCGCCGCCTCTGGCGTAACCATGCCGGCGTCTTTCAATCGGACGAGATCGAGCTCTTCGTAGCGCAGCGTCCTTTCCGCAGGCCGTACGTCCGCCGTATCGGGTGCGGAACCGTGCGGCTCGAAACCCCCGCCTGCGCGCTGAACCGAGGCGGCAGGCCGTTCGGCGGTCGCCACGTCCGCGGTCTGCCCGCTTCGTGAGGCAGGTGCAGTCCAATCGCCCAGTCGGGCTACGGCCTTTTCGATGATGCTCATGCGCGCACTCCGGCTCGAACTGCCCTGGCCATCGCTGCCCTTTCCATCATGCTCGACCCGTAAGCGATAGTACAGCCATCACAACACCGAACGACCCGAACAAGCTCGCAATCGACACAGCCAGCGCGAATACGCCGCGGCGCTGCCGCCTCACATCGCTTTGCGTCCACTTCATCGAAACCGTGCCCAGGATCGGAAGGCTGACGATTTCCTGCAACGTGCTGCGGTCGTTGAATACCGGTCGGACCTGCGACATCAGGAAGGTAAGTGCAATGCCAGCGCCGACGCCGACCGCAAGCACGAGCCACATCAGCAGTGGCCGCTTCGGCGCAACCGGCGTGGGCGGAACGCGCGGCGGGTCGATGATGCGAAAATCCATCACGCCCGCGTTGGACTCCATCTCGCCCGAAATCTGAGCAGATTCGCGACGAGCCAATAGCGTCTCGTAGTTCTTCTTGTTCACCTCATAGTCGCGATTGAGCTGCACCAGGTCCGCCTCGACCTGTGGGATCGCATTGGCGCCCTTCTTCAATTGCTCGAATTGCTGCTCGTACGCCGCCGCGCGGCTGCGCAAGGCGGCAACTGCCGCTTCGGCCTCCGCCAACGAAACCGTGAGCTGTTGCATGACGGGATTGGTACTCGGGCGTGCACCGCGAGGAGACGCAGCCGCCTTCTTGCTTTCAATCTCCTTGCGCAATTTCGTGATCTCCTCTTTCTTCTGCGCTTCGAGCTGCGCGAGCACGCGTTTGGTGCCGATGACATCCGGATGGCGCTCGGTATAACTCAGCATGAGCGAGTCGAGCTTTTGCTTGAGGCCGTCGATCCGTTTCTCCAGCTCCGGGCTCGCGCGAAGCTGAGACTCATCGATCGCGCCTGAGGCGCCTGCGCGCTCGGCAAGCAAATCCGGCTCGCCAATCCCTTCCCGCAAGCCTTGCAACTGAGCCTTGAACGCATCGCGTGCGTTCTCCGCCTCGCGCAATTCCATGCGCGATTGCGTCACACGCGCACCCGCTTGCTGCAGCTTGGACGCGAAATCCTGGCCCTGACTGGGCATCATCCCCAGGTGTTGGCGCTTGAACTCTTTCAGCGCGTTCTCGGCGACGACGAGCTTCTGCTCGTACAGCTTGATCTGCTCGTCGAGGAAGCGCTTGGCCGTGTCGGCATCCTTGCGCTTGTCGCCTAGGCTTCCCTCGACGAATATCGTCAGGAGCGACTGAACCACGCGCTTTGCTTCCTCGGGTTTGCTCGCCGAATACGTGATCGTGTAGAGATTGTCCCGCCCTGTGCCGCCCAATCGGATTTTCTTTCCCAGGGCGTCGATCAAGCGCTCACGCTCCTCGCTCGTCTTGAGCTTGATGTCGAGATCCGACATCCGGATCACGCGCTCCAGGTTTGGCCGGCTGATGAGCGTGCGGCTCATCATGGCGATCTGCTGATCGACGTTGGGTTGCACTGCGAGCCCGGCGAGCAAGGGCTTCAGCACACTTTGCGTATCCACATAAACGCGCGCACTCGCCTCGTACTGATTGGGCAGTAGGAACACGACCACCCAGCCCACGATGCAAACGAGCCACGCGACCGCCGTTCCATACCAGCGGTACTGCCACATCCCCCGCAGGTAGGACAGAACCTGCCTGAACATGTCTTGCATACGAGTTCTCCGTCAACAACCCGCGGACCGCAGCGCTCTGAAATCCCGACCTCACCCCAGCGGGGGTCCATCCGGTCGGTAGAGGCAAGTTGCATACCAAACGGCTCCGAGAACCGGTTGCCGCGGCGCGCAGCAACCGGGCGCGAACGTCAGCGGGTGCAATGTCGCATTTTCGTCTGCATCGACCAAGTGCCAGCACGGTCAGAAGAAGCTTTCCGGAATGATGAGAACGTCCCCAGGCCGCATTTCGACGTTCGCGCTCACATCGCCGAGCTTCACCAGATCGCGCAACCGCACCGTGAACTGTTGCGGCTTATCGACACCCCGGAGTATCGTTGCCCTGTTGCCGTCCGCAAACTCGGTAATACCGCCGACCGCGATCATCACGTCGAGCAGCGTCATCTTCTCGGTGTATGCAAGCGCCTGCGGCTGTGCCGCCTGCCCGACCACCCTGACCTGACGCTCCAACGGCCCCTTAAATCCCGTCACGATTACGGTAACGACCGGATCCTGGATGTATTTCGACAGCGCTTTCTCGATCGAGCGCGCAAGCTGCGTGGGCGTCTGCCCCGTTGCCGGGATATCCTCGACCAGCGGGGTCGTTATGCGCCCATCGGGACGAACCGGCACCGACATCGACAACTCGGGGTTACGCCAGACGTTGATGTTCAACGTGTCACCCGGACCGATGATGTAGTCGACCTGGCTACCGCCCTCGGGCGAGGCCGGCGCGGGCGGGAACACGGGACCGGCGCAGCCGGACAGGATCCAAGCCAGCAGCAGGGCAGTAATCCGAAGCGACAGACGGTCGAAGGGGTTTCGCATCGTACTCTCCCAAAGCTCAATGTCCGGCGAGTGGCCGTATCATCCTCGGCCTCGGTCGCATGCTAGCAGATCGTAGCCGGCAACGTGGCACTCGCGGCGCACGCCGTCACTGCTTGCAGCGTCGTCATTCCGGCGCGCGAAAAGGCACGCCGACTACGCCGAAGTTCTGGCACAGAATCATACCGGTAACGCGCGCGTCTAACAAATAACTGGAGGTTCATACCGGCCTGTTCTGACTGAAGTGTGGCACTTTTGCGTCTTTACCCGTCGCGCCGAACGATGATGAGCCGTTCGGACAGTTAGCGACGGCGGGAGACAACCGACCGCAATCACCCGCACAAGCATCGGCTCGCCTGCTCGGAACTTAAGGGCCGCCCGGCGCGAACACAGCCTCTCGCATCTGAAGTTAGAAGGCGAAAAAACGTGAAGTAGTTGGCTGGATGCGCCACCTCTGCCGGCGGCACTATCGGACCTATGCTACAAGTAGTGAGTTCGGTACGGAGTCGGTTCAGGTCATTCGGCTGATCCATCTGAGTACTGCCTCCCACTCGCAATACGAAGAATTCGTCTCGAGAAGCTGCGCAACCCTTGCCGTTCAACGCCTGGAAAAGTGTCCGAGGGCATCCGTCGTCCCCGGAAGAATCACATGCCTCGACCTCGGATGGTTCGGAGGTCGCTACTCGCTTCTCGGACAGTTGCGGTAACCGCGATCTGATCGCGACCCACGATTTCCGTCACCCGGAGTGCGAGTGTCGGGTATTGCTGTTCGCCGGCCGCCTGCTCCCGCGGGCCGCTGCGACACTGGTGTCAGACGCGTACTCCCGCCTTGGGTATCGCTTGCGCGAGGCCACCCGTGCGCCGGGAGAGCCGTCGGTAGCCGCGGTGCTACACGCCGTACATGGCGAACGCACGCTTGGCACCTTGTCCATCAATCTGGATTCGGCATCGGGTCTGGCCGCCGATGCCCTCTACCGCGACCAGATCGACCGCTTCCGGGCTGAGGCAACGTCGTGCGAATTCACGCGTCTTGCCATGGATACCGAGCACGCGGGACGCGAGGTGCTCTGCTCGCTCTTCTACATGGCCTATATCTTCTCGCACATCGTTCATCGAGCGAGGCATCTGTTCATCGAGGTGAACCCCCGGCATCAGCGTTTCTACGAGCGGATGCTCGGCTTTAGCCGCATGGGCGAGCAGAAGCTTTGCCAGCGTGTCGGCGCACCAGCGGTGTTGATGCATCTGGATTTCCAATTCACGGCCGAGCAGCTGCATCGATTTCGACAAGGCTTGAGCGTTGGCGGAACAACCCTGTATCGGTACGCCGCTCCACCCGCCGAGGAGCGCGCCCTGGTGCGCCAAATGAGCGCGGGCGACACAGGCAAGATATAAGTGGCTCGGCTGCGAGCTGCCCGAAGAATCCGCGCGCAGCCGGTATGATCCGGCAAGGATGCCGCATCCGTGCAGACGACCGATATTGCCTGTGCGGCTGTCACATCAGCGCAACAATCCGGGCTATCGGTGCACCCGGCATAACGTTGCGATGTCGATCGCGTGCTTTGCCGGGCTAGAATCCGGCATACTTGGACGCCGGTGCGGGTCAACACGTTCGCAACGAACTCGATGGGGGCGCATGGCGCGTTCATTCATTCATCGTGTCCTGCTTGGCATGGGCATGGCCGCAGTGCTACCTGCTGTTGCTGTGTACGCCGACCCCGAAGCACCGGCGGGCCCCAGACCGACTCCAACGCGACTCGCGCAGGCATCGCCCCCGGACTCGCGCGATGCCTTGTTCGGCGATGTCAAGGGAAAGCCCGAAGCGACCAAGCCGACATCTCGTGAGGATCTTTTCGGCATAGACAAGCCCTCGGCGCCGGCAAAACCCGGCACGCGAGACGAGCTTTTCGGTACCGATAAGCCGAGTTCGAAGCAGCCGGGCGAAAAGCCTGCGCAAGTGTCGCAGCCGACATCGAGCGATCCGGGCTCGGGCTGGCGCGGTTACGTCCAGCCGGAATTCGCCTACAGCTACGAAGACCCCGAACATTGGTCCAAGGCCCGCCTTCGGCTCGAGCTTGGGCGGCAAGGGCGGATCAACGACGTGGTCCGGTTCAAGGTGACCGGGCGAGTCGACTACGATGCCGTGTTCGACATCGAGCCGGGCTTCTATCCACGCGATGTCAAGAACGACCAGCAGCGCGATTTCCAGTGGCGCGAGACCTATCTGGACATCTCCGCGGGCGATCTGCAATTCCGGCTCGGTCGCCAGCACATCATCTGGGGCGAGGTGCCGGGTCTATTCTTCGCCGACGTCGTATCGGCACGCGACATGCGCGAGTTCTACCTCCAGGAGTTCGATTCGCTGCGCATTCCGCAGTGGGCGGCGCGCGCCGAGTACTACGCCGGCGACGCACACTTCGAACTGGTCTGGGTTCCGTACGTGACGGTCGACCGGATCGGCAGGCCGGGCGCCGATTTTTTCCCATTCCCGCCCCCGCCGCCCCCCGGGTTCGGCGCCGTGATCAATGCGGAGCGCAAGCCAACGCGCAGCGTAGATAACTCGAACTATGGCGCTCGGGTCTCGCTCCTGAAGGACGGCTGGGACATGTCTGCATTCGCGTATCGATCGACCGACATCGAGGCCAACTTCTACCGTCAGGTCGTTCTCGCGCCCACGCCGTTGTTCGTTTTCACCCCGCGGCACGACCGAATTACCCAGTTCGGCGGGACCGTCTCCAAGGACCTGGGCGAATTCGTTCTAAAGGCCGAGGCAGTCTACGCTCGCGACAAGGGATTCAGCGTGCGCCGCCTGTCAGACACGGACGGCATTGCACGCCTGGACGTATTCGATTACCTGATCGGCGCCGACTTCTCATTGGCGCCGGATACGCGCCTGTATGCATACGCCTTCCAGCGTCACTTCGTGCAATACGATTCCGACATCGTTCCGGATCGGACCGAATCGGGAGCCACCCTGCAGCTCACCCATAAGCTTACGCACGCATTGGAGCTGCAGGCGCTGTTCGTTACGAGCTTGAACCGCAGCGATTGGATGTTCCGACCGAAATTAACGTGGAACTTCGCGCGCAATTGGCGCATGAATGTGGGGGCCGATATTCTGCACGGGCCGCAGCTCGGATTCTTCGGTCGATTCCAGAACAACGACCGGGTATATGCGGATTTCCGGTATAGCTTTTAGCTCGGGCACGATCCGGCCAACGCTGGCGGGCGCGTCAGCCCGCGGCTACTTCAATGATTGCAGCAACGCAGCGGCCTCCTTGGCCTTCGGAAATTTGTCGCCAGCAGCGACGATCTTGGCCAACTCCTTGCGCGCCTCGTCGACGCGGCCCGCCTTCTTGAGTGCGGTGGCCAAGTCAAACCGGGCTTCCAGATTCTCTGGCGTAGCTTCCAGAGCCTGCATCAGCAAAGGTATGGCACGTTTTGGATCGCCGCGCTCGGTAAGCACGTAGCCCAAAATGTTCGCGACGCCAGGATGAAAGGGATCGAGCTTGTAAGCCCGTTCCGCCGTGGGGAGCGAGCGCGGATCCTTAAGGCGCTCATACGCCAACGCAAGGTTGCTCATCGCCGCGACATCACCAGGCGAGCTCTTGAGAATCGCTTCGTAATGCTCGGCAGCGTGCTTGAACTGCCCGTTCGAAAGCTGGGTGTTCGCGGCGAGCATCCTCGCTTGAACAAAAGTCGGGTGCTTCGATACCCATGTTTCCAACTCGCTCAGTGCGCCTTGGGCATCGCCCGATCGAGTCCGAATGACGAACAGCTTGGCGGCAATACCGGAATCGGGCTGCATCGACAGAGCCTTGCGGTAGGCACTTACCGCCTCCTGCGGCCTGTTTTGCGATTCGTGAACCTGAGCTTCGAGGATGAAACCAAGTATCGACTTAGGCTGAGATTTCTGCACTGACCTGGCATGCGCGAGGGCATCCGCGCCACGCCCACCTCGCACCATCAGCGCCACCAGATCGAGCTGCATCGCGCTGTCGCGCGGCGCAACGTGTAGTCCTTTTCGCAGGATCGATTCGGCATCCTGGTACTTCGCCATCGCGACGTAGGTGCGAGCAAGCTCGTAGTAACCCTCGGGCGACTTCGGATACAAAGAGACGAATCGCCCCAGATTCGAAACGGCCTGCTCGAAAGCACCGGCATTTCGTTGCGCGACGGCTGCGAGCAGGATCGCATCGGGCTGATCCCTATCGAGGGTCAACCCTTCTTCAGCCAACGTGCGCGCCCGTTGTGCGTCCCCGCTTGACATCAGCATATTCACCAGATGGCTGCGCGCCGTTGTCGAGGTCGGATTCTTCGCCAGCACTTGCTGCAGGGTTTCGACCGCTTCGCGTCGCCGCCCTCGCTTGACGTCCAACTCGCTCAAGGCGAGCCCGGCTTGCAGATTGCCTTTGTCGGCAGCAAGGACGGCTTCGTAACGCCGGCGTGCAGAGTCGAAGTCGCCCTGTGCCATATCGAGCTTCGCGAGATTCTGAGCAGCGGGGAAGTAGGCCGGGCGCTTCTGCAGAGCGATCTCCAGGCTCTTCCTGGCTTCCTCCGGTTTGCGCTGATGCATCAGCAACAAAGCGCGCATGTTATGAGATACCGGGTCATCGGGCGCTCGCTTCATCAGCGAATCAACCGCAGCGGCCGCCTTGGCGATCTCACCGCGCGCGAGATACGTCACGATGAGCGTTTCGTCGGCAATACCGGCAACTGTGCTTTCTGCTACTGCCGACTCGAGATCGGACAGCGCGGCGTCGACATTGCCTGCGGCCAGCCGCACGTACCCGCGTCCGATGCGAATCGAAGGGCTCTTCGGATCGGCTTCCGTCGCCTTGTCGAACCACTGCAGGGCAAGCTGGGTCCTGCCCAACTGCTGATTGGCTACTGCCGCAAGCACCAGAACTTTCGGGTCCGCGACCTCGCGGCGCAGGAAGGGTTCGAGGATCTCGAGCGTACGCGTGGGTTGATTCAACTCGAGGTACACGGTCGCCAGGGTACGCGCGGCGAACACGCTGTGCGGGTTCCCGTCACGATACGCCGTGAGATCCTTCAGCGCTTGCAGCGGCGCCTCCAAACGGACGTTGGCGACACCCGCCAACAAGAGCGCTTGGGGAAACTTGGGATCGCGCTTCAACGCCTGCTGTGCCAGGGACAGCGCCTCGCGTACTTTGCCGCGATGCAATTGCAGCAAACCCTGCAGGGTCAAGGCGATCGGGTTGTTGCGTATGAGCTTGGCAAGCGCATCGACGTCTTTCTGGGCCTCATCCAACTTGCCGGCGGCCATCAGCATGGTCGCTCTGCCCGCCAGGGCGCCACCGTGCCTGGGATTCAGTTCGAGAATTCGCTTGTATACCTTGAGCACATCATCGTCCCGGCCCAAGGACTTGAGCAGTGCGGCCTTGAATGTCCACCCCTCGAAATGGCCGGGGAAGCGCTGCAGCGACGCCTCGATCGCCGCCAAAGCTCCTTGCAGATTATTCTCGGCCGCCATCATGCCGGCTTGGAGGAGTACAACGTCGGGCTGATTAGCATCGGCCTTGATCGCTTGTTCGAGCGATTGCCGCGCTTCCCCCCGCTGGCCCAACGCAAACTGCGCGCGGCCCCGCAGGGCGTAGATGCGGGCCAAATAGCGGGGCTCGAAAGCATCCGATGGCACGACATCCGCCAAGATCTTCTTGGCGTTCCCTTGGAGAGTGAGCGCGCGCGCGAGCTCCGCAACGACCTCCCCGCCTTTGATCAACCCCGTGCTCTGGGCGCGCCGCAACTCGGCTTCGGCCGACAATCCGTCGAAGGCTTCGTTGTACAGCTTGCCCAGCAACAATCGCATCTCGCCATTGTCCGGCGCAGCCTGCAGGGCGTTTTTTACCGCCACGAATGCGGCTTGCCGCTCACCTTTCGCGTACGACGCCTGCGCGTTCGCGAACAGCTCCTCGGGCGTTTTCACGCAACCAACACACAAAGCCGAAAGCAGTACGGCGCAAAGCCAACGGCAGCCGAATGTCGCGAAGTGCATCAGGGTTCAGGCTCCTCTTTCGACAGTCCGGCTATGCACGTTGCGATACCCGGACAAACCAAGCACGAGACTTGCACTTCAGCGGTTGTGTCGCAGGGCATCGACAACGATCATCCGCGAAGCTTTCCACGCCGGGTGTGCGCTGGCGATGAGCGTCGTGCCAAGCCCCAGCAAGATCGCCTGCAAAGCGAGGGAGGCCGAAATGGTAATGGCCGCAGTATAGCCCACCGTCCCCCCGGGCGGTGGCGGCATCGGGATGCCGAAATGCGAAACCAGGGCTGCCAATGACACACCCAGCACAACTCCGACCACGCTACCCGCAATGCCGAGAACCAGACCCTCGATAAGGAAGCCGACAAGGACGTCCTGACGACGATAGCCGAGCGCCATGGTCGTTCCGATTTCGCCCGTTCGTTCCATCACGCTCATGATCATGGTGTTCGAAATGCTCAGAACGATGATCAGGGCAATGATGATCTTCAACACCCTCACCTGGCGCGCGAACAGCGACACCGTCTTGTTGTAGAAATCGGCCAGGTCGCGCCACGACACGACCTGGAGTCGATCCCCGAAGCGGTCGCGCAACAAGCGCAGCACGGTCTCGGTGTTTTCGGTCCTGTCGAGAAGAAGCACCCAGCGATGGGCGCCCTTGGTACGGAGCAACTGCTGCGCCGTGGCAATCGGCAATCGAATCGCGATATCGTCGTACGCCTTCGAATAGGAACCGAAAATCCCCCGTACGACCACCTCGACCGCATTCACGCCGCCGCGCTGCGTATTTGCGACCAGAACCACTTTGTCCCCTACCTTGACACCGAGCGCCTTCGCCAGGCCAAGACCCAGGATGGCGGTCTTCGGTTCGCCATCGTGCAGTCGCTCGCCTGAAATTATCGTCAACTGATTCGCCAGTTCCGATTCCTTGCTCGGGCTCACGCCATCCGCGAAGTACGAAATCGTCGTTTCGCCATGGCTGATCAATCCGTTGAACGACAGGCGCGGTGCGAGCAACCTGACATGCGCCGCCCGCTCGGCGAAATCCCGCTCGGCCGAGGTTTCCGGAAGCAGATAGTCGAATGGAGCAGACAATCCCGCCTCAAGATAATTCGGCCGCGTGATCTGAATGTGCCCGAGATGCGAACGAATGGTAGCTTCGCGCATTCCGATCATGATGTCGTCGATGAAGCCGGCTGCGAGCAGCATCGCGACCAAGCCGAAGCCCACGGCGCCGACAGCGATGAAAGATCGGCGGGCGTGACGGCTCGTGTTCTTGAAGGCTTGCGTCAGAGCCGTGAGGATCGGTACAGATGGCATCGTTGGTAGCGTCCGCCAGGCGTGAACAGACACGATTCTAGAGCACTACAGCACCCTCCACTTGCGCCGCCCGATCGCGTCGCTTTCGGCATCGTTCCGAGCCAAGCGTACGCTCGACCTTCCTTTCTGGCCGAGCCATTTTCATGCCAGACTCAGCGGGCAGTCGGTCAGTCGACCCGGATGAGCCTGCCGCGCCGCCTTCCTCCTCCCACCAAAAAAAAAGCGACCGGGTTTGCCCCGGTCGCCGATGTTGTCACTTTCTGTGTCTAGGCGCCGATCTACCTCAGGTTCCACCTGCGCACGCTGAAGCCCAAGCCCAGCAGTCCGAGAGAGAGAAGAGCGAGCGAGCCGGGCTCCGGGACGCGCTGCGCATTGATGGTGAAATCCAGATTGTCGAAGATCGGGAATGCGGAACTCACCGTCGGCGTCGACAAGCCGCCATTGCCGCCGGTGATGTCCGGGCCGAAGAGCAGTCCCGGCCAGGCTTGCGCAGCGATCGTGCCGTCGAACGAGATCGCGCTCAGCGCAACCGCCGTGGCGGCCGGAATGGCGAATCCCGGAACGAAGAAAGCCGTCTCGATCGGTGCCAGAAGCGACAGATTGTCGGTCGGGTCTGCGGCGGTGTCGATCGTAAGCAGCAGACGGGCCAAACCATCGGTTGCCGTCGTATAGCCGGTTTGCAACCCACCATTGCGGTCGTAATCCGGCGTCGAATCCTCGAATACGAGGCCGAACGTCTTGTCGTCGTTTACGGCGCCCAAGCCCGTGCTGAAGGTCAAGCTGGGCCCGCCGCACGCCAAGCCTGTCGGATCGATACAGCCCGTTGCCCAGTTGAAATAACCCGAGTCGGCGGCGCTTACGGGCACCGCGGTGACCGTGTGCATCGGAATTCCTTGCCCGTTCACGATCACAGGAGCGGCACTGACGGTAGCAATTTTGCTCGCCGCAATCGCCGACAACTCGTTATACAGCGTACCCGTGCCGATCGCGGTCGAGCCGGTCGTCTCGATCGTTCCGATCCCGAGGATCGTAACGAGAATGTCGCCTGCGCTTATCGTGGGCGCCCCGCCGAGCCCTGTGCTTCCGTCCACATTGATAAGAATCTCGGCGCTGTTATCCGAAAACAGGGTAACACCCCCGATGAGCGGCCCGAGCGGCAAGGCGGCCTGTGCACTTCCAGCGGCCAGAGCGATCGCCGCGGCCGATGCTAATTTCTTGAATCGAAAAGCTTGCATCTGTCTTCTCCGTTTAGAACTGCACTAAGCTGTTTAGCCTGATCGAGGGGCCACCCAACGTGTGTTACTTGTCAACCCCTTGCGCGGTTCTATAAAGCATGGCTCGTGCCAGAAACTTTAACAATCAACTTTTCAATGGCTTACAGATTCCATCTGTTATCTCGCGAGATCGTCGACCCAGAAGTGTCAAGTATGCCGACAGGGCGCGCGCGACAAGGAAATTCTTCTGCGGGCCTTCGCGCCCCCGGACTCAACCGGGCAGCCCCCTGACCGTTCACGGCCTGCGCGCGCGTTCGGGGCTGCCATAACGGCCTGGCGCAACAATGCATTGCGGATCGAATGCGCGCTTGAGTACGGCCAACACCTCCTTATGCGGCGGATTCGCGTCGGCCGCCTTGGACATGCTGAGGGTCGTTTCGCGGTACGGCGGGTAGCCTGCCGCCAGAAAGGCGCTCCGGGTTTCCTCGTACCATGCCAGAGCTCGCCGATTGTCATCCGGATCGTTGCGCCCAAAGAACACGCCGAGCAGGAAAAATACCGAGCGCGCGCTCTCGACGATGATTTCGACGAAAAAGTCGAATCCGTGCCGCTTCGAGATCCCTTCCGCCAATTCCAGCCCCTGCATGACATCTTCCGAGGTGAAGGGCAATACCGGACCGATCCATAGGAACCCGCACTGGTCACGCGCGGGGTCGACATCGCTCACGGGCTTGCCCTGAGGCGACTTGAAATACACTTGGCGCACGAAATGATCGGTCGGTATCCCACGGAACAGGTTTATCGCGGGAATCATCGCCTCCACGAAGCTGTGCGACTTGCCCATCAGGCGGTTGACGAAGGGCGCGCACCATCGAACGAAGCGGCCGGCGAGGTTGTCCTCGACGGCGCGTCCCACGAATTGCACGCGCCCGTAACGGCCGAGCACCGCCTTGATCTCGCGCTTCTGAAATCGCACTTCTTCGCGGCTGCCGTAGACGCCGCAACCGAAGGTCCATTCCGCCACGCCATGTTCCTTGCGCCAGGCGGCCATTGCCTGCGCGCTGAGACAACTGTCCGCGCCCACCAGGTGATCGGGGTACTGGGAGACGATGCACATCATGGCAAAGTCGTTCGCCAGGTGAGGTCTCGATCGGAGCGCCCCCTTGGCGACCAGCCGCTGCAGGTCCCGAATGAACGCCGGAAGCTCCCGCCGGGTCTCCGTGTATTCGAACGCGGCCCAGTCGAAGCGCTCGGGCGCCGGCATCAGCCAAAGGCCCGCCTTGACCACGATGCCAAGGTTCGATTGCGCAAACAGGCCGTCGAGGCAAGGTCCGACCCCGTGACGATAGGTGTGCCTTACCTTGTTGTTGCCCACCGGTCCGCCACCCGTTTCGAGCACCTTGCCGTTCGGAAGCACGACGTCCATCCCGCAGATGGCGCCGAAGTGATCCGCGTATGGTGTTAGTCCCCGACCTTTGTCGAGCGCATTGCCGAGCACGCTCGCGTACTGCGTCGTCCCCGCAGTATCCGCCCAGTACGCGGAGCCGGTTTGCTTCAGCGTGTCGTTGAGCTGCTTGTACGTGACGCCGGGTTCGATGACGGCATACCCGAGCTGCTCGTTGATCTCGAGGCCGGTCATGCGGTCCAGAATCATCGTGATTCCGCCCGGATAGCAGGCCGACTTCTCGCCGTAGCCGAAGTTCTTGCCCGTGCTCACCGGCCAAAGCGGAACGTCGAATTCCCGCGCCGCCAATACGACATCGACGACGGCCTGCGAAGTCGACGGAAACACGGCCGCAGACGGGATCTCGCGATAGGGAATGCAGGTCCGGGAGATGCGTTCGAGTGCATCGCCTTCGACCACCGTCTCCACGCCCTCTATCGCAAGAAGCCGCTCGATCAGGCCAGTCGGGAGGAAGCTGTCATCCATTGCGGCATCCCCTGCCGAACCCTCGCTTTAGCGCCATGTCGCCTCACATCGTGTGCAAACGAGCCCGCATGTTCGATCTGCCATGCCGCTGCCGACTCGATACCTTAGGCGCGAGCGGCGCACATGGAGAAGGCCTTAGATATTGCGACGCAGGGAATCTGCGACATCCGTTCGAGAGACGCGCAATGCCGGCAGACACGCCGCCGCCAGCGCCCCGACCAGCCCGATCGAAACCGCGTTGAGCAGCACCGAGGGCACGACGCGCAAATAGGCGACATAGGGCGAGTTGGAATTCGGTGGCGGCGGCATCGGTATGCCGATCGCGGAAATACCGAGCGCCAGAACAACCCCTAAGGCCAAGCCGACGCCGGCTCCGATAACACCGATCATCAGATTTTCACCCATTATGAGCAGGAACACATTCCGATTGCGGTCGCCCAGCGCCCGCATGGTACCGAACTCGCCGACACGCTCGAAAATGCTCATGTTGACGCTATTGACCACCCCGAGCAGCACCATGCCCAGAATGATGAGTTTCAACACCCCGAACTGGACGTCGTAAAGCTCGACAGTACTGCGGTAAAAATCGCTCAACTGCTCCCAGGTCTTGATTTCGTAGCCCTGCCCTTTCAACTGGTCCGCCAGGTGTCGGGCCACCGCCTCCGTATCCGCGGTCCTTCGAAGCTGGACGACAATACTGTTTATGCCTTTTGATCCCATCAGCTCCTGTGCGGCTTCGAGTGGAATGCGCACGGCACGGGCGTCGAATTCCTTGGAGAACGAGCGGAACACCCCGACGAGGTCGAATTCGAGGGTGTTCATGGCGCCATCGCGGGTGTTGACGACGAGGGTCACGCGGTCACCGGGTTTTAGCTGCTGGGATTGCGCCACACCCTCGCCCACGATGATTCCGAACTGATCCTTGCTGCTCAGTTGGCGGCCCGCGACGATCCTGAGATAAGTACCGAGCTGGGCTTCCTTGTCTGGCTCTACGCCTTCCGCCACGATCGCGAGATCGCCCCTGCCGTTATTGATCAGGCCGAAGAAGTTGAGCCGACCCATGACCCGTTCGACCTCGCTGCGCGCACCTACCGCACGGACGAGGGGCCTGGGGTCTTCGATGAGGTACTTCGACGGCGTTTGCGACCCCAAGGCATAGTAGCCCTCCTTGTAGATCTGGATGTGACCGAGCTGCGATCGAATGGTGAACTCCGCAAGCTGAATAAAAATATCGGCGACGAAACCTCCGCTCAAGATGAGGCTGATCACGCCGGCCGCTACCGCGCCCACGGTCATCGCGGTACGCATACGCTGGCGGGTGACATTACGCAGGGCAAGCTTCCACATTCGCGATCATCCCTTCAGCAGGACCAAGCCGCGGCCCTGGTCACGCTCGATCCGCTCGAACAGTGATTCGATCTGGGTTTGGTAGCGCTCCTCGATGACCTTCCGTCGCAGCTTGAGATTGGGCGTGATCTCGCCCCTTTCGAGCGTAAAAGGACCATCTAGCACCAGGTACCCGGCGGGACGCTCATGTTCCGGCAGTTTTTCCACGATCGCCGCAAGTTCCGCCGCCATTGCCTCATTCGGCACGCCGCGCAACGCCCCATGCTGGGAGCGCTCGATCGCCTCCCGATCGAGCGTTAGGATAGCGGCCAGGCACTTCCTCCCCGCCCCCACCACGACAGCGCGATCGACATACGGCAGTTCCTGAAGTACGGTTTCGATACCGACGGGCGACACGCGACGCCCCGACGACGTCTTGATGATCTCCGATTTTCGGCCTTTGAGACGAAGAAATCCGCCGGTCTCGAGCTCAGCGTAGTCGCCCGTATGATAGTAGCCATCTGCCGTGAAGGATCCGGCGCGGTCGTTATCGTTGTAATAGCCCGAAAAAACGCCCTCCCCCTGGATGAGCAGTTCACCATCGTCGGCGAGGCGGATCCGATTCACCGGTAGCGCCCGACCCACCGTTCCGAGCCTGCGATGCGTGGGCGTATTGAGTGCGACCGGCACGATGCATTCGCTCATGCCATAGGCTTCGTAAACCGGCAAGCCGATGGCATCGAAGAACCGTAGCAGGGACTCCGGGGTCGGGGCAGACCCCGTTACGGCGAAGCGCAGCCGACCGCCCATCACTTTGCGCAGCCTCGACAGTATCGACATCTCCGCGAGTTTGTGGGCGAACGTGAGCCACGCACCCACCTTGCCGCCGGTGCGCATCCGGGACGCATATTGCTCACCCGTGGCAATCGACCAGCCAATCAAGCCCCGCATCCAGCCGGGTCTGGCAGAGATCTCGCGATCCATTCCGGCCTTCAGTTTCTCATAGAAGCGCGGCACACCGATGAACACATCGGGCCTGGCATGCGGAAGCGCCTGCAGGACGCGTAGCGGGTCCTTCACCAGGTATGCCGTGCCGCCCGAACACATCCCGGTGATATTCATGATCCGCTGAAATAGATTCGACAACGGCAGCCAGCAAACGAAGCGAGAGCCGACCGGCAAGGGCGGATACGCCTGCAGGATGGATCGAACGGCCAATACCACTTGCTCGTGGCGGTAGAGAATGCCCTTGGGCTGACCCGTGGTTCCGGATGTGTAGATCAGCGTTGCGGCTGCGCCGGGTTGCGGTTCGGGCAAGCAATTCGATCCAGGAACCGTCGCTTCCACCTCACCGAGCGATACGATGTTGGCGCCCAGCGCTTCCTCGCCAACGTCGGCCAACTGCACGACAAGCGCATACCCGCGGAGTTCTTGCGGATCCAGCTTGCGGAGCAGCAATTCGTCTCCTACGACAAGGAATCGTATCGCCGCATGCCTGGCGATCCATCGAATGCGCTCGGCGGTATCGTGCGGCTCGAGGCCGACGACGACACCGCCCGCGAGCAGGATCGCGTGGTGGCAGATCTCCCATTCGAGTCCGGTGGCGGCAAGAATTCCGACGTGATCACCGAGCGCCAATCCCCTGCGGTGCAAGCCACGCGCGAGTTTCTCCACACGCTCGCCGAAGGTCTGCCACGATATCTCCCTCCATGTCCCGGCTTCTTCGTAAGCGAACGCGACTGCCTCGGGACTCTGCGCAACGCGGGCGCGCAATAACCCCGAAACGGTCCTTGCCCGATCTGCCTCATTCATCATGCCGTCGCACGCCGAACGCTACGCTCGCTGTCGTAGTAGTCGAGGACGAGGTCCAGGTACTGCAGCGGCTTCGGCAACACCATCCCGCTCCGCTCCAGCAGAGCACGCGTGCCTACATTGGCGAAAGATTGCTTTTCCTCCAGGTAGGCGAGAAAAAGATCGAGATTCCCCAGCGCACGCTTGATCGATGCTGCCGACAATAAACCGAGTATCGGAATGAAGGTGCGAAATGCGCCCAGCGGCACGTAACGCACCTTGGGCAGGCGCGCTCCGGCGCGCGACGCCCGAGACCGGAGCCTCTCGACAAGGTCGACCAGAAGCACCGCATCCTCGGCGCCCGACGCGAGGTGCAAAATCTTCCCTGTGGCGGCCGGGTTGAGCGATGACCAGTGGATCGCGCGTGCGACGTAGTCGACAGGCACGAGATCCAGGATGGCGCCAGCCAGGGAGGGCATGAAACCTGCCGTCCGCTTTCCCGAAAGAAACTCGCAAAGGTGGTAGAACACCTGAAAATGGACGATGCGCCCAGTGCCGGAGTCTCCGACCACCATGCTGGGCCGATGGATCGTGACCGGCAGTTCGGACCACTGCTCGAAGACGACCCGTTCCGCCTCCGCCTTCGCCTCCTCATAGGTGTTGTGGAAGCGCTTCACGTCGGTCATCGGCTGCTCGGGAATCGCTCCGGGCGTACGTCCGCCAACTCCAACCGTGCTGACGATCTCCACCTTCTGCAATAGCCCGCTTGCTTGGCTCAACTGCGCCAGTTCCATGGCCGCCCTAGCCGGTATTACTGCGTGCGCACGCGCCTCCTCGATCGGGAGCGTCATCTTCACGGCTCCGGCGCAGTGCACAATGTGCGTCACCGATCGGCCAAGGCTGCGAAATCGCGCTTCGTCCAGCCCGAAGCGCGGTACCGCCGCGTCTCCCTCGACGATCTCGATCTGCGACCAGCGCGCATCGTTCTCCGAAAAACCCCAGAACCGACCGAGCCTCGCCAGGCGATCGCGCACTCCAGTACCGTCCTTGCGCCGCATCAACAGTGCGACCGACGCCCCCGGAGCGTCGAGCCAGAGGGGCGCCAACGCACTTCCAATAGCGCCGGTAGCCCCGGTGAGAAAGACTCGGGTCATTGCAGCATGCTCGCGCCCCATGGAACCGCGTCTTTCCAGTCGTCGTAGACGAACGCCGGCCATTCCGCGCGCGCGGGACGCCGGATCGTCAGGTCTTCGTCGCGCAGTTCAAGCCACTGCATGTGCTTTGTCACTTCGCGACCCATGAGCACCTTGCGTCGGATCATCCAGTCCACGATCGGCGCCATGAAGCGCCAATACAAGCGACTCGCCTTTCCTTCGCGAACAAGGGCGGAAAACTCGGGCGCGTAAGGGTTGTAGCCGAAATTTCTGAGATCGGAATACATCAGGAGCCAGTTGATCGGGTAGTTACTGTAGACCGGGCTCGCCTTCTTCTTCGATTCGATCAGACCAAGCGCCACGACCTTGCGCATGACTTCGTCCTGATTGTATTGCCACGCGTGATACGGCGCGAGGTATCGCGGGAAGGGTGTATCGGGCGGATAGTTCGCAGGGTTCCAGAAGCGAGACAATTCGCTGGGTTCGAATTGACCGCTTGCGACCAGTTCAGGCGGCGCCCAATCCACACGCGAGATGGACATCCGCGGAAACTCGTAGAGCATACGCTCGGGCAGTGGCTGTCCCGGCGAGTATCCTGCCAGCACCAGCGGAATACGAAGCGCAACGGCCGTACTGAGAGCATTGCTCTCGAAAAGCGGCCCATATGCGTACGAGATCGTGTGAACAGCCCCGCGAGCCTCTTGATTCGTTAGAAGAAAACGAAAAAGCTTGCGGTAGAATGCGCTACTCGGTCGATACACGATGTGCTCCACGTCCAACTTCTCAACCGCGCGCGTGATGTTGCTCCAGGCGATCGGTCCGATGTTGATGTCGGTCGTATGCGCCAAGACGCGCAGCCCATAGTCGACTTTCAGTTTGTGGATGAGAAATACGCTGTCCTTGCCGCCGCTCAAGGGAACGAGGCAGTCGTACGCGCCCTCGCCTCGAACGGTACGAAGCGTGCGCTCCAGATCGGCCTCGCAGGTCGATCGCAACGCTTCGGCGCGCGCCCGATCGGTGGGCCGGTAGACGCGACACGGCTGACACAGGCCTGAAGAATCGATGTTCGATTCCGGCACGGCGCCAGGAAGTAGGCAACGCCTGCACCGCTTCATTGTTCGACCGCCTCTCAAGAATTTGTCGCGCATGGCCGACATACGGGTTGCCGAGCGAGTATAGAACCGCTATCGTAGTTGTGGTGCACGATCGGCCCGCGGACGCTTTCTGGTTCACGGCGATTCGATGTCATACTGGAGGATTCGGGTGATTGCGTCTGGTACAGCGGCCCGCTCCGCCGGCGTCGTAGGATTCGTGAACGATCTCGCCGTCACCCGAGCCGCCTGCCGCCTGCTCGCGGGGTTCTTGTTTCATCGTTATTTCAGTGCTGTTGCAGCCGCCGATGCCGGGTTGCGCGGCGAGGTCTACCGCATTCGCTACGATGTCTACTGCGACGAGCTGAGATTCGAGGATCCCTCGCGGTTTCCAGACAAGCGTGAAACCGACGCGTTCGACGCCTTCTCCTTGCATTGCCTGCTATTGCACAAACCGAGCGACACCTACGCAGGCTGCGTACGTCTCGTGCAAGTCGACCCTCAGAACCCTGACGCCCCTCTGCCATTCGAACGGCTCTGTAAGGACACGTTGTACCCCGGCGTCCTTGCGCAACTGGTTCCAGATCGCTGTCGCGTCGGCGAAATTTCGCGCCTCGCTGTCAGAGCTTCGTTCCGGCGGCGCAAAGGCGAACAAACCGTTCCGGGGGGAGTCGTGGAGGAAAAAAGCGGGTCTTTCGGCGGAATGCGCACACCCTGGATTGCCCTTGGCCTGTACCTGTCGGCCGCCGCGATCGGGCTGATCAGGGGTCTCAGCGGCGTATTCGCGTTGATGGAGCCGCGATTGGCGCGCCGCCTGGGAACGTACGGAATAAAGTTCATCCAGGTCGGAGCACCTGTAGAGCATCGAGGCGAGCGAGCCCCTTTCTTCATCTCGCGCGAAGGCTTGTATGCTGGCGTTCAGCCGCTGATGCGGGGCCTGCTCGAGGTCATTGAGGCCGACCTGAAACGCAGCGGCGGACAGCAGATGGCTCACGCAGGCCCGGAAAGAAAAGCCTGCGCATGACGCCCTGCGGCGTTATCGAACCGAAACTATCCAACCAACGACGGCTACTGTAGACGCCGCAGGTATTCCTTGCTGAATACGCGGTCAGGCAGATCGCGCGACTTCATGTCGAAGTAATCCAGTACGGATTGTTCGCCCTTGCGCAATGCATCCTGAAAGACTAGACGCGTTGGCCGCACGGCGCCGAGCATCTGCTTGTAGTTTTCATAGCGGGCAGTCTTGAGAAGACGGTTCGACACCGAGTAGAACTCCGCCTTGTACGGACGGCTGTTGCTGCGGTTCACCCAGTAGAGCACCCGGTGATACGTGACGCCGCGGGTTGCTGCGATCAGCTCGAGCACTTGGTAGGTCTGCCCGTCGATTTCCTCGGTGCGCAGGAGCTTTGGCGTGTAGTCTCCGGAAAAATTCGCACGCGCGAGATCCCCGTTGGCGACCTGCCCCGTGAGCCGTTGCGACAACGACAGCCGAACCGGCTGCGACACGTCGGGCAAAAAGATCCACAAGTCGTTATCTTTCATCAGGATGATCTGCCCGCGATCCGACGCAGGCTCGGTCACCATGACAACGGTATTGGCGTTGCCTTTGGAGAGAACCCGGTACGTACGCCGCTCGGCTTCTTGCCCGTCTTGCGTCGTATTGACCGCGATGTCAACCTGAAACCCCGATCTCGGGAAGCGAATCTCGTCGGCCTTTTCGAGTATACTCTTCGCGGCTTGCGCGTCGTCATCCTGTGCGCGCACGCTGCCGCACGCGAAAACAGTCGCTGCAAAAATCGGCATCAGAACCGCCAGAATTGGCATCCTCGTCATTTCATAACCTCACGGCGTCAATCAATTCAACGTGGCCTCTTCGGATAACGCGCTGCGTCGACCGGTCGTTCAGGTGGAGCACGTCCATAAGGACTACAAGCTGGGCGACGAAACGGTCCACGCACTCAAGGACATTTCCTTCAACATCGACGATGGCGTCTTTATTGCAATTGCCGGTCCATCTGGTAGCGGAAAATCCACCATACTGAACATCATCGGTTGCATCGATACGCCCACGTCGGGAAAGATCGTCGTCGACGGTACCGACGTCAGCGGCAAGTCCCCCGACGAACTTGCCGATCTTCGAGCCCGAACCATCAGTTTCGTTTTTCAAACTTTCAATCTGTTTCCGGTCCTGACGGCCCGAGAGAATGTCGAATACCCGATGCTGCGCCGTAACGACATAAGCAAGGCAGAGCGAAACGAGCGCGTGGACTTCTTCCTCAATACGGTCGGATTGACGAAATATGCAGGGCATCGCCCCAATCAACTCTCTGGCGGTCAGCGCCAGCGTGTCGCCATAGCGAGAGCCCTCGCCACCCGGCCCCGGATTGTGCTGGCCGACGAACCGACTGCCAACCTGGACTACAAGACAGGCGAAAGCATACTGTCAATGATGAAGGCTATCAATCGAGCTTTCGAAACGACTTTTGTTTTCTCTACCCACGATCAGCGTGTAATGGGCATGGCAGATCGTCTGGTTCGCATCGAGGACGGTGAGATCACGACCCTCGGCGTTCGGGTCGGAAAAGTCTGGAAATATGTCAAGGAAAAGGAAAGCTCGATCCCGACGACCGATGGCGACATGCAACGCTTGTTAAGCGAAGATCCCGAACTTCGGCGAATGGTAATGGAAGACCCAGAGCTACGTAGGGCGCTGCTCGACGACGAAAGTGCTCCGACGCGTGCGGGCAAGGGCGGTGGAAGCTAGTCGCGTTACTTTGCATCTGAGCTCACGGCCTTGATTCTTTCCTGAGCTGGTTCAACAGCGCAAGCGTGCTTTCGATGTGCCGCCCTTTCGGATGTTCGAGCACGAGGCGCTCAAGCTCTTCTTTCGCCTTGCTGTGTCGTCCGGCTCGGATTAGACCTTGTGCGTAGTGAACGCGGATATCCACCGATTTCGGGGCGAGCTTTGCCGCTTTCTCCAGCAGATCGACTCCCCTCGAAACATCGTCGGTTTCCACGAGAATCCAACCTAGCGTATCGATGACTGCCGGATTCTCCGGAGCGACCTTCAATGCTCGCTCGGCGATATCCTTGGCACGGGTGTCTTTCCCCTGAAAATGACACCAAGCCAGATTGTTCAGCGCAACGACATTGTTCGGGTAGCCCTTCAGAATAAGCTCATACTGCGCGGACGCTTCCGCGTACCGTGCCGCCTTCAGATAGTGGTCCGCCAGCTGCATCCGGACGCCGGCATCATTCGGTTGCCGCTTCAACCAATCATTGAGCCTCTGCTCGCCTACATCCACCTTTCCGCTCTGGACGAGCGCC
>CAZNBS010000042.1:0-25226 GCA_964570955.1 uncultured Burkholderiales bacterium | reverse complement strand
GTTCTACGACCTGCTGGTCGTTGCCCTGACGGCTCCGGGCTTTCCGGAGGCGGCCCGTCTGCTGTTGCCCAGTACGATCTCTCCGTTCGACCAGGAGCCGCACTGGTCCGTGGTGCGCGCCCCGGCGCACCACGTGCTGCACTGGCTCGCCATGTGGTCGGACCAGACTTTCCCCAACCGGAATAAGCTCTCCGCCGTGCTGTCCTCGCTCGAGCGGGGACGCGCGCTGCCGGCCCCGGTGCTGGCCCGCGCCGGGACCAGTTACCGTTTCGCCAGCGGTGCCCATACCGCGTTGATGCTGACGGAACTGGGGGCCCCGTCCATGCCGTTGATCGTGCCTTCCACGGCGGTGAGTTTCCTGGCCGGGTCCGCCCTGCGCCAGCCGGTGATGGGTGCAGCCCAAGTCGTCGCACTGAACTCGTCGCGCCACTGAATCGCCGCGCTAGTTTCCCCGGGAAGCGGATCAGACGTGTCGTTCGTGCCGGGCCGCCACCAGGGAGCTTGAGCTTCAGGCCACGCGCACGCTGGCTGGCTGCCCGAGAACGGCGAGGCGCTCGCGAATCGACTTCAGCACGCCCGAGCGGTCGAGTCCACACAGCGCGAGCAACTGGACCTGGTCGCCGTGATCGATGAATCGGTCCGGCAGGCCCAGACGCAGCAACTGCGTCCCGATCCCGCGGGCGGCCAGGCTCTCGGCCACGGCGCTGCCGGCGCCACCCTCGATCACGTTGTCCTCCAGCGTCACCAATAGCTCGTTCCGGTGCGCCACGCTCGCGACCATCTCGTCGTCGAGCGGCTTGACGAAGCGCATGTTGACTACGGTGGCGTCCAGTTCCTCGGCCGCCTCCAGGGCGACCTGCAGGAGCGGACCGAAGGCCAGGATCGCCACCTTGCGCCCTTCCCGGCGCAGCTGCGCCTTTCCCACAGGCAGCGTGTTCAGCAACTTCTCCACCGCCACGCCCATGCCCGCGCCGCGCGGATAGCGTACTGCCGCCGGTGATTCGAGCGTGAGCCCCGTGGTCAGCATCTGCCTGCACTCGTTCTCGTCGGCAGGCACCATGACCGTGATGTTCGGGATGCAGCGCAAGTAGGACAGGTCGAATGCGCCGTGATGCGTGGCGCCGTCCGCACCGACCAGTCCGGCGCGGTCCATCGCGAACAGCACGGGCAGGTTCTGGATCTGCACGTCGTGGATGAACTGGTCGTAGGCGCGCTGGAGGAAGGTCGAGTAGATGGCCACGACCGGCTTCATGCCTTCGCAGGCGAGTCCTGCAGCGAAGGTGACCGCGTGCTGCTCGGCGATGCCGACGTCGAAGTAACGTTGCGGGAACTCCTGTGCGAAGCGCACCAGCCCCGAGCCCTCCCGCATCGCCGGCGTGATGCCCACCACACGCTCGTCCTGGGCGGCGACGTCGCACAGCCAGTCCCCGAAGACCTGGGTGAAGGTCGGCTTGCCGCCTGCCTTGCCCTGGCCGATGCCGGCCTCGGGCTCGAACCTCGACACGCCGTGGTATAGCACCGGATCGGCCTCGGCCAGCTTGTAGCCCTGACCTTTGCGCGTGACGATGTGCAGGAACTGCGGGCCCTTGAGTTCGCGGATGTTCCTCAGGGTCGGCAGCAGCGAATCGAGGTCGTGGCCGTCGATCGGACCGATGTAGTTGAAACCGAACTGCTCGAACAAGGTGGAGGGCACGATCATTCCCTTCGCGTGCACCTCGACCTTCTTGGCCAGCTTGCCCAGCTGCGGAATGCCGGAGAGGATCTTCTCCGCTGCCTGGCGCGCCGCGACGTAAGCCCGCCCGGACACCAGTCGTGCGAGGTAGCGGTTCAGGCCGCCCACGGCGGGCGAGATCGACATGTCGTTGTCGTTGAGGATGACCAGCAGATCGGTGTCGGACACCCCCGCGTTGTTCATCGCCTCGTATGCCATGCCGGCGGACATCGCGCCGTCGCCGATGACCGCGATCGCACGACGGTTCTCTCCCTTCTGCTTGGCGGCTATCGCCATGCCCAGTGCCGCGCTGATCGAGGTGCTGGAGTGTGCCGTGCCGAAGGTGTCGTACTTCGACTCCTCCCTGCGCGGGAAGCCGGAGATGCCGCCGAGCATGCGCAGGCGCGCCATGTCCCCGCGCCGTCCCGTGAGGATCTTGTGGGCGTAGCTCTGATGGCCGACGTCCCACACGATGCGGTCCTCGGGGGTGTTGAACACGTAGTGCAGCGCGATCGTCAGTTCCACCGTGCCGAGATTCGACGATAGGTGGCCACCGGTCTTGCTCACCGACTCGAGGATGAACGCACGCAACTCGTCGGCGAGTTGCCCGAGCATGCCGCGATCGAGTTCGCGCAGCGCCTCCGGCGAGTCGATCGTAGTCAGCAGCGGGTAGCTCATTGCTCGGGTCCAGGCAGCGGGGCAAGAAAGTCTTCTGAATTGTAACGCGTCGCCGACCCTGGTTTCCCCTCCTGGGCGCAGGGGTGATAGCCGACAAGGGCGGCCGTCATGAACTGGGTGAAAGTCCAGTGTGGTCGACCGTGGCGCGCCGCCGCGCCGCCCCCGGCATCGCCTCAGACTGCGAGAAGTGCGCCCCGGTGGCGCGCCTCCCGTACGATCAGTTCCGCCACGCGTCGCGGCTGTTCCTCGTGCGCGAAGTGTCCGAGGCCCTCGAGTTCCTCCGCCCGCGACTGCGGCAGCAGTCGACGCAGGGCGGCCGGTTGCGCCCGGGGAAGCGTGCGGTCGTTCGTGGCCCAGACCGTCAGAAGCGGCGTGCGAAGCTGCGGCAGATCGCGCTCCAGCGCGTGCGGGTTCCAGTTCGCCATCATCCTCAGCGCGGCCTCGACGTGCCCGGGACTGCGCGCCAGGCGTTCATAGCAGGCGAGGCCGCCGGGCTGCAGACGGGAGCCGGTGCACTCGATCAGCCGGCGCACGGCTGCGGGGTTGCGCGCACGCCAGGCCAACAGGCGCGGGGCGAGCGTCGTGGACGCCAGCAGGCGGGCAATCGGGCCGAACAGGCGTCCGGGCACGTTGCGCCGCGCGAGCAGCGCCCCGTTCAGTGCGATCAGGCTGCGCGGAGCAAGCGTTCCGTCCAGGCACATGCGCGCAAGGACGGCGGCGCCGGCGCAGTGCCCCACCGCGACGGCCGGCCGCAGGCGCAGGGTGCGCAGCAGGTCGGCGATGCTCCAGGCCATGCCGCGCAGCGCCATGCGGTGGCCGGGCAGCGTGCCGGTGAAGCCGTGCCCCGGCAGGTCCGGTGCCACCACCTGGAAGTGCCGGGCGAGCAGGGGCGCCAGTTCGCGCCAGGAGTGCGTTGCCGAGCCGATACCGTGCAGCAGCAGCGCAACCGGACCGGCGCCCATCTGCTGTACGTGCCACACGATGCCGCCCGATTCGACGAAGCCGCTGGCGTGGCGGTTTGGCCACTCCTCGCCGTCGCGCTGCCAGTCGAGGCGCTGAATCATGTGCCGCCCGCCGGTTTCAGGAAGATCTGTGGGGGAGCTTCGGTCAAGCGCGCCCGCGCGTGGTCCTCATCGGCTGCGCGGCTGCTCCACCGAGAACACTGACCTGCTGCCGTCCTTGCGCCAGGCGAAGACGCGGTATTCGTGGCCGCCGGCGCCTTCCATGCCGGGCGAACCGACCGGCATGCCGGGCACCGCGATCCCCACCACCTCCGGCTTCTCCTCGAGCAAACGCCGGATCTGGTCGGCCGGCACGTGCCCCTCCACCGCGTACCCGCCCACCTGTGCGGTATGGCAGCCGGCCATGGCGCGCGGTACGCCGAGTTGGGCGCGCACGCGATCCAGATTGCGGTCATCGTATGCCTCGACCGGAAAGCCGGCAGCGCGCAGATGCTCGATCCACTTCTCGCAGCATCCGCACGACGGCGACTTGTACACGGTGACGGCCGGAAGCGCCGTGTCGGCGGCGATCGCGGCGCCTTGCCAGGCCAGGGTGCCGGCAAGCAGCGCGGTGGCGAGAATCTTGCGCATGAATCCTCCAGAAACGGTCGGTTGGACAGCCTGGACGCGGCCGGGTTGCGTTCCATTGAGTCGGCGAGGCTTGACGCCATCTATCCTATAATCGCCAGGGCCGGAATCTGGGCCGGGACCGGACACGCCGATCGATGCAACTGTACGCCTTCGGAATCAACCACCAGACCGCACCGCTCGAAGTGCGGGAGCGGATCGCGTTCAATGCCGAGGGGCTCACCTCTGCGCTGCGCGACCTGGTCGGGCACGAGCCGGTGCGCGAGGCCGCCATCATCTCGACCTGTAACCGGACGGAACTGTACTGCAACGCGCAGGATCCGCAGAAGGCCGTGTCCTGGCTGGCCGCCTATCACCAGATGAGATCGAGCGTGCTCGAGCCCTATCTGTACAGCCTGCCGCGCGAACGCGCGGTCAAGCACGCCTTCCGGGTGGCCAGCGGCCTCGACTCCATGGTACTGGGCGAGGCGCAGATCCTCGGGCAGATGAAGCAGGCCGTGCGCAGCGCCGAAAAGGCGGGCACCCTCGGGCTGGTGCTGCACAAGCTGTTTCAGCAGACCTTCTCCGTGGCCAAGGAAGTGCGCACGCGCACCGACATCGGGGCCAGTTCGGTCTCGATGGCAGCCGCTGCGGTACGGCTGGCCGAGCGCATCTTCCCGGCGATTGCCGAGCAGAAAGTGCTGTTCGTCGGCGCCGGCGAGATGATCGAGCTCACCGCGCGCCACTTCGTCGCCCAGAACCCGCGCGGCACCACGTTCGCCAACCGCACCGTCGAGCGCGCGCAGGTGCTCGCGACACAGTTCGGTGGACAGGCGGTGTCGATCAACGAACTGGGCGCAGTGCTCGCCTCGCACGACATCGTGGTCACCAGCACCGCGAGCCCCCTGCCCATCATCGGCAAGGGCATGGTCGAGCGGGCCCTTAAGGCGCGCCGCCACCGCCCGATCCTGATGGTCGACCTGGCCGTGCCGCGCGACGTCGAGGCCGAGGTCGCGCGTCTGGGCGACGTGTTCCTGTACTCGGTCGACGACCTCGGCCGTGTCGTGCAGGAGGGGCGCGACGCGCGCGCCGCTGCCGTCTCCGAGGCCGAGCACATCATCGACGCCAAGGTGGTCGACTTCATGCAATGGCTCGGCGGGCGCGAGGCGGTGCCCACCATCCGCGCGCTGCGCGATCAGGCTGAGCGCGCGCGCCGGCACGAGGTGGAGCGGGCGCTGCGCCTGCTGCGAAGAGGAGAGCCGGCCGAGCGAGTGCTCGAGATGCTGAGCCAGTCCCTCACCAACAAGCTCATGCACGCGCCCACTGCCGCGCTGCACGACGGGACCGAGGTCGAACGCGACGAGTTGCAGCGCATGGTCGAGCGCATCTACCAGGTGCGCGCGAAGGAATGAGCTGCCCGCGCGAATGAAGCCCAGCATCGCCGCGAAGCTGACCCAGTTGTCGGCCCGGCTCGCGGAAGTCAACCGCCTCCTGTCGGCCGAGGACGCGACTGCCGACATGGAGAACTTCCGCAAGCTCTCCCGCGAGCATGCGGAGATCGGTCCGGTGGTCGCGCTGTACGACGCGTACCGGCGCAACCTCCACGACATCGCCTCCGCCCAGGAAATGGCCTCGGACCCGGAAATGCGCGAACTGGCCGAGGCCGAAATCAAGGAGGGCCGCGAGCGCGTCGAGGGCATCGAGTCGGAACTGCAGCGCCTGCTGCTGCCGCGCGACCCCAACGACGAGCGCAACATCTTCCTGGAGATTCGCGCCGGGACCGGCGGGGACGAATCGGCGCTGTTCGCCGGCGACCTGTTCCGCATGTACGCGCGCTATGCCGAGCGCAACCGTTGGCAGGTCGAGGTCGTTTCGCACAGCGCCGGCGAGCAGGGCGGCTACAAGGAGATCATCGCCAAGATCGTCGGTCACGGTGCCTATTCCCGCCTCAAGTTCGAGTCCGGCGGCCACCGGGTGCAGCGGGTGCCGGCCACCGAGACGCAGGGCCGGATCCACACCAGCGCGTGCACCGTGGCCGTCATGCCCGAGGCGGACGAGATCGCCGAGGTGCAGATCAATCCGGCCGAAATCCGGGTCGACACCTTCCGCTCCTCGGGGGCCGGCGGACAGCACGTCAACAAGACCGATTCGGCCGTGCGCATCACGCACCTGCCCACCGGCATCGTGGTCGAGTGCCAGGACGACCGCTCGCAGCACAAGAACCGCGCGCAGGCACTGGCGATCCTGGCGGCACGAATCAAGGACAAGCAGCTGCGCGCACGGCAGGTGCAGGAGGCTGCCCAGCGCAAGTCGCTCATCGGCAGCGGCGATCGGTCCGAACGCATTCGCACCTACAACTTCCCACAGGGGCGGGTCACGGACCATCGCATCAATCTCACGCTCTACAAGATCGACCAGATCATGGACGGTGAGCTCGACGAACTGGTGCGCGCGCTGCTGGCCGAGCATCAGGCCGAGCAGCTGGCGGCGATGGCAGAGGAAGCCATCTGACCGCAGTGGCGAGCCGATGACCGGCGAAGCTCTGCCATTGCCCGAGGAGACGCCGAACGCAACGCTGTTGCGCGATGCGGGCAGGTTGCGCGAAATGCTCGGACTGGATGCGGCCGACGCGCGCTCACAGGTCGAGCGGATGCTGATGCAGGCGCTGGGCATCCGTCGTGCGCAACTGATCGCGCATCCGGAACACGCAGCCGCCGCGAGCAGCGATCCACGCTACGCTGCCATGCTGGCCCGGCGCCTCGAAGGCGAGCCGCTCGATTACATCCTCGGATGGCGTGAGTTCCACGGACTCGACTTCGAAGTCACCCCCGCGGTGCTGGTCCCTCGCGCGGACACCGAACTGCTGGTGGATCTCGCGCTCGAGCGATTCCCCGCCGCGGGCGAAGCGTGCATCGCCGACCTGGGAACCGGAAGCGGGTGTGTCGCCATCGCGGTGGCGTGCGCGCGGCCGCGGCTTCACGTGCTCGCCGTGGATCGCTCCGAGGACGCGTTGCGCGTCGCGGCGCGCAATCGCCACCGGCATGGCGCGCACAACGTGCAGCTCGTGCGCGGCGACTGGCTGTCGAGCGTGGCTGCGCGAAGCCTCGCTGCGATCGTCTCGAATCCGCCCTACATCCGGGAGGGCGACGAACATCTGCCGGCGCTGCGCCACGAGCCCCGCTGCGCGCTGGTATCGGGCGTCGACGGCCTCGACGCGTGGCGCACCATCGTCCCCCAGGCGCGCCGCTGCCTGGCCCCGGGAGGCTGGCTGCTGATGGAGCATGGCTGCGATCAGGGCGGCGCCTGCCGCAGGCTGCTCGAAGCGGCCGGCTTCGCCGGAGTGTTCACTGCGCGCGACCTGCCGGGACACGAGCGCGTCAGCTTAGGATGCGCAGTCGGTTGACGCTGCGAGAGCGAAACCGATACCATCGAACGATGTCCGAAGAAGGTCCGACGACCGATTCTTCCTCCCAAATTCAGAGGTATGTCATGGATGTTCAGGAAAAGATCCGCCAGCAGGTGTCCGAGAACAAGGTCGTGTTGTACATGAAGGGCACGCCGGATGCGCCGCAGTGCGGATTCTCCGCCGCGGCCGTACAGATCCTGGAGGCCTGCGGCGCCGAGGACGTGGCAACCGTGAACGTCCTGGCCGACCCGGAGATCCGCCAGGGGATCAAGGACTTCTCCAGCTGGCCGACGATCCCGCAGCTGTACGTGAACGGCGAGTTCGTGGGCGGCGCCGACATCATGCGTGAGATGTATCAGAACGGCGAACTGCACAAGTTGCTGAAGTAGCCACGCACGCGTGTTCCAGGGCTGGCTCCTCGCCAGCCCTTTTTCGTTCTGCGCACCGGTGGCGGGCAAAGTCGAAAGACTGCACTGATGGCACGGTCATGGCGCGCACCGCAACCTCCACCGAAGGTCCCGGCACCACGATGCAGCGCATAGGGGTGCCCATGACGCCCGCGCGTCGCAACCATTGCTGGGTCCTGCTGCTGATTTTGCTGGCGATCCTGACGTATCCCGGGCACGGGCACGCACGGGAGGCCGATCGCGCGGCCCTTCTGGCGGCACTGCGTGCAGGAGGGCTGGTGCTCTACTTCCGCCATGCGGACACGGGCCCTGCGACACGCGAGCCGGAAACGATGCGCATCGACCGCTGCGACACGCAGCGCAACCTCAACGACAACGGACGCGGCCAGGCACGTGCGATCGGCACGCAGTTCCGCCGGCTCGGCATCCCGGTGGGCCAGGTGTTGAGCAGCCGCTTCTGCCGCTGCATGGAAACCGCGCAGCTCGCGTTCGGCCGCTACGAGGCGATCCAGGTGCTGACCGGCGTGCGACGGGGGGCCGAGTTCGCGCAGGCTCGCCGCGCCGCCTCCGACGGCCTGCGCAGGCTGCTCTCCACGCTACCGCCGGCGGGCGAGAACACCGTGCTGGTGTCGCACGGATTCAACCTCATCGATCTGGAAGGGCTCTACCTGAGCACGCAGGGCGAGGCGGCGATCTATCGCCCCGATGGCCGGGGCGGCTACACGTTGCTGGCGCGCGTGCTTCCCGAGGAATGGGCCACGCTGGACGCCGCTGGGCCGTGAACCGCCGTGCGCCGTGAACGAGGCTGGCCGTGCAGCGAGCGCTGCGCATCGGCGCGCAGCATGGCGGCGATGCCCTCGGCCGTGACCGGCCGGCTCACCAGGAAGCCCTGAACCTCGTCGCAGCCCTCGCTGCGTAGGAACTCCAGCTGCGCTTCGTTCTCCACCCCTTCCGCCACGACTTCCATCCGCAGGCTGTGCGCGAGCGCGATCATCGCGTGCACGATCGTCACGTCGTCGCCGTCGCCGGGGACATCGTGCACGAAGGAGCGGTCGATCTTCAGGCTGTGGATGGGCAGGCGCTTGAGGTAGGCAAGCGAGGAGTAGCCAGTGCCGAAGTCGTCGATGGAAAGCTGCACCCCGAGCGCCCGGATCGCATAGAGCAGGTCGGCCACCTGCTGGGTCCGCTGCATCATCGCGCTCTCGGTGAGCTCGAGTTCCAGACGTTCGGGTTCCAGCCCGCTCGCTTGCAGATTCGCCCGCAGCTCGTCGAGGAACGTCGAACCGTACAACTGCTGGGCCGAGATGTTCACCGACATGCGCAGCGGCGGCAAGCCCTCGCGCTGCCATGCCGCCGCCTGCAGCATGGCCGTACGCAGCACCCATGAGCCGATCTCCCGGATCAGCCCGAGTTCCTCGGCCAGCGGGATGAACTGCGCCGGCTGCACCATGCCCCGCTCGGGGTTGAGCCAGCGCACCAAACACTCCACGCCGGTGATCCTGCCGTCCGCGAGCGATACGCGCGGCTGATAGTGCAGCACGAACTGGTTGCCGTCGGCCGCCGCTTTCTTGAGCTGCGTCTCCATGCTGAGCCGATCGACGTTGGCAGAGCCCATGTACGCGGAATAGAACTGCAGGTTGTTGCGGCCCTGCTCCTTCGCGCGGTACATGGCCGTGTCCGCATTCTTGAGCAGCGTCTGCGCATCGGTGCCGTCGGTCGGATACAGGCTCACGCCGATGCTGGCCGTGAGCACGAAGTCCTGCGCACGCACCCGGATCGGCTGGTCCACCGCGAGCAGCAGTTTCTGTCCGAGATTGCCGATGGTGTCGGAGTCGATCACGTCCTCCGCGATCACGACGAACTCGTCCCCGCCCAGACGCGCCAGGATATCGGAGGCGCGCAAGGCGTGCGCCAGGCGTGCTGCGACCCGCTGCAGCACCTCGTCGCCGACGTCGTGTCCCAGCGCGTCGTTGATGTTCTTGAATCGGTCCAGGTCGATGAACAGCACCGCGAGCACACTGTGATTGCGCTGCGCGCGCGTGATCGCGTGTGCCAGATGCATGTTGAACAGGTTGCGGTTGGGCAGCCCGGTGAGTTCGTCGTAGTGCGCCATACGGGCGATCTGCACTTCCGACTCGCGCCGTTGTGTGATGTCCTGGAACGAGCCCCAGGCCTTCGCCGGCCGGCCGTCGACCATCTCCACGGCGCCGGTGGAGCGCACCCACAGCCGCCGCCCGCGCGCGGTCACCAGCTGAAGTTCGAGGTCCCACGGCTCGCCGCCCGCGCGCGCGCGCGCCATCGCCTCGCGGATCTCGTCCTGACTGTCGGGCGCCAGGAACTGCAGCGCGGTGTCCCACTGCGGCGTGTAGTGATCCGGCGAGAGGTCGTGCAGGCGAAACGTCTGCATGGTCCAGTACAGTTCTCCTGTCTGCACGTTCAATTCCCACGCGCCGATCTGCGCCGCGCGCTGGGATTGCTCGAGGAGCAGCGTCTGGCGCTTGAGCGCGGTGGCACTGGCTCGCAGCGACTGTTCCGCGGCATCGCGCTCGGCTTCGCGGACGCGCTGCTGGCGCACTGCCCAGATCCCTGCTGCCACCAGCGCGACGAGCGAGACGGCGAACAGGATGGCCGGCAGTTGCATATGGCGTCGCCACTCGGCCCACACCTCGCTTTCGGGCATGGCTACGTACGCCGTAATGGGGAAGCTGCCGAGCCGGCGGTAGGTGATCAGGCCGCGGGTGTCGTCAGCTCCCGGTTCACCGCCCTCCACTAGCCCGCGCGCCGGGAAGCGCCCGGCCACGAGCGCGCTGCGCAGTGCCGAGTCGTGCACCGCCGTGAAGGCGGCGGCGGGCTCGCGCGGCGTCGGGTGCCGTCCCTGCAGGAAACCGTCGTCGCGCAGCAGCCCGATCGTCCATTGCGGGGGCAGCGTCACCGCTTCCCACAGCGCGCTCTGGCGCGCCAGTGGGACCACCATGGACAGCACGTAGGCCGGCCGACCTTCGGCATCGTCGATGCGTACGCGGAACGGCAGGATCCAGTCGTTGACGCGGCTACCGTAGCGCACCCTGCCCAGGATCGGCGTCGGGCTGGCCAGCGCCGCGGCATGATCGCGCCGGAACACCTCGTCGTCGAGGTGCGCGGGCAGACCAGAATTGAGCGCCGGGTCGGCCGCGTTGCGGTGGGGTGCACGGACGTTGGTTCCCGCGACCAGGTTTCCGGAGACGTCGAACAGATAGATGCCGGCCAGGTTCGCGTCCGCGGCAGCGTAGCGCAGGAGCTGCTGCTGCGCGGCGGCGAGGTCGTGAAGCCCGCCGTGCAACGCGATGTCCTCTCCCAGCATCGCCGCGCGTTCGGTGTAGCGTTGCAGAAACAGTTCGACCGACGCCGCACCGAGTTCGGCCAGGTGTTGCAGATGCTCGACCCGATCATGCTTCACCGCCCGCCAGCTGAAGCCGACGTAGGTCATGGCGACCGCGGCGAGCAGCGCGACCAGCAGGGCGAACAGCACCGCCAGCCGATAGGCGAGCGCCAGTCGCAGCGGCTGGCGCAGATAGGAGTGCAGCTCCGCCCCGGAGATCGCGCGCGGTAACGTCGAAGGACCCCGTGGTGAAGTCGCCACGATCGAATGCTCAGGCCCGAAAGACGGAGCGGCGCGGCCTGACGAGGACGACGTAGAGTCCTGCGAGCAGGAATGCCGCGAACCAAACCAGGGCCCATTCCGCGATCGACAGCCCGACGAAGGTCCAGCCCGCCGCGGCGCAGTCGCCCTCACCCTTGAAGATCATCGGCAGGGCCTTGGTCAAGGGAAACGCCTCGAGCATGTACTCGAGATCGGGTGCGCATTCGAACAGGTTGGGCGGGTTGTGCTGGAGCCAGGTCTGGCGGGCGGCGATGCCTGCTCCGATGCCGGCGGCGAGGATGGTGAGCACGCCGTAGACGACCTGCGCCACCCGTCCGGGACCGTGTATGGCCGCGACGAGCGCGATCGCGCCGGTCAGCATGAAGGCATAGCGCTGCAGGATGCAAAGCGGGCACGGTTCGAGTCCGAGCGCGTGCTGCAGGTACAGCCCGAAACCCAGCAGCCCGGCGCAGGCCAGGAAAACGAACAGGAAGACGCGACGGGCCGACATCAGATCTGCGCGAACGCGTGGTCGAGATCGGCGCGCAGGTCAGCGACGTCTTCGATGCCGACGGAGAAGCGCACGAGGTTGTCGGTCAGGCCCAGCTGGGCGCGGCGCTGGTCGGGCAGGGAGGCGTGGCTCATGAGCACCGGGTGTCCCACCAGGCTCTCCACGCCGCCCAGGCTTTCCGCCAGCGTGAATAGTTCGCACGCCTCGAGAAAACGCTTGGTGCCGGCCAGGTCCGTGCGCAGGTATGCCGAAATCATTCCTCCGAACCCGCGCATCTGGCTCGCTGCGAGCGCGTGCTGCGGGTGTTTTGGCAGTCCCGGGTAGATCACTTTCTCGGTCTTCGGATGCTGGTCGAGCCAGTGGGCAAGTTCGAGTGCATTGGCGCAATGACGTTCGACGCGCAGCGGCAGCGTCTTCGTCCCGCGCAGCGCGAGGAAACTGGTGAAGGGGTCCATGATCGATCCGATCGCATTCTGCATGAACGAGAAGCGCTCGATCAGTTCGGCGTTGTCGCCGACCACGACGAGTCCGCCCACCGCGTCGGAGTGGCCATTGATGTACTTGGTCACCGAGTGCAGCACGACGTCGAAGCCCAATTCCAGGGGGCGCTGCACATAGGGCGAGGCGAAGGTATTGTCGCACACGCTCAGGATGCCCCGCGCCCGGGCCAGCCTGGCCACCGCCGCGAGGTCGGTGAGCTTGAGCAGCGGATTGCTCGGTGTCTCCACCCAGATCATTCGGGTGTCGGGCTGCAGGGCCCGCTCGAAGCTGCCGGGCACGTCCGGATCGACGTAGCTCACGCGCAGGTTCATGGAACGGCCGCGCACCCGCTCGAACAGACGCCAGCTTCCGCCGTACATGTCGTCCACGGCAAGCAGGTGGCTGCCCGCCTCCAGGAGTTCCAGCACCGTTCCCATCGCGGCGAGACCGGACGAGAAGGCCCACGCCATCTTTCCGGACTCCAGATCGGCGAGACAGCGTTCGAACGCCATGCGGGTGGGGTTCTGCGTGCGTGCGTACTCGAAACCCGTGTGTTCGCCCGGGGAACGCTGCTTGAACGTCGAGGTGGCATAGATCGGCGGCATCACCGCGCCGGTGGATGGGTCGGGCGTCTGCCCGGCGTGGATGGCGCGCGTGGAAAAGCCCTGCGATCGGTCGGTCTTCATACCTGGTCCTGTTTCGTGGCGGACGGCGCGCGTGACGACAATGCTCGTCGCGTGCGCAACGTAGCGGATGGTACGCGAGGGCGACGCGCTGCGCTGACGCCCAGGGGAAGAAACTACATGCCGATCCGAGTTGTGTTGAGGTGCAACTTTGTTGTAGAACGTCCGGGTGGACGGGCGTCTCCGGCGTCGCCGGCCTGCGTTGCCGCGCAGCCCGGGAGGCTCCGGCGCACCCTCCATGCATACCAACTCTGCATAAAATGAGGAGACCAACGATGGAAAGGGTACAGCTGCATCGCTATATCGACCTCGCTGCTCCGGCCAAGGTCGACGCAAAGGCCGAGCCGCGTGGCATGAGCCGGCGTCAGTTCCTGACGGCGGCGTCGGCTGTCGCCGCCGTGTCCACCATGTCGTCCGAAGCCTTCGCGCGCAACTTCATCGACCAGTACGATCCGGACGGCCCGATCGCCCGCTATCCGAACCCCGACGTCATCGTCCTCGACAAGCGCTTCAAGTACAAGCTCGGGAACACGCCCATCGTGCGCCTGTACCGCGGCACCATGTGGGCCGAGGGTCCGGCCTGGAACGGGGTGGGGCGTTACCTGATCTGGAGCGACATTCCCAACAACGAGCAGCTGCGCTGGATCGAGGAAGATGGCCACGTCTCCCGCCAGTTCCGCTATCCGTCCAACAACAGCAACGGCAACACCTTCGACTACCAGGGACGCCAGATCGCCTTCGAGCACGGCACGCGCCGCGTGACGCGCTACGAGTATGACGGCAGCGTCACGGTGCTGGCGGACAAGAGCGCGGACGGCAAGGGCCTCAACGCCCCCAACGACGGCATGTGCCACCCCGACGGATGGCTGTTCTTCACCGACCCGGGCTACGGTGGGTTGATGAACTACGAGGGCATGCGCCTGAACACCGGCAGCCCGCAGCCGGTCCAGAAGGAGGCGGTCTATCGCATCGACGCACCCGGCAAGATCGAGAAGGTCACCGACGAGCCGTTCAAGCCCAATGGCCTGTGCTTCTCGCCTGACTTCAAGAAGGTGTACGTGGCCGATACCGGCATCTCGCACTATCCCGAGGCCAAGAGCGTGATCTGGGTCTACGACGTCGACGGCAAGAAGCTCAAGAACGGCCGTGTGTTCGCCAACATGGAGTACAACGGCAAGACCGGCTTCGCCGACGGCATCCGCTGCGACGAGGACGGAAACGTCTGGGCCGGCATGGGCTGGGTCGGCGACGGCTACGACGGCGTGCACGTGTTCTCGCCGGACGGCACCCGCATCGGTGTCATCCGCATGCCGGAGATCATCTCCAACGTGTGCTTCGGCGGCTCCAAGCGCAACCGCCTGTTCATGACCGGCAGCACCTCGCTGTACGCCCTGTATGTCGAGACGCGCAGTGGCACGCTGACCTGACGGCAAGAGGGGGTCGGCCCATCCTCGGGTGCGGCCGACCCCTCTGCGCGCGTGCGCTGACTCCCTGCGTCGACCACGCGCAAGGACGCCGGCGGCAGCCATCGAACGGCCCCGATGCGCAGCAACGGCGTCCGGGCGACGTGGCGCAACATCTGTGGCGCGCGCAGTGGCATACTGGGTTTTTATCTGGTCCCGGAGCAGCATCATGTTCACACGTCTCGGCACGCTCGCCGGTGGTCTGCTCGCCGCAGGCGCAGTGCTCGCTTCGGCCTCTGTGCTTGCCTGCGTGGAGGGCGAGGTGCGTGGGGAGCCGATCAATCCCGAACGCAACGTGGGCGCGCTTGCCCAGGGCGAGGGGGCCAGCATGCAGATCGTGGGAGCGGGCTGGTTCCACGCCGCGGAGATCGTGAAGACGGGCCGTAGTTCCGACGCGACCTACGTCACCATCGAACTGGATGGCGAACCCCTCATGCGCACCTCGTTCGCGACGCTGAAGAACAAGTGGATGCAGACCGGGAATGCGTTCCTCATCGCGGATGTTCGCAGTGAGGGCGACGTGGACACGATGACCATCTGGTACCGGCCGGACGTGAAGTTCAACACGGTGGCGACGGTGCGCGTGGATGTCGACGAGGAAGGCGTCGATCGCATCGTCCTGCGCTCGGTGCTGAGCCGCGCGCTGCCGCACTCGCATCCCAATGGTCAGCCCACCGCTACCGCGGCACTGCCCGCATTCAAGTAGCGCCCGGCGCTATTCCGTGTAGGGCTCGACCGCGCTCGCCTCGAGCGAGTAGGCGATGTCGATGTCGGACGAGCCGTCGATCATGAACAGAGATCGCTTCGTGGAGGCGGCGCTCAGCCGGCCGGTCACCCACACCGCGGCGAACATGCCGCTGGTCTCGAACGGTTTCGCCGGTACCACGTGCACGATCTGGTTCGGCGGCGGCGGGGGCGTGTGGATGCACGCGCCCACCCAGGGTACGAGCAGGAACTCCGACACCTGCTTGCCCTTGTACTCGAGCGGCAGTACGTAGCCGGGAATCCGTACCAGCGCGTTGTTCAGTCTCGAATTGATCGCGACGGACTGCGTCTGCCGCCGGGCGATGACCTCCTTGCGTTTCGCGAGCATCGCTTCGGCGTCTATGCCGGCCTGTCCGAGCCGGTCGACCAGCTTCTGCTCGTCCTTGCTGTCCTTGGCGCTCAGCTTCTCGCCGGCTGCGCGTCGGTCGCGGAGCGCGGCAAGGTCGGACAGGTCGGCGAGCTGCTCGAACGGCATCTTCGCGAAGGGGTCGTCCGGATCGATCTTCGACAGGCCCGGGGCCAGGTCTTCCCACATGATTCGCTGCGGCGCGTCCGCCAGGGCGGACAGCGCAACCAGCATTGCACAGAAGGCGAACAGCATACGGTACAGGAGTGGCATGGCGGATCTCACACGCGGATGGTCATGCCGTCGGCGAGCGACTGGCGGTACATGCGGTAGCCGGGAACGAGTCCGATGATTATGCCCGCGACCGCGACCAGCGCGGCGAGAGACGCTTCGCGCATCGAGGGCCAGCCGATCGGAATGAACAGGCCCAGGCGTGCCTCCAGCCAGGGCTGACCGAGCGCCAGGCCGGCATAGAGCAGCACGATGCCCAGGGCGATTCCGCAGAACGTGAGCAGCGCCGCTTCACCGAGGATGAGCGCAAACACCTGCGCCGGGCTCGCGCCGACCGAGCGTAGCACGGCCATCTCGCGGCGCCGCTCGTTCAGGCCGGTCAGCAGCGCGATGAGCATGCCGGTCAGCCCGACCGCGATCACCAGGATCGACACGCCGAAGAGTGCCCGTTCGGCCACCCCGACGATTTCCCACAGTTCGGGTAGGGTGGCGCCGGGCAGGATCGCCGTCAGCGGCTCGCCCCGGTACTCGTTGACGGCGCGCTGCATCGAGAGCACGGCCGCGCGCGACTTCAGACCGACGAGGAATGCGGTGATCGCGCTGTGATGCGTTCCGGACGCCGCCCCTGCGCCCGCGTGCCCGGCCTCGTCCGGTGCCGGCGCGTGGCCCTCGGCGCCGTGCGCATGCCGCGTCGCGTCGTCCTCGCGCGCGTGAGAAGCCGCGCCGGGACGGCCGCGCCGGGCGGCGAGCGCCTCGCCCAGGGGATCGCCCGCGTATCCCGTGGCCATCGGCTCGTGCATCGCGTCGATCCCCGCGAGGGTGACGAACACGGTCCGATCGACCGGCGTGCCGGTGCGATGCAGGATGCCGCGGACGATCAAGGGGTGCGCCTCATGCAAGGCGAAGCTGACCTCGCCCGCGCCGCGCGCCACCACGATGCGCGCGCCTAGCCCGTAACGCAGCTTCGCGGCCACCTCCGCGCCGAGCACCGCGTCTTGCGATTCCGATAGCACCTGGCCTTCGGCGAACTGCAGCGTCCGGTTCTCGCCGAATCGGAAGTGTTCGAAGAACTCCGGGCCCGTCCCCAGTACGCGGAAACCGCGGTGCGTGTCGCCGAGGGACAGCGGGATCGTCCAGGCCACCTCGGGGCGCTGCGCGATCGAACGGTAGCTGTCCCATGTGATGTTGTTGGTGGCGTTGCCCACGTGGAAGATCGAATAGAGCAGCAGGTGCACCGGGCTGCTGCGCGCGCCCACGATCAGATCCGTCCCCGAGATGGTATTGGTGAAGCTCTCGCGCGACTCGTGACGCAGGCGTTCGACACCCAGCAGCAGTACCACTGCGCAGGCGATCGACAACACCGTGAGCAGTGCCGTACCGCGCCGATTGCGCAGACTCTTGAGCGCGAGCGTGAGGATCGTGCTCATCGCTCGCGCTGGGTGCAGACGCGATTGATGTCCGACAGTTCGACGGTACGGTCGAACATCGGCGCCAGTCCGGCGTCGTGGCTGACGAATACCAGCGCCGAGCCCGCCTGGCGGCTTTCGCGGAACAGCAGTTCCACGAACGCGTCCCGCCGGTCGGCATCGAGTGCAGACGTAGGTTCGTCCGCGATTACCAGTTCGGGAGCGCCGATGAGCGCACGCGCTGCCGCCACGCGCTGCTGTTGCCCGACACTCAACTGCGTCACCGGGCGCGAGAGGAGGTCCGGCTCCTCCATGTCCAGCGCCGCGAGCAGCCGCTTCGCCTCCGACGCCACGGTGCCGCCGCGGGCGATCGCGCGCGCGCGGCGCCGTGCCGAGAAGCCGCACGGCAGGGTCACGTTCTCCAGTACGTCGAGGTAGGGGATCAGGTTGAACATCTGGGAAACGAATCCGACGTGATCCGCGCGCATCCGGTCGCGCCGGGCGCCGGACAGACCGGCCAGATTGCGGCCGAGCAGCAGGACCTTGCCCTGGTCCGGAACGAGAACCCCCGCGAGCAGCGCCAGCAGGGTCGATTTGCCGCTGCCGCTCGGGCCGCGCAGGAACAGGCGCTCGCCCTTCTGCACGGATAGTTCGTCGATCCGCAGCAAGTCGGTGCCGGAGCGATTCCAGGCGAAGCGCACCGCCTGGAGGTGGACGATGGATGACGCTTCGCCGGCTTGATCGGTCGTCGTCACGGTCGTGGGCACAAGCGGATCGGCGAACTTCGTTGCGGCGGCGACACGGTCATGTCGTGCCCGAGCGCGCTACAGCGAGCTGGCCCGTACCTCGCCGCGATCGATCACGTACAGGCTGTCGAGCAGTTCCTTCGAATGCGACAGGTCCGACTCGGTGAGCAGGATCGACAGTCCCTGCCGGCGCAGCGCGCCGATCACTTCCGCCAGCCGCCTGGCCAGTACCGGTGCCACGCCCTCGAACGGTTCGTCGAGCAGCAGCACCTGCGTGCCGCACATGAGCGCCCGGGCGAGCGCCACCAGCTTCTGCTGGCCGCCGGACAGCATGACTGCCTTGCGCGAGGCGAAGGCCTCGACCTCCGGGATCATCTCGTACACCTGCGCCAGGCGGGCGGTCGTGTCCTTGCGGCCGGCGGCCCAGGCCGGCATCAGCACGTTCTCTTCGACGGTCAGTTGGGGCACGAGGCGACGGTCCTCGGGCATGTAGCCGATCCCCGCGCGGGCGCGCAGGTGCGTGGCGGTGGTGTCGAGCGTGCGCGATTCGAAGTGGATCGAGCCGTTACGCGCGGGCAGGATGCCCATGATGGCGCGCATCAGCGTGGTCTTGCCGGCGCCGTTTCGCCCCACCAGGCCGGTGAACCTGCTCGAGGGCAAGTCCATGTTGACGTTGCGCAGGATGCTGACGGACCCGATGGAGACGTCCAGGCCTTCGATCCTAATCATGATTCTGTGCTCCGGCGTCGCTGTCCACGTGCGCGTGTTCGCCGATCACATAGCGCCGCACCTCGGCGTCGCGCAGCACCTCGGCCGGCTCGCCGTCGGCGATGATGCGGCCCTCGTAGAAGGCGAGGATGCGGTGCGTGTAGCGGCTGACGATCTCCATGTCGTGCTCGACGAACAGGACCGTCACGCCCTGCGTCTTGAGCGCGGTCATCACCATGTCCATGAGGCGGAACTTCTCGTCCGCCGACACGCCGCTGGTGGGCTCGTCCAGCAGCAGCACCTGCGGACGGCCGGCCACGGCCATGGCGATGTCGAGCAGCTTGCGCACGCCCTCGGGCAGCAGCCCGGCCATGTGCTCGCGATAGCCGCCCAGATTGAAGCGCTCGATCAGCGTTTCGATCTCCTCGACTTCCTGCGTGCGGGCTGAACCGGACGCGCGCGCCGTGCGTGCGGCGATTCCCACCCCCACCTGCAGGTTGTCGTACACGCTCAGATTGCCGAACAGCTGCGGGATCTGGAACGAGCGGCAAATACCCAGCTGGGTGATGCGTCGCGGAGACAGGCCGGTGATCTCGCGGTCGAGGTAGCGGATCGACCCGGAACTCGGCTTCAGGTAACCGGTGACCATGTTGATGAACGTGGTCTTGCCGGCGCCGTTGCTGCCGATGAGGCCGACGACGCTGTTCTGGTCGACACGTACGTTGATGTCGTTCGCCGCGGTGACGGCGCCGAACGTCTTGTGAAGGCCCTTGGCCTCGAGCACGACTGCCATGGTCAGGCCGCCTTCCTGCGCGTGAACATCGACCAGAGCCCTCCCGGCAGGAACAGGATCACCAGGAGCATGGTGGTGCCCAGGATCAGCTGCCAGGTGTTGGGCGAGTATTCGTAGGCGAAGCTGCGTACGGTCTCGAAGATGATGGCGCCGAGGAAGGGCGCAAGGACGCTGCCGGTGCCGGCGAGGATCGCGATGAACACGAACTCGCCCGAGGTCGTCCAGAACGCCATCTCGGGATCGACGTGGCCGATGGTGATGCCTACCAGTCCGCCGCCGATGCCGGCCAGCGCGGCACTGATGATGTAGTTGACGTGGATCACCCGGCGCACGGATGCCCCCATGTACTCCACCCGCAGTTCGTTGTCGCGGATCGCGCCCGCCAGGCGACCCTGATGCGAGCCCAGGTACCGATGCATGCCGAATGCTGCGCAGAACGCGACGATCACCGTGGTCGAGTACAGCGCGTTGCGCTCCCAATCGCCCAGCGCGATGCCGGCGAACGTCTTCACCGACAGGCCGAAGCCGTCGGTGCTGCCCAGGGCCGAGGTCTTCACCAGCAGGCCGTACAGAATCATGGAGAAGGCCAGACTCAGCATCGCGAAGAAGATGTCGCGGTACTTCGCGAGCAGGAAGCCAAGCACCACTGCGACCGCTCCCGCAACCGCCAGGCTGGCCAGGAGCATGAGCGCGATGTCCGAGATGCCGTAGAAGTGATGCAGGGTGCCGGCGGCATACGCGCCCAGGCAGTAGTACAGGCCGGTCCCGAACGACACGAGGCCGGTGCGCATCAGCAGCATCATGCCGAGTACCACCGTGCCCCAGGACAGCGAGACGTTGAGCATGAACATCGCCCAGCGGGGGAGCATCGGCCCGGCGGCGAGCAGGACCACGAGCAAGCCGACCAGCACGAGCGCGGTGCGATCCACGGCGCGCGCGGGCGGGCGCTTCAGGAATTGAGCCGGTTGATTCACTGTGTATGAGAAGGCTAGATCTTGCGTGCTTCGGGTGCGGCAAACAGGCCCTTGGGCCGCATGATCAGCACCAGGGCCATCACCGCATAGACGCTGAACAGTTCCACCTCGGGCCACTTGTGCACGGCCCAGGCACGCACCAGGCCGACGATCACCGCGCCGAGCGCGGCGCCGCCGAGGGAACCCAGGCCGCCGATGACCACCACCGCGAAGGCGAGCACGATCACCTCCGCGGCGATGCCGGGCTGCACCGAGATGGTCGGCGCGGTCAACGCGCCGCCCAGCGCCGCGAGCATCACGCCTGCGGTGAAAGTCACCAGATAGACGCGCGTGACGTTGATGCCGACCGAGGACGCCATCTCGCGGTCGTGGATGACCGCCTGCAGCACCTTGCCCTGGCGGGTGCGGCTGAGGAACAGCGCCAGCGCGATGGCCACGAATACGGATACCAGCACCAGGACAAGGCTGTAGGTGGGATACATCAGCTCGCCGATCTCGAAGCTTCCCAGCAGCCCGTACGGCTCCGGAATCGACCTGGGATCGACCCCGAAGGCCAGCTTGGTCATGTCCTCGAGGATCAGGAACACCGCATAGGTGACCAGCACCAGCACCACCTCCTCCTTCCCGTACACCCGCCGCAGCAGCCCGCGTTCGATCACCGGACCCGCCACCAGGCCGACGAAGATGGCGGCGAGCACCAGCATCCCGTAGCTGCCCATGGGCGGGTAGCCGTGCGCCAGCCAGTGGCCGCCGAAGGCGGTGGCGGCGTAGGCGCCGAGGGCGTAGAGGCTGCCGTGCGCGACGTTGAGAATCTTCATCACGCCGTAGATCAGGGTCATGCCCACGGCGATGACGAACAGCCAGGACGAGTAGATGATGCCGTCGATGACGATGGCGAGGAACTGATTCATCGCTCTATTCGTGAGTCGAGGGCGCTGCCTACTTCCGCTTCATGCCGCCCTTGATCCAGTCCGGGCTCGTCATGCCCTCCGGCGGATTGACCGCCTCGGCCGGGTAGCGCTTGATGTCGGTCACCGTGACCTTTCCACCGACGCGCTTGGTCACCCCATAGGCGGTGCCCATCACCGCCTGGTGTCCCTTGCCGAGCGACATGCTGGCACGCCCGCTGGGAGAATCGAAGCTCAGGCCCTCGAAGGCGGCGATGACCTGCTCGTCGCCGGGTCCGACGTTGTAGGCCTTCTCCATCTCTTCCTTGACGCCCTTGTTCGCGCCCATCGGAATCGACTTCGACAGCTGCTCGATCTTGGCCTGCTCGAACGCGGCCTTCAGGCCCAGGAAGGCGAGCGCGACGCTGTACGCGGGATAGTTCGGATCATGGTCGGCCTTCGACCTGTAGATGGTCTTGAGCCATGTGTTGAGCGCGTTGTCGGGCGCGAACACGCCGTGCGTGCCGCGTGCGCCCACGATGGTGCCATCGGGCATGGTGGCACCCAGCCGGTGCAGGTAGGGTTCGCCGGCGACCAGGATCAACTGGCTCTTGCGGAACAGCCCGCGCGGCACGGACTGCATCATGAATGCCTCTAGGTCGCCTCCCCACAGGCTGGAGTGGATGACGTCGGATCCGCTCTGCAGCAGCGCGGAGATCTCCGCGCCGTACTGGCCGGCGCCGAACTTGGGCATCTGCGAGGTGGTGACCTTCGATGCCGGCCTGAGCGTCTTCATCGCCAGGTCGAAATCGTTCCAGGAATCTTGGCCCCAGGCGTAGTTCTGGTTGATGCCGCCGTAGGTCTTGACGTCGGACTTGGTCTCCAGCAGGTACCTCGCGGCGGCCACCGCGTCCATCGTCGCGTGCGGACGCGTGCGGAATACGTACTTGTAGCTCGCCTCCTCGAACACGCGCGGTGTCCCGCAGTCGAACAGCACCGTGATCTTCTTCAGTTCCTCGGCGACAGGGGCGATGGCGAGGCAGTCGCCGCTTGAGATGTAGCCGATCACATAGTCGACGTTCTGGCGCGAGACCAGGTTGCGGAATTCGCTCACCTGCTTGGTGGTGCCGCCCGCCTCGTCGATGACGACGAGTTCCAGCGGCGCTCCGCCGAAGCCCTTGGTGTCGTAAGGCGCCGGCGCCTTGCCGGCGTTGAGCTGCTCGACGATGGCCTCGGCGGCGATCCGGGCGGGCACGCCGAACGGCCCGGCGGCCGGTCCGGACAGGAACGTGACGAAGCCGATGCGGATCTTGTCGCGCTTCTCCTGTGCGCCGGAGAGCCCCGAATATGCCGCGAGCGCAACGAGTGCCATGCCGGCGACTGCGCGCATGAAAGTCTTGCCCATTTGCTGGTGTCCTCCCGGATGAAGGCTCCCTGCGGCCGGCGCATCGCCGATGCCGACGGAGAGAACCGATGATTCTAAACGATCGCGGGCCCCCGGATCGTCATGCTCAGTGCGCGCACATGCCGCCATCCACAAAGATGGTCTGACCGGTGACGTAGTCGCTGGCGCGGCTGGCGAGGAACACGGTGATTCCGCGCAGATCCTCCAGCGTGCCGTTGCGGCCCGCGAGCGTGAGCGACGCCGCCCAGCCCTCGCGCTCGCCGCCGTCGAAAACCGCGGTGGTCATCCCGGTTGGGACGTAGCCGGGTGCGATCGCGTTGCAGGTGACACCATCGCGCGACCAGGCTTCTGCCAGTGCCCGCGTCATCGCGCTGATGCCGCCCTTGGACACCCCGTAGGCACCGCTGTTGTTGAAGGCGCGGATCGCCTGCTGCGAGGAGATGTTGACGATGCGCCCCCATCGGCGCGCGCGCATCGCGGGCGCCAGTCGCTGCGCCAGGAAGAAGGGGGCGTCGAGGTTGACCGCCATGACCTCGTCCCACATCGCGGGCGTGATGTCCTCGACCGGGGGACGCGGGTTGACGCCGGCGGCACTCACGAGGATGTCGGGAGCGCCGAAATGCGCGGGTGCGGCGTGAGCCAGGCGCTCCAGCGCGACCCGGTCGCCCACATCGCACACCTGCGTGCGTGCCTGGCCCCCTCTCGCCCGGATCGCCGCGGCTACCGCTTCCAGCCGCTCCGGATGGCGTGCGACCAGCACTACCGCGGCGCCGGCTTCGGCCAAGGTCTCGGCCATCGTCCGGCCGATCCCGCTGCTGGCGCCCGTGACCACGGCAACCCTGCCGGACAGGGAGAACAGGTCGGCGAGCGGGATCATTCCGATGGCGCCGGTCCGTGGCGCGGTGCGCGGGTCTTCACGATCGACGGTCGCGGGGTCTTCGGACGAATCTCACAGTTTGTCAGGTTCGGGCGGCCAGTCCGCCAGGCGGCGTCGCGCCTGGACCACCGCTTCCCGCACCCGGCCGGGGGCGGTACCGCCGACGTGGTCCCGGGCGGCCAGGGATCCCTCCAGCGTCAGGGCGGCGAAGACATCCTCGCCGACGAGCGGCGAGAAACCGCGCAATGCCTCGAGCGACAGCTGCGAGAGGTCCTTGCCTTGTTCCCCGGCGGCGCGCACTGCGCGCGCGACCGCCTCGTGCGCCTCGCGGAACGGTAGTCCCTTCTTGACCAGGTAGTCAGCCAGATCCGTGGCGGTGGCAAATCCCTCGGCCGCCGCCCGACGCATGGCGTCGGCATTGACGGTGATTCCCGACATCATGTCGGCAAATACCCGCAGCGTGTCGGCCAGCGTGTCCGCGGCGTCGAACAGCGGTTCCTTGTCCTCCTGATTGTCCTTGTTGTAGGCCAGCGGCTGGCCCTTCATGAGGGTGAGCAGGCACACCAGGTGGCCGTTCACCCGGCCGGTCTTGCCGCGGACCAGTTCCGGCACGTCGGGGTTCTTCTTCTGCGGCATGATCGAGGAGCCGGTGCAGTAGCGGTCGGCCAGCATGATGAAGCCGAAGCGCGGACTCATCCACAGGATCAGCTCCTCGGACAGGCGTGACAGGTGCGTCATGACGAGCGCGGCGCAGGCACAGAACTCGATGGCGAAATCCCGATCCGACACCGCGTCCAGCGAATTGGCGGCCACCGCTTCGAATCCGAGCAGTCGCGCCACGCGGGCTCGATCGATGGGATAGGTGGTCCCGGCCAGCGCCGCGGCGCCCAGTGGCAGCCGGTTGACCCGGCGCCGGCAGTCCGCCAGCCGCTCCCGGTCGCGTTCGAGCATCTCGAAGTACGCCAGCAAGTGATGTCCGAACGTGACCGGCTGGGCCACCTGCAGGTGAGTGAATCCCGGCATGACCGTGTCGGCGTGGCGCTCGGCGAGATCGACCAGGCGCGTCTGCAGCGTGCGCAGCAGGGCGGCGATGTCGTCGATGGCCGCGCGCAGCCACAGGCGCACGTCGGTCGCGACCTGGTCGTTGCGCGAACGTCCGGTGTGCAGGCGCTTGCCGGCATCGCCCACCAGTTCGGTGAGGCGCCGCTCGATGTTCAGGTGGACGTCTTCGAGATCGACCGACCAGTGGAATCGTCCGGCGGAGATGTCCGCGCCGATCTCCTGCATGCCGCGCTCGATGTCGGCCAGATCGTTCGCCGACAGCACGCCCACCTCGTGCAGCATGCGTGCGTGGGCGAGCGATCCCTGGATGTCGACGGCCGCCAGCCGCCGGTCGAAGCCGACCGAGGCGGTATAGCGCTTGACCAGTTCGTCGACCGGTTCGCTGAAGCGCCCGGACCAGGTGTTTGCCGACGAGGCATCGGCCTGGGACCGGCTCGAGGAGGGATCTTTCATCGCTGAGGGAGGAAGGCGCGCGCAGGCGCTGGCATGTGATGTGCTCG
>CAZNBS010000041.1:16912-25438 GCA_964570955.1 uncultured Burkholderiales bacterium | reverse complement strand
GCGCTCCGGAAATTACGGACAAATGCGTCCGGCGATGTGCGGAATGTAAGACATGAACGGCACTCCGGCTGCAAAAAACGGCAGCTTCGCCCAGTGCGGCGTTCAAGTCGGTGACACAGAAAAAATGTAACATTGCTTAATCAGATCAAGTGCCTGCGCTTCGGCGAGAAGCGCTTAACCGGACACTACTGACTGCGCATAACAACTTACTGCACGTAATAGATCAAATGTGCAGCTGCGCATTTCCGGTACACGACGCTCGATGCGAAGCGGTTCAAGGGGCTCTGGTAAACCGCCCTTCGGCCCGACGCGTCGGCCGAACTCGCGACGCGCCATAGCCTCGCGCGCCGACGAATCGCTTAGGCTTCCTATGGAACTGGCGGGAAACGAACAGGCGCGACGGCGTTGCGGTTTTCGACGTCATGCGGACCCTAGTGCAGTTGCCCGGTCCGGCACGAAGGACGCCATGAGCAGGCGCTTATGCCCAAGGCGCGGATGCCAGGCATGGGTGAGCCCCCTCCTTCTCTCGCCCTCGATCGCGTACATCACGTTCACGGACAGACTGCCGACTTCGTAGAACCAGGTGGCGAAGACGCATTGCGTGCCCAGCATCGCGATATGCACATCCGATCCCCCGGCGATCACCGGTTCGCCCGGTTCCTTCGGGGTCGGTCCGAATGCCAGGTACAGATTGGGGTGCGGACAATCCTGCAGGATCGCCCTTGAGAACGCGGCGACCTCGATCGCGATGTTCCCCTCCACGATCTGGCAGCCGAAGGCCTTAACGAAGTACAGGTGCACATGGCGCATCGCGCGCTTCGTGTCGTACGGAAAGATTCTATTGGCGCGAAGAACATCACCTAGCGCGATTGGCGGCCGCCGCGCGCGCAAAGCTTCAGAGAGCACCGCCCAGGCACGATCGTGAGGTTGGGTTCTGGCGCTGTTGCACTGAACGCAAATCCGGTGGCTAAACTTCAGCACGTCGGCCCTTAGGCTTCCCACCCGGAAATTCCTGCGCTTAGCGGTGTGGAAATACAGCGGGTCGGCCTGCATGGGATCGCCGAAGAGCGAACGCAGGTCCGAGGCCTTGGCGCGGTGTTCGCGGGTCTCCGCCGCGCCCCCGCCGCAAATCCAGCATGGAGGCGCCGGGGTCAACCTATGGATCGCCGCCAGCGCAGCCGCCCTATAGCCTTGAACTTGGAAACGCCCATCGCGCCGCGTTCGTTGCGAGACTTGGAGCCGGGCGCGGTAAGCGTTGCGATCACGGCGTCCCGATCGGCCTCGTGAATCTCCAGGGCGTCGAAGTTCTCATCCAGCAGCACCATCAAAACGGCGTCGAAGTCCTTGGTGATGTCGATGGAGCCGAGCCGCTGGCCTGGCTTGCACCCGGGCAGCATGCAGCGCCCCTTGATCTGATATCGCCGGCCGTGCGGGCCTTCCACCGCGTCGTAGCCGGCGTGGCGCGCGGGGGTCAGCTGCACACCCAGTATCCGCGCCGCCTCATATTCCGCAACCTCGCCAGTGATACCGAGCGGTTTCCCGGTCAGCTCCCGGTACTCCTGAGCCAGGTTCTTGGCTTGCGAAAGAATCTCGAGAACGCGGTCTTCTTGCATACGGACCACTACGCCCTCGCGAACGACGTCACGCGGCGGCGGTGGTAAGGAACGCCGTACATCCTATCCTCCAATTTCTGGAACTTGACGTCGTCGAAGGCGCCCCGCCCAACGAGCCGCAGTTGTTCCAGGCGCTTGCATAGGAACCGGTAGCTGACCCTTGCTTTGCAGTTCCGCTTCAACCTTACGACGTCCTCGGCCGTCCAGGCCGCAAGGCCGAGTGGCGCAATGTCCGCCGCGAACTCGGCCTCCGGGTAGATGAATTCCGCCGCGAAGACTTCCGCGCCGATCTCGATGACTTCGTTCATGTTGTAGTCGCCGCAGTGGATGACGCCATCGCCCAGCGCCTCGCGGTCGCAGTAGTGATGCTTGAGCTCATGCACTAGCGCGAACAGCTTCGGCTCGTCTGGAAGCTTGCGCTGGACGGCGACCGAGCAGTCGCCGTCCGCGCACATGTAGAGCGCCTTGATCTTGTAAGGCAGCGGCCAATAATCGATGCGGATGCCTTCGGCCTTGTAAATCGCCCTTACTTCCCTCAGACCAAACGCATCGGTCGCCACGCCGAAGTCCCCGCGCTTCTCGCGCGCGAGCGCTTTCAATTCCTGGTAGTGGGCGCGGCGGCTCATTTCTTCCCTGCCTACAGTTTTGACTTTGAGCGTTTGGCGCTTTCGAGCGCGCGGCGTGCCTTGCGGAACTCGGCGTACTTCACGACTTCCTCGAAGTCCTTGTCATTCAGCCCTCCGGTAGCGGATGTCAAGGCGGCGACACGTTCGTCATCGTTCTCCAGGTCCGGGAAGAAGACCTTGATCGAGACTTTGAAGAAGCGGGCGAGTTTGTCGAGGTCTTCGGGGGTTGGTTTGTAGGTTCCCGTCTCCCAGCGGGAGACGGTGTTAGACGCGACTTGCAGTTGAGCGGCGAGGGCTTCCTGGCTCAGCTTCCCCTTCGGGTAGTTTTCGCGCAGCTCGCGGATTTTGCGGCCGATTTGCTCGTATATATCGGGCATAAGATGTTGTTCCTCCTGTTACGGGATGACGCCTTCCTACTGTAGCTTGACAGGGGATGGAGCGCAACTTACTATAACAGGACGTGTACATCCTCTTTTAGGATGTATCCAGCGATCGACTCGCCCAGTTGAGGTAAGCAACCATGTCTATGGAATCCCAGGAACACGCGGGTGAAGACCGCGGCAGGCCCCACAGCCACGAGATCCAGTTTAGCGTCGACGGGGAGCCTTACGAGACCCGCGAACGGGAACTGACGCCCAACGAAATCATTAGGCGCTTCGCCCAGAAGGATCCAGCGACGCATTACCTCGTGCAGATCGAAGGCCATCGCCGGATCAGCTACGAAGGCAAGGGAGACGAGCCCATCAGGATGCACGATGGGATGCGGTTCCAGGTCATCTCGACCGGCCCGACCCCGGTTTCGGCCTCGGAATGGTGAGCGGCGTCGATGCCTTCGTGCAGGGACTGACCGCGCTCGGATACCAGCCGGCGTTCCTGCCCGGAAGACCGGATCACGTTGCCATCGACTACGTGGTCGAAAGCGGCCGCTTCGCCGGCACGAAGGTGAAGCACGGCTTCATCGTCCCGGGTGACTTCCCGCTGACCCCGCCGAGCGGGCCGCACGTTTCTCCGCATATCCACCCAATCAAGCCGGACGGACAGCATCCGACCGGCGCTGTTCACCGCGACCAGGCCGCGCCCTTCCAGCAGGCGCTGGGCGGGGAATGGCAGTACTGGTCCCGCCCGTGCCCGGACTGGGCGGCCAGCAAGAAGACGGTCGCCACCTACATGAGCCACATCTGGCGGCTGTGGGATTCGCAATGAGCCGGGTTGCTCACAGCGTCGCGATGACCGAGGCTGTCGACGCTGCCGCGCGGGCCTATCTGCTCCGCCGCGACGGGCAGGAGGATTTGTGCTTCGCTCTCTGGCACCCAAGCCGGGGCGAAACCCGGTTGACGGCGCTGATCGAGCGCCTGATCCTGCCCCACCCGGGCGAGCGCAACGTCCACGGCAATGCCAGTTTCGAGGGGGCGTTCCTCGAGCGGGCGCTGGCTGAAGCGGCATCCACCGGCTCCGGGCTTGCCCTGCTGCACAGCCACCCGCTCGGCCGCGGCTGGCAGGGCATGAGTCCCGACGACATCGCCGCCGAGCAGGGCACTGCCGGCGCTGTGCTCGGCGCAACCGGCCTGCCGTTCGTCGGCCTCACGCTTGCCGGCGACAACGCGTGGAGCGCGCGGTTCTGGGAACGCACGGTGCCGCGAACCTACCCGGGTGCGTGGTGCGGATCGGTGCGGGTGGTCGGGAACCGTCTCGCGATGCACTACAACAGCCGCCTGGCTCCCCCTCCCCAACCGACAAAGACCCAGCTGCGCACGGTGTCGGCCTGGGGCGAGGAGAGCCACGCGGACCTGGCGCGGCTACGGGTAGGAATCGCGGGCAGCGGTAGCGTGGGTGGTTTCATCGCCGAATCGGTCGTACGCACCGGGTTCGAAGACGTGACGCTGATCGACTTCGACCGGATCGAGGAGCACAACCTCGATCGGCTCAACTACGCCACCAGGGCCGACATCGGTCGTCTGAAAGTCGAAGTGCTTGCCCGCCATCTACAGCCTCGCGCCACCGCGACCGAGTGCCGCATCGACCGCATTGCGGCAGCCGTCTACGACGAGGAAGCTTTCCGCAAGGCGCTCGACTGCGATGTCCTGTTCTCCTGTGTGGATCGGCCGTGTGGCCGCCACTTGCTGAACTTCATCGCCTACGCGCACCTGATCCCGGTTATCGACGGCGGCATCCGGGTCCGCAGGAACCGCCTTGGTAAACTCGCTGCGGCCGACTGGCGCGCGCACACGGCGACGATCGGCCGGCCCTGCCTTCAGTGCCTCGGGCAGTACGATCCCGAGCTGGTGCAAACCGAGCGGGAAGGAAACCTTGACGACCCGCGGTACATCGAGAGCCTGCCCGACGATCATCCGCTGAAATCGAGACAGAACGTGTTCGTCTTCGCGATGGCCTGCGCCAGCCAGCAGATGCTGCAGATGCTGGCGCTGACGATCGCCCCGCTCGACCTGCCGAATCCCGGCGCCCAGCTCTACCACTTCGTCGGCGGATTCATGGAACAACCGGTGTTCGGTGAATGCAGAGCCGACTGCTTGTTCCCGACATTCATTGCGCGCGGGGATTCTTGCGGCGTAGCGGTGACCGGGAAACGGCCGGGCGCGTGAGTTCGTGAGTTACCCGTCACAGCCCGTCCAAGAGGGGGGCTAGAGGACTCACACTTGCTGGGACGGGTGAGGAACGCCTCTGTGGGCTTTTCCGATCATCACGTCAGCGACGTGACAAGCTCTCGCACATACTCCGGTGGATTATCGACCGCGAAGAGGATGTGGTGCCCGCGGTAGTCGTCCGGCGTCGCTTGTTTCGCCGCTTCTCCGGGCTTCGGCCAGCGCAAGTCATTGCGATGGGTCTGCGAAACCAGGAAGGACTCCAGCCGTATGTCGTCGCGCTTGAGGTCGGCCTGGAGTTGTTTGATCTTGTTCGCGAACTGCACCTTCGGATTGTTGAAGTTGTCGGTGAAATTGCGCATGCCCTTCGGATCGAGGAACGCGATGGTCTGTTTGCCGCCCATCAGCAGCCACAGGATGAAGTCCGGCCGGAACCCGCTTTCGCTGAAGAAGCCGATGGCCTTGTCGGAGCTGTGGTTGCGCAATAGGTAAAGCTCGACATCGGCGAGCGCCCCTTTAGCCTCAGCTTTGCAGAATGCCTCTAGGTGATCGACGAGGCGCTTCTCACCCTCGTTGAGATGTGTCGGCACGATCTTGACCAGCGCGTTTTCGCTTCCGTTGTGGCTCAGATGAATCAGCGGCTGGTACAGATGGTGTGAGGCGTGGAAGATCGACAGCTTGTCGAAGCTGAATGCCTCGAACTGTCCCGCCTTGAACTTTTCCGCCAGCTCCCTCAGCCGCTCCACGAGCTTCCGCTCCGACTTCTTCACAAGCAATTGATACTGCTTCAGCATCAATTCGTCCGCCGGCCGCAGAACTTGATACTCGAGATACGGCGCCTCGAATTCGCGCTTATGGAACTGGTAGAAGCGGTCCAGATAACCTTTGAGCAGATGCACCGCGATGTCTTGCCACAGCAAGCGCTGGTCGAGGCCGCGAAAGTCCAGATAGCCCGGGGGGATGAAGAGCTCATACCACCAGGACGACTTGAGCAGTTCGTGTAAATCCGCCGGCGCGAAAACGATGTTGTAGTACGCCTTGTCGCGCTTGTAGCGCTCCAGCTCGAACCAAATCGCCTCCCAGGGGAGAAAGGCGAGATGCTCGCTGCGCAGCGCCTCCTGATTCAAGGCCACGGCGGCGGCGCCGCCCTGATTCATGGACGACCGTCGTTGCAGGCGCGGATACCAGTCCGCGATAACCTTGTTGCTGAGCCTGCCTTCGAGGCTGGCGAGCTTTAGGCGCATCGTCTTTTTGTAATCGGGCATTTGGGCCTTCGGCCGGATCACGTGGAGCTGGATCTTCTCCTTTTCGAACTCCGGCAGCCTGATCGTGGGCAGGAAGATGATCTCCCGGCGCTCGTCTTCGCCGACACCCTCCTCCTCGAGATACTCCTCGAACTCCTTCATGTAGTCGCTGCGGATGCCGAAGATGTTAAGCGTCTCCAGCAGCTCAATGTGATCAGGATGCGCCGCCGGCGCGCCGTCGGCATGCAAATCCAGGGCGTCGAGCGCGCCGGAACGCTTGAGCTTGAAACGGAAGCCCTTAAGCCGCACGCCGCGCCCAAAGAGCTGGATGATTTCGCTTCCCTCTTTGCGACCGACGTTCATCAGGCCCATGGCCGAGACGCGCCAGGAGCTCCAGCCCTCGGTGAACTTCTTCGCGCCCGCAAGCACGCGGATGGAACTCCCGGGTCGCCTGATCTCGTCGAACAATGAGCCCGAGAAGGACAGGTCCTCGACGATATAGTGGTCTTCCCCGTCCTTGCGTTCGGCACACAGGTCGCACAGTTTCTTAGCGTCGCCGACGTTCACGACGCCGAACCAGTCGTTCTCGCCGACGCGCAGGCCGATCTCCCCCTCGGCGCCCATCAGTCGCACAATGTGCAACTGCCCGCCGCTGGGCGCGTTGAACGCGTAGCGGAGCATGTCGCTGAACAGCTCGCCGGCCTGTCCCGGCGCGTAGAGCTGCTCCACGTAGGGGAACAGGCGCTCGAACACACGCCGCCCGCCTGCGACCAGCCCGTCCTGCCGCGCAAGCAGCTTGCCGAGCCGCCGCTCGCTCTCGCTCCGGTCGGCGATAAACGAGGCAAGGAACTTGAGAATCAGCACCAGGTCGGTGTCTTCCTGCGCCTGGCGTTGCCCTGTTACCGAGCCGCCGACGAACACCATGAGAGGGGACTCGAGCAGATAGGGAACCAGCTGGCTTCCGCCATCGGCAAAACGCCGGCACTGCTGATAGAAGGACATCAGGCAAGCCGTCAGGTAGAGCGGGCGGCTCTCGTCCTCGTGCTCCTCGGCCAGGTTGAGGATGTTGAAGTCCTTGCCATAGCCGTCGTTGTAGAAGAACTTGTAGGAGTAGTCGAACAGAATGCACTTGGCGTAGGCCTGGGTTAGGGCTTTTTGCTTCGCGCCGCTCGCCGCCTTGATCGCCTGGCCGAAGGTGGCCGAGTACTCGAAGGAAAAGCCCTGGGCGCACAGCCGCGCCCGCTTGTCCATCCACTCCTCGCCGCCCGAGCCGCGGTGCCCCTCGTCCACCAGCACGAGGTTGTTGCCCTCGAAGGTGTCCACAGCCACGGTCTTCTCGCCTGAGACTTCGCGCAGCTTGTGGATGTCGATGATGTCCACTCCACGCCCGGTAAAGAGCGTGCCACCCTCGCGGTCGAAGAACTCGGCCTCGATGCCGGACAACTCGAACTCCTCCTTGTGTTGGCGCGACAGGCCCTCGTTCGGCGTCAGCAGGATGATGCGGTTCAGCTCCTGCCGACGTCCAGCCTTGCCGAGGTAGTGCAGGTACTGGCGGATGTGGCAGTGCATGAGTAGGGTCTTGCCACTGCCCGTCGCCATCCAAAACGCGAGCTTGTTGAGGTCGTCTGTGGTGTAGAGCGCGAACTGCTCGCGCTGTGACACGTCCCGGTTGTACCCGTCCACAGCCGCGTTCAGCGACGCCACCAGACTGTCGCCGTCGCGGAAATACCAATCCAGGTACATCTCGGTCAGCAGCAGGCCGAGATACTGGAAGTAGATCGGATAGAGCGTCTGCCCTTGGAGATTGCGGTGGCGGGTGATGTGTTTCCAGTGGGTGACGATATTGCTGTCGTACTCGCGCAGCTGGTCATCCGCCAGCGCCCGCGCTTTGGGCAGCCGGGCGGCGAGCTGCTGCACGTACCTCGTGCCGCCGTCCTCTGCCCACCCTCCAAATTCCGGCGCCTTGACTATGGCCGCGAGCCGGTTGAAGTCCTCTACTCCAAGCTGCGCCAAGGCCCACCAGGCCAGCACTAGCTTGTCAGCAAAATGCGCCACGCTCAGGCCTCCATGCCGAAGTCTGGCGTGTCGAACATCAGCCGCTGGAAGGCTTCCTCTATGAGGTGAACCTTATTGTGCGGGTCGGCGAGAATATGCGAGCCGTTGACGTAGAGGTAGTCGAACTCCGTGTCCGCAGGGTTTATGGCTATCTTTCCCAGGAAGGTTTCCAGCGCGTTGTTGTCCGCGATGGGATCGTCGGACAGTGTCCGCCAGACGACCAACGTCCGGCCACCAGCCCGCTTCTCGCCAGTGACAGTGAGGAAGCCCTTTTGCGCATCGATGTGCTTCACCTTCAGGCCCAGGAGCCAGTTGAAGGTCTCGACCAAGTCGATGGCCGTCTCCGCCGTCTCGCCCGCGCTGGAAGTGGCTATCTTGAGCTTGTAGG
>CAZNBS010000041.1:0-16902 GCA_964570955.1 uncultured Burkholderiales bacterium | reverse complement strand
GAACGGGTCGCGAAACTGACCGAGATCGAGCAGGCTCGCGCTGCCCGCGCTTTCCACGTCGAGGAAGTAACCGAGCAGGTAGTTGTCGCGCGCCTGTTCGGGCGATTCCTTGAGCGCCGTTTCCTGCTCCGGTGTGCGCCTAAGGCACAGATTGTTCAATGCATCCTCGTAACCTTCAAGGCGCACCGTCTTGAAGGCCTGCGAGATACCGGTATGGGGAGAACGTGGCTTCCCCTCTTGCCAGTCAGTTGAATAAGCCGCCTTCTTAAGGCGCGGCACTAATACGGAATCAAAATGCTCTCCCAGATCCACAAGCACATACTTGCGCTTGCCGCTGTCGCCTCGATTGAGACTTATGACCGCGTGGCCTGTGGTCCCTGAACCGACGAAGAAATCAAGGATTACCGCGCCCGGAACTGCGTTCGCTGTCCGCAAGCAATCAGAGACTAGCGTGAGGGCCTTAGGAAAGTCGAAAGGGTTGTACCCAAATAGCTCTTTCAGCTGAGCTGCTCCATAGTTCGCCGAAGCATACTGACTATCGTCCCACCAAGTAATCGGAGTCGAGTTCTCATCAATACGGGTCTTAAAGTCAACGCTGATATTTCCATCGGCGCTCCTTCTAACTCGATACTCGCTCGGCTCACTGGACACTCTCTCGTGGCCACGATGCCACCTCTTCTCAACCGTTCCTTCAGCTGACACAACTGTTGGGTAGACGGCAACCTCATTACTCTTCGGGTCCTCTAGAAGTATGTACTCGCCGTAATCCCCCTTATCTGCAGACCACTCCATCCTCGGGATCCTAAATGTATCGTCGTCGGCAACGAAGATCGGGTAGAACATCTTCGGCCTATCTTGTCTCCTGTCATTTGTCCCAGTGCGGATAAAGCTCATCCATGAATATCGGCCCTTCTCGTCCTCCTTCGGGTACCGCGCAATTCGCTTCTCAGTTAACTCAAGGCTTCCGGGTACCGACGCCGCGGAGCGACCATAGAACAATGCGTACTCATGAGCCGGAGACAGTGTTCCCTTGGCCTTCCGGCTTTGAGGATTTGATCGGACAACGGCAACGCCAACGAGCTTGGGAAACAGCGCGTCCAATACTTCGCGCACCTTTGATACTTCTTCATCGTCTATGGCTACACAAAGCACTGCCTCTGGAGCGAGAAGTCCGCGAGCGACGCGGAGCCGATCCTCCACGAGACTTAGCCAAGACGAGTGCTTATAGTCGTTCTTATAGAGAATTGCTGAGGCATCAGTATTGTATGGCGGATCAATGTACGCGCATTTCACTTCCCTTCTGTACCGTTCCTGCATCAACGTAAGGACGTGAAAGTTCTCGCCGTAGAAGCAAACCCCATCGAGCATCTCATCCAGATTCTCGACTGACGCCATCACCTTGAGCGTGAACTCCCGATTAAAGTGCCGCGTGTCGATCATCAGGTACGGATTCGCCTTGAGAAAATCCGCGGTCAACGGCTCGCTGTACCCCGGCTGGGCCATGTCCTTCTTAATATCGTGGATCGCGCACAGCGCCACCCATTCCTCGCGCTGGGCAGCATTCGCGGCGATCTCGGGATAAAGCGTCTCGGGCACGCGATCGAGCGTCATGCAGTAGCGCGTCTCGACTACGAATTTTCTTTTCAACCAGAGCTTCTTCTGGAAGTTCTCCAGTTGTTCCAGCATACCGATCACCGGCACGGCGCAGCGGCGCAGCGCCCGTATCTTGGAGAGATATTCCTCGGCCTTTGGGGCGCCCAGGTCCTCGATGTCGTCGAGGTACATCACTTCGTTCTTGATGTAGAAGTCGAGCTCCCGGCGCAGGAACCCGCCCAGGTCTTTGTGAATGAAGTAGTCGAACTGGTACTTGGCGGTGTAGGACCGCACGTGCTTTTGCAGGAAGGTGCGTACATCTTTCTTGTCCTTGCCCTGATACGTCGGGTCCGGCGCGAAGAGCACCGCCTTCCACTTGGATGGCAGGTTGTCGGCCAGCATCTTCTCCGTATCCGCGTTGAGCTTGTCCTGCAAGTTGCGCTCGGCGGGGTGTTCACGGTAGCGAAAACGGATCGTCAGCGTGGCGGAATCGTCTTCGGAGAACGGCTTCTCATCGTCGAGCGCGAAGGCGCGGGTCGCCTTGCCGTTGGATTTGCGGTTGTCCTTCTCGGTGTCGGCCTCGACCAGCTTGAAGTGGACGGTGAATCGGTCCGCCGCTGCGCCTTCCAGCAGCGTGCCTTCGCCCGGCGTGATCTGGAAGGCATAGTCGCGCAGCAATTCGGAGGACTTGATGTAGTACTGGTCCATGTTGGCCCAGACCAGCTTCACCTCCTCGCCGTTGTAGGGAAGCATGTACTTCTCGCGCCCGTGAATGGTGGACCGGTGCAGACCGAGAAAGTCGCCCTCCTGGTAGTAGCGCGAGAAGAAAGTGTAGAGGTGGGAATACACCTCGTCGGCGAGGGCATCGAGATCGCCGCCGGTCTTGAGCTTCTCCCGAATCTCCAGCACGCGCGGCGCCTGATCTGGATTAATGCCAGCGTCCTTCGCCGCCCGCTCGGCTTTGCGCAAATCCTCTTTGAGCTGCGTCTGGTGCAAGTCACCATGCGATTGCAGTGCCTCGCGCACCGTCTTTTCCAGGTACTTGTCGAGGAACGCGGCGATTTCGCCGTGCCGCGCACGCAGCACGCGGTAGATGCCGAAATCGAGGTCGGCCTTATCCAGCTCGAACAGCTCGCGTAGCTTGGCCTTGAGCTTCTCAAAATTGGTGGATGCGGGGGTGGCTACGCTCGCCGAGCTCGTTGTCATTGTTTAGGGTCCCTCGATTGTTCTACTGTCTCGAAGCTGCGCCGGTCAGCGTCCAGCGCAACGTAAACAGGGGGCGCGACGTTACCGCCGGCTTGAGTTTCGACTTGATACTTTCGACCAGCTCATCACGCTGAGCCAGTATCCGATCTTCCACGTCGAAGATTTCCTGCCGCAGCTTGCGCTGCCGGCGTTCGGTGTCGCGGATCTCGGTCTGGACGCGTGCCTGCTCCTCGATGCTGCCAGCTTTGATGGCCAGATTGCGCAGCTCTCGGATCCGCCGCTTCGCGTCGGCGAGCGCACGCTCGGCGCTGGCGATCTGGTCGTCAGCCCACCCATTGAGCTTCGCAGCCTCGGCCTCGAAAAATTGCGCGTTTCGTTCCGAAATTGCGCGCAGCGCAGCCTGTGCGCGCAGCTCCGTGACCTCATTCAACTGGCTTTCCCGCGGAATTACGGGCAACGGGACTGCTTCACCCGCGGGTAAGGTGAGCAGCCGCTGGACAGTTTCGTCGTCCAGTACATCGCCCTTGTCGGTGACCGCGGCGAACAGAAACTGATCCTCCGCCTGGTCGAGGGCTTCGACGGTGAGCAACGTGACCCTGAGAACACCGGATTGGCCAATATAGGGTTCGAGGATGGATACCTTTCCGTCGTGTTGGCCGTAGTCGAAGCAAATCTCTGCGGGCGGTAATTCGCGTCGCTTGGCCTGCGCCACCACGGCCTCGGCGAGCGGGTGATTGAGGCGATAGAGGTGCGCTTCGCCGGAGCGGCGCGGCAACTCATACAAGCCGAGGGGAATCTCGCCGGCAAACGGGCAACTCTCCAGCCGGAACGAAGAATCACCGATGAAGCGCGCATGGCCGTTCAGCTCGCGCCGGGTAAGCTCGATGAGGAGGCGCTCGTAGCGGTTCAGGCAGGCTTTGGAGGCTTCGTCGCGGACCTTGAGCTTCTCACGCACTTCGTCGTCAAAGTTTTCCAGCAGCTTTTGGCGCGTGCGCGTCATCGATTCATCGATTTCGAGGCTTAGCTCAAGCTGAAGCTGATTGAAAGCGGTTTGGATTTCCTCGGGTTTGCGGCAGGTCTGATAGATCGCGGCGATGCGCTTCTCGAAGTCCACGCCGGATTCGATGGCGCCCAGCACCTCGTCACTGGCCCCGAAGACTCCTTCGAACAACCGGAACTTCTCCGACAGCAACTCGTAGACGCGCTTGTCCGCCTCGTTCCTGCGGTTGAGAAAGTTCACCACCACCACATCGTGCTTCTGCCCGTAGCGGTGACAGCGACCGATGCGCTGCTCGATGCGTTGCGGATTCCAGGGCAGGTCGTAGTTGACCACCAACGAACAGAACTGGAGGTTGATACCTTCCGCCCCAGCTTCTGTGGCGATCATGATGCGGCCTTGCGCGTGAAAGTAGTCCACCAGCGCAGACCGCATGTCGGCGGTGCGGGAACCGGTAACGCGGTCCGAACCCTCGTGGCGTTCGCGCCACTCGTTGTAGATCGTCTTGGAGCGCTCGTCCGTGTTCGAGCCGTTGAACAGGACGATCCCTTCCGCATAGGGGCTGTCCGCAAGCAGGCGCAGGAGGTAGCTCTGCGTGCGGCGCGATTCGGTGAAGATGATAGCCTTCTGCGCCGCGCCGATCTCATTCGCCTTGGCAAAAGCGACACCGAGGGCCTTGAGCAGCGCCTTGCCCTTGGCATTGTGATCGATGGAAGTAGCGAGCTGGGCAAAGGCGTCGAGATCCGCGATCTCCTGTTCGATGGCCTTCCGGTCGGACTCTCTAAGCGCCTCGGCTGGCGCGTCGTCGGTCCACTCCTCGGCGGTTTCGTCCAGTGCTTCGTAATCCTGGTCCAGCTCTTCTTCGAGCGTCTCGGCGGGCTCTTGTTTGCTCAGCTTCGCCTTGAGACGGCTCGAAATAGTCGTCAAGGCGCCAGCGATGGCGAAGGTGCTGGATGCCAGCAGCTTGCGCAGGACGAGCGTCATCAGCGAGCGCTGACTGGCGGGAAGCGCTTGCAGGTTGTCCCGTCGGAGGTAGTCGGAAACGAGCTGGTAGAGCTGGTCCTCGCTTTCTTCCGGGGCGAATTCCTCCACCAACGGCAAGCGCCTCGTGTACGGGATATAGGCCGTGACCTGCCGCCGCAGCGTGCGGTGGCAGACGGGCTTGAGCCTGGCCTTGAGCGTTTCGAACACCTGCTCCTGGTTCAGGTTGGTGTACTGCTCGCGGAAGCTTTTGAGGTCGCCGAAGGTGTGTTCGTCGATGAAGCTGACCAGACCGAACAGTTCCAGCAGCGAGTTCTGCAATGGCGTCGCGGTGAGCAGGAGCTTGTCCTTGCCTGCCAGTGCCAGCTTCAGCGTGTTCGCAATGACGTTCTGCGGCTTGTAGACGTTGCGCAGGCGGTGAGCTTCGTCAATGACGACGAGATCCCACGCGACGTTGTTAACGTCGCCCGCCTTGCTTCGGGCGAACTGGTAGGAGCAGATGACAATGTCAGGTGCTTCGAACGGGCGGAACTGGCCCTGCTTGATAGCGACGTTGTACGACTTGGCTTCCAGTATCCGGCAGGGCAAGAAAAACTTCTCGCTCAACTCCTGATACCACTGCTTGCGCAGGTTGGATGGCGTGATGACCAGAATGCGCCGTTTGCGCTCGGCCCATCTCTGCGAAAGGACGAGGCCGGCTTCGATGGTCTTACCCAGGCCCACTTCGTCGGCCAGGATCGCGCCTTTGGCGAGCGGCGATTGGAAGGCGAACAACGCTGCATCGATCTGATGGGGGTTGAGGTCAACTTGGGCGCTGGCAACCGCGCCCGCGAGCTTGTCGATGCTGTCCGGGGGGCAGCGCCGCGTGAGATCGTGGGCGAAGTATTTCGCTTGGAATGCGGAAATCATCGGGTGGACACTCGCGAACGGTAACGTGGGATTCATCCGCCTCACCTACCTGGGGCGTTTAGCCGGCTTCTGCCTGTCGTCGAACAGGTGGCCCTGCTGGGGAATCGCAATGCCATTGCGCCCGCAATAGTCCCGAATCAGCACTTCCACCATGTTGGCGATCGAGCGGTGCTCGCGCTCCGCTGCAGCGCGCAGCGCTTCCTTGAGTCCTGGTTCGATGCGGAAGGTCAGCGTGCTGGTCTTGCCCGTGGACATTCGTTCACCTCGACGCTGCGGATGTACTGCGGACATACTGCAATATACAGTGGGTCTAAATGACCGGTCGTGACCTATTTCTTGATCTCGTGCCATACGAAGGGGTTGTTTCGGGCAGGGGGCTGCTTCGTGATGACGGAGCAGGCTTGACGCACGAGCTGGCGTGCGGCGCGCCTTACCAACTTGCGATACAACGCCCAATCTGTGGCGCCTCGCCCCCACGTGCGCCCGCGATCAGTCTTGTCCCGCACCCGCCCGACCCGCCGCGCGTGCCCATCGACACCTCAGGCCGGGATGCCTCGAAGAGGGCGTAGGCCCGACGCAAGGTTCCTCTGGCGGAAGCGAGCGCGCGAGCGATTCGATGGCGCCGAGCGCGTGGCCGAAGTTGGCAGCGAGGTAGCGCTCGGCGCTCGAAGGCGAGACGGGCGTCGTTCGCCAGCACCAGCAACACCCGGGGTGCGAACCACTGGCAGAGAACGACATTAGCGTTTGACGGCGCGCCCCAGTCTCGCAGTAGCATCCTGGAGGGCGCTTGCAACTAACTCCGAGTTTCGCCTAGGCACCTTTTGTCCATCTAGATGCTGGTCAAAGAAGTGAACCGCTGTCTCGGCTTTGCGGTCTGCCTCGACGCACTCGTCCAAGAATGATGGCAGATTGAATCCTGGAGCAGACGCTCCTGCCATGAGTCGTTCGAAGTCCTCGATCGACAGGACATAAATGTGGTCCAGAGGCAGAAGCCGAGCCGCCTCAGCCGTGGGATAGGCTAGGGTTTCGGGCGGGTACATCGACGCGAGCGTTGTACCTCTGCTGGCGCTAAGCTCCTTGTTGGTAATGATTAGAAGGTAATCTCTTTTCGCGTCCCGAGCGCCCGGCGGGGCGCGGTCGCCACTCCGTAACAGTACCGATGCGGACCACGCTTGTGCGACCCCCGTTCGCAGGGCTCGTGTCTTATGGGCGAAGATCTCTGCATGACCCACGGTCATCACCGACTCGTCGAAGAGGCCGGCTTTCGATTCGATAAAGATATTGCAGTCTGGAAACAGGAGGAGTCCGTCGGGCACTCTTTCCCCGGACGTTATGCATGCCTGCAAAGCTTGCTCGTCAAGAAACGGTACGTCGAGCTTCCGAGCTTGCTCGACAACATGTCGCTCGAACATCTTGCTGAAGCGGTCCATGTAGTCTTGCCCTTCCTCACTCAGTACAGAGTGTACAAACCCTTCCATCCCTCTATAGAAAACGGCAGGGTGCCAACACTCGATTGTGTCGCCTGTGCGCAGGAACGGATACCGGCTGAGGACTGGGAACTCATACAACTCGGAGGCCACTTTACGCCTCGAACCGGGAAGCCCGCGACAAAATGCAACTAGTTCAGGGAAGGTCCTCGATATGTTCGAAACGAAGGCGCCAATTACAGGCTCCGAATACGCCGCCCGCAGCGGGTCAAACCATCCGACACTGAATGCCCGCTTTCCTTCCAGAATCGCGACATAGGTCGCGAACGCCAGATCCATGAAATCAAGCACATTGATCCCAGTCTTCTTCTCGAACAGCCTTCGGAGGGGGTGATTGGGTTCTTGCTGCGCGAGGAGAGCGGCTTCCCGCACGAAGCCAGGTGAGGTCGGCCGCTGAAGCCCGATCTGGGCGTGAAGCATCTGCCGTAAGAACAAGTGAACCGGTAGCGTGTGCCGAGCTCCTAGATCAGCACGTTCCGGAAACTCCCACAGCCTTTGACGGAGGTCATTCAAGTCCGCTAGCGAAACGTTCTTGTGCGCTTGTTGATCTGCGAGTCTGTCCTGGCATACCCACTTAACCAAGAGCATCAGTTGCCAGGGAGCCCGCTGCATGTCTTCGAGACGATTTGCAGTGGGCTCGGCCAGCACTTGCATGGACAGGCGAACCACGGACTCGGGTCGAAATCGCCGAGCGCGGTTGCGCCACTCCCTATATGCATCGTCAAAGGTCACTGTGAGCTTCAACTTTAGCCCCACAGCGCCAATTCGTGACGACCACCCCGACGCAATCGTTCCCCGGGTGCCGCGTGGCCCCCGACTCGCCACCTTTCGCGCAAAGGGTGGCGAGTTGCCCCTCGTACAGCCGGCCGGGACTGGGTGCGGAGAGGTCCGCCTCGGTCGCGCTTCACCCGAGGGGCCGCAGCTCCTCGGCGCGGTAGTAGCGCGGGTTGTCCTTGCCGTCGCAACGGATCTGGTAGTAGGTCCGGGAGGTCGGGGGCGGCTCGAGGATCAGCGCGCGCACCGTCGCCGCCTTCCAGCGGCGCTCGCTCCGGTACCACACGCGCACGCGATCGCCCGGGAAGAACGCCGTCCCTAGTGCGCGCTTCGCGGCTTCCACTGTGTAAGTCTTGCCCATGGTCCTGGCTCCTGCAAGTCGGATGTGGCACCAGGGTGTCGCCGCCACTGGCTCACCCCGTGACCCTCCGGACCTGCGAGCGTGACGAAGGTCGCAGTTTTCGTCGATCGGGCTTCGAGCGATACGATCGCGTCAAGCTTACGGGCGAGGAGGTAGCCCTTGACGGCTTCGAGCTCAAAGACGGGCTGACTCTCGTTGCGGTGCGCAGCAAGGGAAAGCGAGGCGCGCGCGTCGCGCTCGATTCAATCGAATTTCCGGGCATCACGCCGATTGAAGCATGCTGGCTCAAGGCCTCGAAGCAATTCGCTCGGGCATATACGTAGCCTGGGCCTCTGACTAGCGACCGGCGACATCAGCCAACGAGGATGCAATATCCTCCGGAGGGCGATGCATTGGCAAACCAGAGGTCATCGAATTCTCGGGATCGTCGGCAATCGAGTAACCCATCGCCCGGTATCCACGCAATCGCTTGCTGAACATCCGCTGCAGGGCTGGGACGTCGGCATCGACGTAATCGTAGATTCGAACCTCGCGTTTTTCGGCGTGTTCGCGGTGCAACCTACCGGCGTACTGCTGCAGCGTACCCCGCCACGAAATCGGCATTGCGAGGAAAAGGGTATCGAGCCAGGGATCATCGAATCCCTCGCCGATGAAACGCCCAGTGGCGAGCACGACGCGACGGTTCTTCGTGGAGGACCGTTCCTCGAGGCGAACGAACGCTGCGGCTTGCTCGCGGCGTCCCATCCCGCCCGAAAGGACGATGACCTCTGCCGATGCGGCCGCGTCAAGAATGTTCGCAAGCTGATCCAGGTGATCCTTGCGCTCGGTGAGGACAAGCGGATGTCGACCTTCGGCAAGCGCTCTCCCGATGTCGCGTACGATCAACATGTTGCGATCGTTCGACTGTCCCAGCACGCGGAACAGCCGTTGGATGCCGTTGCCGCTGCTCTCGGTTGCGAAGCCGGTGCAACGCGGGATAACCACGTGCCGTACCTGAGTGCTCTGACGCGCGTCGGAGCCCCGGAAACGAATGGGCCCGCATTGCATGAAAATGATCGGGTGATGCCCATCCCGCCGCAGCGGTGTCGCCGTGAGACCGAGCACAAAACGGGCTTTTGCTTCCTTCATGACACGCTCGAACGAAAACGCCGAGACGTGGTGACACTCGTCGACGATCACCTGGCCATAGTTCGCGACGAGGTCTCGAACGACACCCTTCCGCACGAGGCTCTGCATGACGGCGATGTCAATCATGCCGGTCGGTGACCGCTTCCCCGCTCCAATAGCCCCGACGCACCGACTGTCGATCCTGAGAAAGGCAGACAGGCGATTGCGCCATTGATCCAGCAGTTGGGTCCTGTGAACGATGATTAGCGTATTGACCTTTCGCGCTGCAACGACGGCCGAGGCGATGACGGTCTTGCCGAACGCGGTGGGAGCGCAGAGAACGCCGATCTCGTGTGCCAGGACCGCGTCGACCGCCCGAGCTTGCTCTGCGCGCAAGACTCCCTGAAAGGACACATCGATCGGGGTTCCGGTCTGCCGCTTGTCTTCCATCTCCAGCTTGACACCGCAATCGTGTAAGAGGTCGCACAACTCGCCCGCAGATCCGCGCGGTAGTGCGAGATGGTTGGGAAAGTCTTCGGCGCACCCGATGATCCTCGGCTTCCCGAAGGTCGAAAGCCGCAGCGATTGCGCCTGGTAGAACTCGGGATTCTGGAAAGCCGCCAGCCGAACAAGTCGGTTGAAAAGTGCGTCCGGCAGACCTTCCTTGGCAATGAACAGCATGTTTGCAGATACGACCTTGAGTTTCCCCGGCAGACGGCCTGCAAGTCGCGGTTCGAGTCGGCGCCGAGATGGAGGCAACGTCCATGGATCGTCGATCGCGTCCTCGCCAAGCGCGACCAGCCGAACGCCGAGGATCCCATCCTCACGCGCCGCGCGCGCCAGAACAGAGTCGACGGCGAGAATCGACATGCGCTCGATGGCGGCGAGGAACGCCCACTGATCCGAAAAGGGACGCCACTCGTCGTCCACGAAAACGCTCGCTCCGCGAGCCCGAGCCTTGCGCTGGAGCGGGAGGGCGATCAAGTTACCGAAGCCACCCTTGGGCAGCGTGTCTTGGCTCGGGAAGAGTCGGTCATACGAGGCAAATGCAAGCGTTCGGTGCCGTGCACAGGCGTGGGTGATCGCAGCACTGGCAAGTTGCCGGGCCTCTCTTGCCGCAATCGGAGAATCGAAGAAGATCCAGACGTGAGCGCCTTTGCCGGAGCGCGAAACCTCCACGTAGGCGGGAATTGACAGTTCGCGGCAGCTTGCCGCATACGCCATGGCGTCGGCACGCCAGGTCGACCCATCGAAGTCGGCCGCGATGAACCATGTCGTATCACCAGGCAGCAAAGGATAGACCCCGAGGGTCCGGCGCCCGGATAGGTGCTCGTAGACGGCGTCGTCGGAAACCGGCGGGAATGCCTGATTGGGACACTCGGTACATTTGATGCGAGGCTTCTCGCATATTCCGGGCGCCCACTCGTTGTTGCAGGCAGGGCTGTAACCAGAGCGTCCGGTCTTCGATTCCCACCGGATGGGATAGACGTCATCGCGTCCGCGGAACAACGACCGGAAGAGAGAGATCTTGTCGGCTGACGGAGAGTCATAGCGGACGGAGGCATCGGCCGTCGTCGGTGCTGCCGAATGGGTCGGAGCTACATCAACATCGCGAACGTCTCGTCGCTCGACGATGGCACGTAGCCTGTCATTCTCGGACCGAAGCCTGGCGCACTCGGCCTCCAGGAGAGCTATGCGATCCTTCGCCTTCATCGCAATCCGAAACACTGCGACATTGCGGCCTTCAGACGGCCGCGAGTCGCTGAACCGTATCCGGAAAGAGCTTCACGAGGTTGATCAGAAGGGCCGCCTGCGCATTCGGCTTGGCGCGCCCTTGTTCCCAGTTTTCCAGGGTGCGAACGTTTGTACGCAGGTAAACGGCAAATAGGGCTCGCGACATATTCAGGTTCTTGCGTACGCGGACCAGTTCCTTCGGGGTAACCGTTGGCGCCGGTTTGAATTCCACCGCGTGGGTTCGAAGGGTCCGCTTTCCTTCACGGCTTTCGGCCAACGCCACCATGCCTTCGGTGAGTTCGGCGAACACGTCGCGCTTGGCCTTCCGCCCGTCCTGACGCTTCACGATTTTCCTCATCTCTTTCTCCTTGCTTCAAGCTCTGCCTTGATCATCGCCTTCAACGTCTTCCGCTGCTGCGCAGATAAGTCGTCTCGTTCATCCTTGTCGTACACGGTGTAGAGCCAGAACTGCGACCCGGCGTGCCACCAGTAATAGATCACTCGCAGGCCGCCGCGTTTGCCCTTGCCGCGTCGCGCATCAGCGAAGCGAAGTTTGCGTAGGCCACCGGTGCCCTCGATTGGATCGCCTGCCTCGGGATTCTTCGTCAAGGTCGCTTGAAGCATTCTGAACGCCTCGTCGCTGAGATACTCGTCCCGGTGACGGTCGAAGGCAGGCAATTCGACGAAGACAGCCTTCACGGACCGTATTATACGCAGTTTGCGTAGGTACGCAACCTGCGTATCTCCAGGCCGGAAGGGGGTGAACTTTCTGCCGCGACCGGCCCAGGCGTGCTGCTGCAAGCTGGGCTCGTCTTCACAACGGGATGCGTGGTGAAAACGTGTCCAGATCAGCGCATTTCGACTATTCTTGGCGAGCGAGGGCGGGCCATTACCATCGTTAGATCAATGCATTACGAGCCTGTTAATCCGCAGGTCCCAGGTTCGAGCCCTGGTCGGGGAGCCAACCAGATGCAAAACTGGGCACGCTTCCAGCCGTGCCCTGTCTCTCCCCCGCCACTGCGTGTGCAAGCGACGCAAAGCTCCCCCGCATCTCCAGCGCCCGCCCTACGACTCGGATCTCCGAGACCAGCAAGCGCAGGTATTGCTTAGCAAAGGGACGGCTTGCGCCGAGCTTCGACCTAAGCGCCTTCCCGAAAGCCTCTACTTGCCTCGCGTTCAGCGCCCGCCAGGGAACCTCTGCTTGCCGCTTCAGCCCTGCGATCTCGAGGAGCAGCTACTGCCGCCGCGCCTGCAGCTTATGCGCGCGCTGCTGAAGGGCCGCGTCAAGCGGTAGATGCCCGGACTCTACCGCCTCAAAGAGCCGGTCACTGCGTGTCTTAAGCTCGTTGAGCTCCCTGGTGAGCACCCGACAGCACGCTCTCTGGTCTAGCCATTGCTCATTCTCCGGATGGGTGACGCTTTGTGACCCATTACGTAACCCATAGTCAAGCCTTCCGCTTCGGCTGGTGACCCTTAATCCTCTCTTGCAGAGTAATTCCTTGCTATCCCACTGACTCCGCAGTAGTTTTCACTTCCTAAGGGAATCCGACGCATCCGTAGGCCCCCGTGTTACTGCAACGGGGGCCTACAAGCTGCCACCCGAACTTCCGCATTCGCGCGCCGCTGCATGTCACAAACGGCCGGGCTGTTCCGTCTCCAAAAGGTATGTGATCCACTTCCTACACTGGAAGAACCCAGCCATTATGACGACTCTTGCCGAACGCGCCCTGCGCTACGACCGTGAACATGCGCGCAGTCTGCGCGGGCTGGCCTACCGTATGCTCGGCTCGCGCACCGATGCCGAGGACATCGTCCAGGAGGCTTGGCTGCGCTGGGCCCAGGTGGACGAAAGCACTGTCCAGCATGCGGGCGCCTACCTCTCGCGCCTAGTGACCAACCTGTGCCTGGACAAACTGCGCTCGGCCGCTGCGAAACGCGAGCAGTATGTCGGCGTCTGGCTGCCCGAACCGCTGCTGGAAGAGGACGCCGGCTGGTCGCCCGGTCCGGAGGTGCAGGCCGAGTTTGCGCACGATGTGTCCGTGGCCTTCATGCTCGCGCTGGAGCGGTTGTTGCCGCTGGAGCGCGCAGCCTTCCTACTGCATGAGGTGTTCGACCTGGACTTCGACGAGATCGGGCGGCGCCTGGAGCGCAGCCCGGCCGCCTGCCGCCAGCTGGCCAGCCGCGCGTGCAACCATGTTAAGGCTGACTACGCACGCCGCGAAGTGAAAGAGGAGGAACGCGAGCGCCTGTTCCGCGCCTTCAGCGAGGCGGTCGGCCATTTCGACGTGGAGGCCCTGGCCAAGGTGCTGACCGAAGACGCGGTAATGCTCTCCGACGGCGGCGGTAAGGCAAGCTCGGTGCCGGTTCCGCTGCACGGAGGCGCGCTGATCGCCGAGACCTTCATCGGCTTCGCCAAGCTCCCGACCAGCCGCGCCTGGCGCCTGGAGCCGGCACGTATCAACGGCCTGCCCGGCTGCCTGATCTTCAACGACGCGTCCGGCCAGCTGGTGCAGACCATCGCGCTGGCGCCCTCGGCCACCGAGCCGGGCCGCATCGGCGCACTCTACGTCCAGCGCAACCCTGACAAGTTGCAGGGCGTGCTGGCCGCGCTGAATGTCACAAGGAGCGGGGCCGGATCGTCTTGAGGGTGTATTCATCATCCACAGGAAAGGAAACGATCATGAGCCACACTAACGTCCAATGCCGCCTGAGCCACATCCAACAGTCACCCGAGCTAGTCAAGAAGCTCCAGGACTTCAGCATGGCCATCGTCAACAGCGGTCACATGGAGCCGGGGCTCGGCCACCTAGTGGATATCCGTGCCTCGCAGATGAACGGCTGCGCCGTCTGCCTGGACATGCACGTCAAGGAAGCCAAGCTCCACGGCGAGCGCGAGCTGCGGCTGTACCATGTGCCAACCTGGCGCGAGTCGCCGCTGTTCACCGCAAAGGAACGCGCCGCGCTGGCCTGGACCGAGGCACTGACCCAGATCGCGCCGACCGGCATCTCCGACGATCTCTATGCCAAGGTGCGCGAGCACTTCAACGAAAAGGAACTCTCGACGCTGACCTTTCGCGTGATGGGCATCAATGCTTGGAACCGCGTCAACGTGGCCTTCCGCCCGACGCCTGGCGCGCACGACAAGACCTTCGGTCTGGACAAGGCGGGGCTTGCTTGATGCATTGAATGCTCGCTTTTGGAGTTGACCCGGTTTCGTGGACACCCGATCCATCAGCGAGTGACGCCATTGGGTCGATATGCACCCGTCGCACGTGGCGGATAGCAGGCACTCGAAAGGCCGCTACTTCAAGCTGACCTCAATCTCCCACTGCCCGGATTTGCCCTGTCCGGGGAGCCAGATAAATCAACGGGCAGCGCGCGCTTGCCGTTGTCGTTTCCGGCTTGCCGTGGCGAAGGCTTGTCGGCCGAACGGCGTTCCTAGCAGTCCGCGGTGCACTCGAGTTCTTTCCCGCCGGGCACCGGGCGGCACCCCTGTGGGCAGTTGACTTGTCTCAATACCTGCTCGATCTCGGTCGCTACACTGGACTTGATACGTCGCCTCGGATTAGGAGGAATTATCGCGGTTCTGGCGGCGGCACACCGCGCGCGTCACTTCGCGCGCGTGACCATGGACGAAGCCGTCGGAATGATCTTCCGGCCCGTCGTAGTGCATATCGACGTGTGCCGCAGGCCTGCACTCAACGGGGTGCCCTGTGACACCAACCACTCAAGGAGAGCAATATGGGATTCTTCAGCAAGATCCTCGAGAAACTCGGCATGGGTGCCTCGGCGGCCGCCGCCGCCCCTCCAACCCCAGCCCCCGCCGCGGCATCGGCGGGCCCGGTCACGGCGCCCGTTGCACCGCCGCCGCCCAAGCCGATCGCCGTTGTCGATGTCGTTGCGCAACTGGAGACGCGCGCAGCGGCGAACCCGCAGAAGCTGAACTGGCGGACGTCCATCGTCGACCTGCTGAAGCTTCTCGACATCGACAGCAGCTTCGCGGCGCGCAAAGAGCTCGCCACGGAGCTGGGCTGCCCGGCTGACTTGATGGGTGATTCGGCGAAGATGAACATGTGGCTGCACAAGACCGTGCTCGCGCGCATCGCCGCCAATGGCGGCAACGTGCCCAAGGAGCTCCTGGACTGAGCCGGCGGCTGCAGTCACTCAGGCGACGGGGAAAGCACATGCAGATCACCGATATCCTCGCCCGGATGGGCGGCCTCCGGTCAATGGCGCGCGAGCTGGGCGTCAGCGAGACCCAAGCCACGAGCGCAGCGGAAGCGCTCGTCCCGGCCATCCTGGGAGGGCTCAAGAAGCAGGCACGGTCGCAACCCTCTGGGCTCGAAGGGCTCGGCGGCCTGCTCGGGCACCTCGGGGGCGGCAGCCTGCTCGACGAGGTGCTGGCACCGCAGCCTACGGACGTCAGCCACGGCAACGATGTCCTCCGACAGATCTTCGGCTCAAAGGACGTGAGCCGCGCGGTCGCGCAGGACGCAGCCTCGCAGTCGGGGCTCGATCCGTCCCTGCTGAAGAAGATGCTGCCGATGCTGGCGATGCTGGTCGCAGGCTTCGTGGCGAAGCAACAGGGCGGCGGCGCTGCGGCGCAGCCGGCCCTTGCGGGCCGCGGGCTCGGAGGCTTGCTGGGGAGCCTGCTCGGCGGCCAGGCCGCCGGTTCCGGCCGCGAGCCGCCGGCCGCCGCGGCGCCAGGGCCCGCCTCGACGCGCGACCTGAAAGGCGACGGCAATCGACTGGATGCCATCCTGCGAACGGCCCGCGGGGTAATTCGCTAACCGCGCCGTGCGCAGGGTACGCGAGCGGTGGCATCGATCACGAGGGGAGTACGGACATGAGCTGGATCATCACGTTGATCATTGGCGGAATCGTCGGCTGGCTGGCGAGCATCATCATGAAGACCAATGCCCAGATGGGCTTGATCGCCAACGTCCTGGTGGGCGTCGTGGGCTCGATGCTGGGCTACTGGATCGCGGGACTGCTCGGGATCGCACCTGCAGGAGGCATCCTGGGCTTCGTGGTCGCTCTAGGAGGCGCGGTGCTGTTGATATTCATCCTGGGCAAGCTCGGAATCTTCCGGAAGACCTGAGGCAGGCTGCGAGCGGCGGGGCCGAGGCGAGCGGAAGCCGCGAGCCCGGCCGATCTTCAGCCGCACGGCCCGCCGAGCAGCCCGGCCTTCAGGTCCGCGTTCGGCGGATTCGGACCCAGCCAGATGGAAAGCAACGCACGCGCGAAGTCCGCGCCCGCGATCGTGCCCTTGGCCGCGCCCTTGACGGCCGTCTGTACGCCCGCGCCAGGCTTGTAGGTCATGACGATGCGCTCGCCGACCTTCACGTCGTCCATCGTGCCCTTGAACGTCTCGATGCGGTCCTTGAGCGCCGGAATCTCGCCCTTGGCGTTGTTCTCGAAGCCCTCGTCCCACGCCTTGACGAGATCGGACCGCCCAACGTCGCGCACGAAGTGCAGGACGAGCTGCCACGGCGCGTCCGCCTTCAGGATGACGCCCGGGTCCTTCGAGGGCTGCGCAAGGAAGAGCGCACCGACGTAGACGTCGATCCTGAGGAACGTCGCCTGTCGCAGGCCGAGGCCGTTCAGCTTCAGCGCGGCGCCGTCGGCCTGCACCTGATCGGGAAAAGCGACGCCCCGGCACTCCTTCGCGTGGGCCGCGCCGACGCCCAGGGCGAGTGTCAGACCTGCTAGCAGACCTAGCGCGCTTCGAATCATCGCTCGCTCTCCTTCGA
>CAZNBS010000040.1:3617-25446 GCA_964570955.1 uncultured Burkholderiales bacterium | reverse complement strand
GCTTCCGGTTCGACCGGCCGTTCCGGATCGACCAGCGCCGGGTCGAACAGCAGCGGTTCCGGGCTGGCCGGAACAGCCAGCACGTGCAGGTCGCGGCGATTGCCGTGCAGGGAGTCGATCGCGGCGATCAGCGAACCGGTGCGCGCGCAGGCGTGGGCGACTTCCTCCGGGCTCACGCCGAGGTGCTCGGCCACCAGGCGGTGACGCAGCGCCAGCACCTGCGTGCCGATGCGCGGCTCGGTGGCCTCCACCGCGAGATCGCATTCGGTGTCGTAACCCATCGAGCGGTTGTTCAGATTGGCCGAGCCGATGCGCACGAAGCGATCGTCCACGATCATCAGTTTGCTGTGCAGATCGATGCAGTCCTCGCCCAGGCCGTCCGCATGCGGATAGAGCACGCGCAGCCGGGCGTGCGCATCGGCCTCGTGCAGCGCCCGTACGGCGCGCACGCGTTGCGCGGTCATGGTGCTCTCTTCGAGCCAGCCGCCGCCGTGCAGGCGTGAGAGGATGACGATCTCCGGTCCGTCCGGCTCGGCCAGACGGGTGGCGAGGGCCTGCACGATCGCGGGCGCGGTGAGGTACTGGTTCTCGATGTAGAGCGTGGTGCGCGCCGCCGCAATCGCGTCCAGGTAGAGCTGCCTGATTTCCTGCACCTGTGGGTTGCCGCCGTACTCGGGCTGCGTGCGCGCGATGCCCACCGGCGCACTGGCGAGATCGGGCGCGACCGCCAGCGGCCAGGGGTCGGCCTCGACCTGCGCCGGCGCCACGCGCCGCCCGGTGGCGTGCTGCCAGCGCAGCCGCGCCAGCTCGCCCAGTGCGGCGGCGGTCTCCCCGTCCACCATCATCTGCACGTCGTGGAACGGCGGATACGGGCCTCCGCGTGTACGCTGCCGCCGCGGGTCGCCGGCTGCGTGTGCGTTCGTGTCCCAGCGCGCGCTGGTCAGATCCAGTCCACCGACGAATGCCACCCGATCGTCCACCACGACGATCTTCTGGTGCTGCGACCCGCCCACCGGATGGTCGCCGTCGAAGGCGATGTGCAGGCGCCGATGCCGCTTCCAGCCGGTTGCGTAGGGGGGCGGAAGCTCGCGGAACGCCATGTACAGCATGGCGTAGTCCCAGTCGAGGATGTGCACCTGCAGCTTGGGATTGCGCACCAGCGCCTGGTGCAGGAGGTCACCGAGCGCGATGGGCCATCCGTCGTGCGGATCCTCCGGCACCAGCAGGGTGCGGCTGTCGATGTCCCAGGCGAGGATCAGAACCGAGCGCTGCGCGCGCTTGATCGTTTCCCGGAAGGTGCGGAAGTACGCCTCGCCGTCGACGAGCCAGGAGATGCGATCGGCTTGCGTCAGGCGCCAACAATTCCATCCTGGCCTCAGGATGCGTGCGGCGCGCGGGCGTGCGCGCAGCAGACGCGTCTGCTGGCGCAACCGGTCGAGGTTCGGGGTCTGGGTCTGGCACTCGGTCATGCGCGGTGTCGAGGGTGGGCCGCGCGGCACGGCGGCCGGCCGTGCGAATCGGCCGGCGCGGGCGCGCCACGGCGTATCCGGTGCCCCGCGGTTGCATCCGCCGTGCCGAGGACGGGACGGCCGCGCTCAGCGCGAGGACGCGATCTCCAGCGGCGCCGCCGCCCGCAACGGGAAGACGGGGGCCTGGCCCTTCTTGTCCACCCCCGCATACACGGTCAGGTGCGGATACGGGATCTCGATGCTGGCCTCCTCGAACGCCCGCTTGACACGGCGCAGGTATTCGCGGCGCACGTTCCACTGCTCGATCGGCACCACCTTGAACCGGCAGCGCAGGATCACGGCGGAGTTCTCCCAGCGCTCCACGCCCACCATCTCCACCGGCGCGAGGAACTTCGGCGCGAAAGCGGGATCGGCCTGCAGCGCCTCGGCGACGGTACGCATGACCTTCAACGCCTCGTCCACGTCCTCGCGATAGGCGACCCGCAGGTCGATCACCGATTGCGCAAAGTCGAGGGTGAAGTTGGAGACGATGGTGATTTCGCCGTTGGGGACGAAGTGCACATTACCGTCGTAGTCGCGCAAGCGCACGTAGCGCAGCGTCACTTCCTCCACCAAGCCGGCCTTGCCGCCCACTTCGACCACGTCGCCGAGACGCACCTGGTTCTCGAGCAGGATGAAGAATCCCGAGAAGAAGTCCTTCACCAGGCTCTGCGCGCCGAAACCCACGGCCAGGCCGACCACGCCCGCTGCACCCAGGATGGGGGCGATGGAGATGCCCAGTTCGCTCAGTATCAGCATGGCCGCGATCAGGCCGATGGCGACGGCGGCCACGTAGCGGAACACCCGGCCGAGGGTGTCCACGCGCTTGGCGTGCTCGAGTGAGTCGGCGCGCGACTTCATGTACGTGCCCGCCCGGCCGATCAGGCGCCGGCTCACGCTCATCACGACCAGCGCGAGTAGCAGAATGAGCAGCAGGTGCGCCAGAGTGAGCACGAGCGGTGTCCAATCGCGCCAGGACAGGGGAATGTTCTCCATTTTCTAGGCTCCTTCGTACGGATGACAAATCGGAAGCGAGTCGACGCCTCGGCGGGAGTCGGCGACCAGGACGCTGACCGGAAAGCCCGCGAACAGGTCGCTGGCCCGCAGCTGCGCGCGGCCCGACGGCACGCTTACATCCCGCCGCGTGAACACGTCCTGCAACGGCTGTCCGGACAGCCCGTCGAGCACGACGTGGGTGTCGGCCCAGGCGTCCGGCGCGGGCCAGCGCTCGCCGTCCTGGATCAGCGATGCTGCCAGACGTGGTACCGCAACGACCAGCCAGTCGCCGTCCAGCCGGCGGGCGTAGGCGCATAGCCGTTGCGCATGCTCGCCACCGGTCGGAAGCGGCAGATAGTCGCCGTCGCGCAACAACGCCTCCCGTGCGGCGCGCAGCGCGAGCAGGCGAGCGGTGACGAAGAGCTTCGGGCACACCCCCGCGGGGGGAGCGCTCGTCTCCCCGTCGATGCGCGCCAACATCGTTTCGAGCGCACCGTAGTCGACCGGCCGGCGATTGTCCGGATCCACCAGCGAGAAATCGAAGCTCTCGCTGCCGCGGTAGATGTCCGGAACGCCGGGGACCGTGAACTTGACGACCGTCTGTGCGAGGCTGTTCAGCGCGCCGGCCAGCGCGAGGCGCCGCTGCAGCGGCAGGAAATCGTCGAGGAAGCGGTTGCCCTCCCGCCGGGCGAGCAGGGCATCGACGAAGGCGGAAAGCGCCTCCTCATAGGGTGCGTTCACGTTGATCCAGCTCGACTCGAGCTTCGCCTCGCGTACGGCCTTGGTCATGTACTGAACGATGCGCGCGCGGTAGGCGTCCAGTGCGGCGTCGTCCGGCTCCTGCGCAGGAAAACTTCCGATCAACGTCTGGTAGAGCAGGTACTCGTCCCTGCGCGATGGCGCCTCGCGGCCGTCCACCTCACGCTTGCGGGTGCGATTCAGGCGTGCCCAGCGACGCAGGGCGAGGCGCCACGCCCCCGGGAGTTCCGAGAGCACGTCGATGCGGGCGCGCACGTCCTCCGAGCGCTTGGTGTCGTGCGTCGACGTGGCGAGCATGGTGTGGGGCCAGTCGCGGCGGCGCGTGTAGTTCGCGCGATGGAAGGCGTCCAGCGAGATGCCGAAGCTCCCCGGTCCGCCGCCCACCTCGTTGAGCGACACCAGCGGCACGTAACGGTAGAACGCGGTGTCCTCGATCCCTTTGGCGGTGACCGGTGCGGTGAACTGCTGGAACTTGCCGGTGAAGGCCAGCATGCGATGCGCCATGCCCTCCGGCGCGCCGGGCGAGGGCTGCGCGATCAGCACCGATTGCAGGAAGTCGAACACGCTCGTGTCGGCCGCCTGCGCGCGACGCCGCGCCCGACCCAGTGCCCAGTGGATGTGCCGCTTGTCGGCGGTGGAGGCGCGCTCGCTCACGTAGGTGCGGTAGACGGGAAAGCAGGCGACCACCTCGATCAGCGCCTGGCGTAGCGCGCTGAGGGTGAAGTCGCGCGTGTGGCGGTCGGCGCGCGCGATGCGCAACAGACGTGTGGCGAGCACGTTCAACTCGCTCGACAGGGCGGTGCGCATGACCAGCCGCTTGGCCTGATAGGCGGTCTCCTCCCAGCTGCCGCCATCGCCGGTGAAGCTGCGGTAGACGCGCTCGATGCGCGAGCGCGCGCGTGCATCCACGAACAGTCCGTTGACCACGTTGGCGAATCGGTAGCCCGTGGTGCCGTGCACCGCCCAGCTGCGCGGAAGGTGCTCGTGCGACGCGGTGATCTTCTCGGCCAGCAGGTAGATCGCACGTCGCCTGTCGTCGGCGCTCCCGCCGCACTGCGCGGCAACGCGATCCTGGAGACGACGGAAGTAGCCGGCGGGATCGTACAGCCCGTCCGGATGGTCGATGCGCAGGCCGTCCACCTTTCCCTGGGCGACCATCTCGAGCACACGCCGGTGCGTCGCGTCGAAGACGGCCTCGCTCTCGACGCGCAGCCCGGCCAGGTCGTTGATGTCGAAGAAGCGGCGGTAGTTGATTTCGTCGGAGGCAACGCGCCAGTAGGCCAGGCGCCACGCCTGGCGCTCGAGCAGGCCATGCAGCGCGTCGAAGCTGGAGGCATCGCCCGGGCTGCCGTTGAGCGCGGCAAGTGCAGCGCGCACCCCGTCGGCCAGCGCGGGATGTGTTGCAGCCAGCTCCGCCAGCCGCCGCTTGTGCACGCCCTTGTCGCGATGGCGCTCGGTGCGCGCCGCGACGTCGGTCGATTCGCGCACGGGCAGGTGCGACAGCGCCGCAACCAGGCTTTCGACCGCGGCGCGCGCGTCTGCCGACAGTCCCTGTGGAGGCGCGAGGTGCAGCGCACGCTCGAGGATCTCCGGATAGCAGCGCGGGTCGACGGGGAAACGGTGCTGCCAGTACCAGACGCTGAAGCTGCCTTCGTCCGCGTCGAAGCGCAGCTGCAGTTCGCCGCGCTCGAGCACGACGCCGTAGTGCTCGCCCAACACCGGCAGCAGCACGCGGCCGGTGAGCGCGTCGTTGAGCGGGTCCCAGTCGATGTCGAAGAACTCGGCGTGGATCGAAGCCGGGCCGTTCTCCAGCACGTCCAGCCACCAGCCGTTGTCGGCGCCCATCACACCCATGTGGTTCGGCACCACGTCCACGATCTGACCCATGCCATGCGCGCGCAGCGCTTCGACGAAGCGATCCAGGTCGGTGTCGTCTCCGATCTCCGGATTGAGCGCCTCGTGGTCGACGATGTCGTAGCCGTGGGTGCTGCCCGGGCGGGCGCGCAAGTAGGGCGAGCAGTACACGTGGCTCACGCCGAGGCGTGCCAGGTAGGGCACCAGGGCGGTGACCTGTCGCAGCGTGAATCCCGCGTTGAGCTGCATGCGGTAGGTTGCGCGCGGGATGATCAGCGGCGCGGCGCGGTGGGCGCCCGGACGGGGGGCAGGGGCCGCACCGCGCAGCGCGCGCAGTCGTTCGCACAGGCCGACGAAGCGTTCGTCCTGGGGAAAGCGCTCCAGCGACAGCGCAAGTCGCCGCCGCCAGTTCGGATGTTGGTCGGTCGTGCCGGGAACGTTCACCTGCTCACGCGCGCCTGTCACGTCCTCCAGCTGCACGAGCATGAGCTTGCACGGCGTGTGCGCCAGCAGGGCGTGCAGGGCGAGCGAGAGCGCAGGCGTCATCTCCGGCAGCGACTGCGGATCCGCGGTAGCACCGGGGGGTAGCAGGCCTTCGCGTTCGAGAAGCAGGAGCAGGCGCACGCGCGTCTGTGCGCGCGCCACCATCTCGTCCTGGCGGGCGCGGTCGGAGGCGAACAGTCCGAGTGCTTCGCGCAGGACGATGTCGTGCCCTTCCCAGAATCCCGCGAGTGTCGGCAGGTCGTGGGTGGAGCCAGCCACCAATGCCTGGGACGGATAGTCGGACGGAGGCTTGAAGTCGCCGCCGGCGTCGCGTTCGAACAGCAGCAGCCGGTAGGACAGCACACCCAGTTCGGCCAGCGCCGCGCGCAGCGCGTCAGGCACCGTTCCCAGGTCCTCGCCCACCACCATGCAGCGATGACGCACGCTCTCCAGGGCCAGCAGTCCGAGGAGATCGTCGAGAGGGTAGTGCACGTAGGTGCCGTCGCGCGCATCGCCGCCGGGCGGGATCCAGAACAGGCGCATGAGCGCCATGACGTGGTCCACGCGCAGCGCGCCCATGTGTCGCATGCAGCGGCGCAGGGTGGCGATGAAGGGCGCATACGCCTGCGCGCGCAGGTGCGCGGGAATCGGCGGCGGGAGTCCCCAGTTCTGCCCGAGCGCATTGAAGGCATCGGGCGGGGCGCCGATGCTCGCGTCCAGTGCGTACAGGTCCTGGTGCGCCCACGCCTCGCTGCCGCCGCGGTCGATCGACACGGCGAGATCGCCGTACAACCCCACCCCCAGCCCCAGCGACCTGGCGCGCGCGGCGACCTCGCCCAGCTGCAGATCGGCCTGCCACTGCAGGTACTCGAAGAACTCGATGCGTGAGGCGTGCTCGTCGCGGAAGCGTCGCACCTCCGGCGAGGCGGGATCGCGCCATGCGTCGGGCCACACCGGCCATCCCCACGCTTCGGGATGTTCGCGCCGTATCCGCTCCTGCAGCGCCTCCCACAACGCGTGCCGCGCCAGCTCCTCGCCGCCGTCCGCGCAGAAGCGGCGGAAGGCGCGCCGGCGCGCGTCATATACGCGTGCATGCCGGGTCCGGAAATTCTCGTGCAGCAGACCGAGTACGCGCAGCTTGAGCTCGGCCACTGCCGGGTAATCGACCAGCTCGGCGGCGCGCAGACGCTGCAGTTCCACCTGGAATTCGGGCGCGCGCACGAGCGCGCGGGCGGACTCGCACTCGCGCATGTCGTCGATGCGCTCGACGTCGAGGTAGAGGACGTTGAGGAACAGCCGGCTCGACGGGCTGTACGGGCTCGCCTGTGCGGGGTTGTCGAGGAACAGGGCGTGCAGCGGGTTCAGTGCGACCACATTGGCGCCTCGCGCGGCCCACTGCTCGAGCAGGACAGCCAGGTCCGAGAAGTCGCCGATGCCCCAATTGCGCTCGGAGCGCAGGGCGTAGAGCTGGACCGACGGTCCCCAGGCGCGGCCCTCGCCGGCGAGCAGCTCCGGAACATGGCATCGTCGCGGCGCGCTGGCCAGCAGGCTCTCGCACAGCGTCTCCTCACCGTGCCTCAGTCGCAGGCGGTGATAACCCACTGGCACTTCGGGCAGCGGCAGCTCCAGCCGCACCGTGTCGGAGGCGTCGTCGTCGGCCACGTCCAGCCGCCGCAGGGTCGCGAGCGCGATCGCTTGGCGATGCCGCCCGCCATCCTCGCGGTGCACGTCCAGTTCGAGTGTTGCCGCGGCAAGTGCGCGCGGTACGCGCAACACGACCGGCTCGTGTGCGCGCCGGCCGCCGCGCACCAGCATGGGCGGCAGCAGCGCCGCGGCGTCATGCTGCCCGAGGTGCATGCACTCGAGCAGTGCGCCAAGCGTCTGCGGCGATGGCTCGTGCCAGGTGCCCCAGATGTCGTGGTAGCCCGTCGCGATCCCTTGCTCGGCGGCCCGCGCCGCGAGCGTGCCAGCCTCAGTCATGTGCAGCGGCCAGCGACCACACCACACACCACGGCGCGAGCGCGCTGCCGGTCAGCGCGGCGCCGAATTCCGGATGCGTCGTGTAGAGCAGGCGTCCCTCCGCGCGCATCGGTTGCAGCGTGGACGTGTCGGAGAAATTCGCGAGCAAGCGCAGCACGCTGTCGTCGCTCATGCGCCAGCGCACGCACAGTTCCCCCTGCGCACCTACGTTCGCGTCCAGTGCACGGCATCCGGGCAGGCGCGGGACGAGTTCGCGGCGGCGCAGTCCGAGCAGGTGGCGATACAGGGCGAGCCAGCCGCTATGCGGTTCCTGCAGCGCAAGGTCGTGATCGAGACGCGAGCGCTCGAAGGTATTGGGATCGCAGGGGTCGGGGATGAGCAGGCGCGCGCGCGGATCCCGGAAGCGCTCGAAGGCGGCGAACTCGCCGCGGCGACCTTCGCGCACTTTGGCCGCGAGTTCAGGATCGAACTCGCAGAAGAACAGGAAGGGTTCTGGCGCGTTCCACTCCTCGCCCATGAAGAGCATGGGCACTTGCGGCGCCAGCAGGAGAGTCGCCACCGCCGCACGCAGCGCCGGTTCGGGTGCGAGCCGGCCGAGCCGCTCGCCCAACGCGCGGTTGCCGATCTGGTCGTGATTCTGCAGGAAGTCGACGAATGCGCTCGGCGGCAGATGGCCGCTCGGCTCGCCGCGGGGTTCCCCTGCGCGATATGGGGAGCGCTCGCCCTGCCAGGCAAACCCCTCCGCGAGTGCGCGTGCGAGCAGGCGCTGCGTCCGCCATGGGTCCGTGTCGTCGCAATAGTCGCGGTAGTAGCCGTCGCGTTCGCCGGTCACCGCCACATGCAGGCAGTGATGGACGTCGTCGTTCCACTGTGCGTCGAAGCGGCCGGGCCGCTCCGAGGCATCGCCGAGCAGACGCGCGGTATTGTCGTCGTTCTCGAGGATGAGGTGGATGTGCCGGGTGTCACCGTAGTGCGTGCGGACCGCGTGCGCGATCTCTTCGAGCAGGTGCGGATGCGAGTCGTCGGCAAGGGCGTGTACTGCGTCGAAGCGCAATCCGTCGAAGCGGTACTCGTCCAGCCAGTACAGGGCGTTGTGCAGGTAGAAGTCGCGTACTGTCCGGCTGTTCGGTCCGTCGAAGTTGATGCCTGCGCCCCATGGGGTGGGATGCCGCGCTGTGAAGAAGTCAGCGGCATAGGCGTACAAATAGTTGCCTTCGGGACCGAAGTGGTTGTAGACGACATCGAGGAGCATCGTCAGGCCGCGCCGGTGTGCTGCATCCACCAGGCGTTTGAGGTCGTCAGGCGTCCCGTAGCGCGCGTCAGGCGCAAACAGCAGCACGCCGTCGTAGCCCCAGTTGCGCGAGCCGGGGAAATCGGCAATGGGCATGAGTTCCACGGCGCTCACGCCGAGATCGACCAGCGTGTCGAGCCGCGCCTCGAGCGCGCGGAACGTGCCCTCGCGGGTGTAGGTGCCGACGTGCAACTCGTAGACCACCGCTTCGTGCCAGGGGCGCCCCCTCCAATGGCCGTCGGACCAGTCGAAGCGGCGTGCATCGATGACCATGCTCGGTCCCTGCACATCCATGGGATTGAAGCGCGAGGCCGGATCCGGCACCTCCAGGTGGCCGTCCACCAGAAAGCGGTACAGCGTGCCGTGACCGACGTCGTCGGCGATGCATTCGCACCAGCCCATGGCGTCGCGTGGCATGTCCAGGCGCCGCACCGGTGCGTCGCCGTAGAGCAGCACCTCGACGTGTGCTGCCGAGGGCGCCCACAGGCGAAAGCGTGTGCCACCGCCAGCCAGCGCCTCGGCGCCGAATGGCATGGCGTGGAGACGGTTCATGAGCCCGGTGTCAGTTCGATGAGCAGCGCCAGTGCGCGTCCCTGCAGCCGGTAGCGCACGCCGCCGTCGAACTGGCCGTCGATCGTGAGGCCTCGGGCGACCGACGTGTCGACCAGGACCTGCCAGGCTGCACCCGGATGGATCGCCGGCAGCATGAAGTCGATCGTGTCGTGGTGCGCATTGAGCAGCAGCAGGAAGTTGTCGTCGCGCAGCGCATGGCCGCGCCGGTCCGTCTCGAGAAGCGAGTCGCCGGCCAGGTAGACCGCCATGCTGCGCGCGAATTCCTGCGTCCACTCGTGGTCGGTCATCTCCTGTCCCTCTGGATTGAGCCACAGGATGTCCTTGACGCCGCCGCGGATCGGTCGCCCCTGAAAATAGCGGCGCCGGCGGAACACCGGGTGTTCACGGCGGATGCGGATCATGCGCTGGACGAAGCGCACTAACTCGGGGTGCGCGGCGGCCGCGTCCCAGTCCACCCAGGAGATCTCGTTGTCCTGGCAGTACGCATTATTGTTGCCGCCCTGGCTGCGGCCGAACTCGTCGCCTGCCAGCAGCATCGGCACGCCTTGGGAAAGCATCAGCGTCGCCAGGAAGTTGCGTGTCTGCCGCTCGCGCAGTTCGTTAACGCCCGGGTCGTCGGTCGGCCCTTCGGCGCCGCAGTTCCAGGACAGGTTGTGCGTGTGACCGTCCCGGTTGTCCTCGCCGTTGGCCTCGTTGTGCTTGTCGTTGTAGCTGACCAGGTCGCGCAGGGTGAAGCCGTCATGCGCGGTGACGAAGTTGATGCTGGCGAAGGGCGTCCGGCCGCTGCCTTCGTACAGGTCGCTGGAACCAGTGAGCCGACGCGCGAATTCGCCGATCAACCCACCGTCGCCCTTCCAGTATGCGCGCAGCGTGTCGCGGTACTTGTCGTTCCACTCCGCCCAGCCGGGCGGAAAGTTCCCGACCTGGTAACCGCCCGCCCCCACGTCCCAGGGCTCGGCGATCAGCTTCACCTGCGACAGGATCGGATCCTGCGTGATCACGTCGAAGAAGGTGCCGAGGCGGTCGACGTCGTACAGTTCGCGCGCCAACGCCGAGGCGAGGTCGAAGCGGAACCCGTCCACGTGCATCTCCTGGACCCAGTAGCGCAGCGAGTCCATCAGCAACTGCAACACGCGCGGGTGGGTGAGATTGAGCGTGTTGCCGGTGCCGGTGAAATCCATGTAGTAGCGCGGATTGTCCGGCACCAGGCGGTAGTAGGAGGCGTTGTCCACACCGCGGAAGCACAGGGTCGGTCCCATGTGATTGCCCTCGGCGGTGTGGTTGTAGACCACGTCCAGGATCACCTCGAGCCCGGCCGAGTGCAGGGTCTTGACCATCGTCTTGAACTCGCTGATGCGACCGGTCGCCGAATAGCGCGACTCGGGCGCGAAGAATCCGATGGAGTTGTAGCCCCAGAAGTTGCGCAGCCCGCGTTCGAGCAGGTGACGGTCGTCGATGAAGCTGTGCACGGGCATGAGCTCGACGGTGGTCACGCCCAGCCGCTTGAGATGGTCGATCACGGGCGCCGTGGCCAGACCCGCATAGGTGCCGCGCAAGGGCTCTGGCACCTGCGGATGGCGCATGGTGAAGCCGCGCACGTGCACCTCGTAGATCACCGTGTCGTGCCAGGGAATGCCCGGCGGACGGTCGTCGCCCCAGGTGAAGGCGGGGTCGACGACGCGGCACTTCGGCATACCGGCGGCGTTGTCGCGCCGGTCCATCGTGAGATCCTCGCGCCTGCCGCCGATGCGGTAGCCGAAGTGCGCATCGCTCCAACGTAGCGTGCCCTGCAGGTGCTTGGCGTAGGGTTCGATCAGCAGCTTGTGCGGATTGAAGCGGTGCCCGTGCTCGGGGTTGTAGGGACCGTGCACGCGGTAACCGTAGAGCAGGCCGGGGCGCGCCTCCGGGAGGTAGCAGTGCCAGATGGCTTCCGTGCGCTCGCGCAGTTCCACGCGCTGTAGTTCGCGCCGACCCGACGGATCGAAGATGCACAGCTCCACCCGCTCGGCATTCGCCGAGAACAACGAGAAATTGACGCCCTCGCCGTCCCAGGTTGCGCCCCGCGGGTAGGGCGAACCGGGCCAGACTGCGGTGATGGGAACGGCCATGTGGTTTTTTTCAGACATCGCTCGAAAAGCCGGAGACGCAAAGGCCGCCAAGCGCGCGAAGAAAAGCGGGAACGAACGACACCGGGCATGCAGGCGTGCGACGAATGGACCGAGAGTTTCCTATGCCTACCTGTGCGTCCTTTTCGTTCATCGCTTTTCGTCCTTTGCGCTCTTTGCGTTCATGTTCTGCTCTTCGACTAGTGGAAGCGCGTGCTCTGCGGCGTGTACTTCCCCTTGGGAAGCACGACGATGCCCGACTCCGTGGTGAACCAGCGCGCGCGATCGGCATCCGGGTCGTAACCGATGGAGGTCCCAGGCGGCACGACGTTGAAGCGGTCGACGATTACCCGCCGCAGGCGCGCCCCCCGCCCGATCAGCGTGTGGTCCATCACGATGCACTCGTCCAGTTCCACGTCCTCCGCCACCACCACTTCCCGCCTGAGGATCGAGTTGCTGATCGCCCCGCCGCGAACCAGAGTCCCGGCGCCCAGGCTGCTGTTGCGGATGATGCCGTCCAGGATGCGGGCGGTCGGTCCCTGGTAGTTGCTCGAGCGCACCGTCCATTCCGGATTGAACAGATTGAAGCGCGGCGTCTCGCCCAGCACGTCCAAATTGGCATCGAAGTAGGCGTCGATGGTGCCGACGTCGCGCCAATAGCCGGGTTCCTCGTAGTCGCGCAGCCCCGGAATGCGGTTGCGGGAGAAGTCGTATGCAAACACGGCATGCGAGTTCACCAGCCGCGGCAGGACATGCCGGCCGAAATCGTGCTCGCCGCGGTCGTTGGCCTCGCGCAGCGCCTGCACCAGTACCTCGGTATCGAACAGATAGTTGCCCATCGAGGCATAGGAGCGGGTCGGATCGCCCGGCATGCCAGGAGGATCGGCGGGCTTCTCGAGAAATCCGCGGATGTGTCCGCTGACGTCCGCGTCGATCACGCCGAACGCGCGCGCATGCGCGCGCGGAACGGGCAGGGCGGCCACGCTGACCTGCGCACCGCTGGCGCGGTGAAAATCGACCATCTGGCAGATGTCCATGCGGTAGACGTGATCGGCGCCAAATACCGCCACCATCGTCGGCGCATGCGAGTGGATCAGGTTGAGGTTCTGGTGCACTGCATCCGCCGTGCCTTGGAACCACTCCGGACCGCCCCGCATCTGCGGCGGCACCACGGTCACGAAATGATCGGGGAGCGTGGCGGACATGGTCCAGGCGCGGTTCACGTGCTCGATCAGAGACTGCGACTTGTACTGCACGAGGAGGTAGATTGCGTAGATCCCGGAGTTGACGAAGTTCGACAGCACGAAGTCGACGATGCGATAGCGTCCGGCGAAGGGCACCGCCGGCTTCGAGCGCTCTGCGGTGAGCGGCGTGAGCCGGCTGCCTTCGCCCCCGGCCAGCACCATCGCGAGCACGTTGGTGGCGTCACGGCTGCTCATCGCGATCCTCCGCGCGAACGGTGGGCCGCACCGTCGGCCACCATCGCTCCAGCAGCGCCCCTGCCCAGCGCTGTCCTCCCAGCCCGAAGGCCAGTGCAAGGGCGAGCACCACGCCGCCGAGCAGGATCAGGAACGTCAACCGCACGATGCCGCCGCCCACGTCGAGCACGTCCAGCCCCACGAGGACCACGAACACCACGACCGCGTACTGCGCGAGGACGCCGAGCAGGTCGGCGTCCTGAATTTGCGCATTGCGGAAGTAGACGGTGAGCGCGCCTCCGACGAAGCGGGCGAAGTACAGGCCGATGGCAAGGACCACGATGGCCAGCGCCACACGGGGCAGGAAGGCGAGCACGCGGCCGAGCAGTTCCGTGATGGTGGTCAGTCCCAGGCCGTTGAACGCGATGACCAGGGCCAGCACGATGACGATCCAGTAGGCGAGCCAGGCGAGCAGCTCGGCCGTGTCCGCCTCCACGCCACCCTGCTCGAGGAAGCCGTCGATTCCGGCGCGACGCGTGAGCACGTTGAAGTTAACCGCCCGCAGCGCGCGCGAGACGGCGAAGCGCACCGCCTTTGCCAGCAGCCAGCCGGCCAGCACGATGAGCACCGCCACGCCGAGCCTCGGCAGATACGCGCCGATCTGCACCAGGAATGCACGCACGGGATCGAGGAAGACGTCGACTCTTTCCATTGGAACCTCCCTAATCAGGCCGTGGCGCGTGCGCCGCGCTTACGCCGCACCCGACAGGCGCAATATCCCCTGCAGAGGAATCGATGCCCATGCCGGCCGGTTGTCCAGTTCGTAGCGCAGCTCGTAGCAGGCCTTCTCCAGCTCGAACAGAGCGATCAGCCCGCGCATGTGGGCGAAGTCGCGGTATAGAAGACCGCCCGCCGTGGCCTGTGCATAGGCGTCCAGGAATACGCGCCGCACCTCGCGCTCCCAAGCCCGGGTGAGGGCCTCGAGTCGGGTCGGATCCCCCGCGTGCTGGTTGGTCTCCTGCCGCATGGCGCTGGCCTGCGCATAGTCGAACGAGCGCAGCATGCCGGCCACGTCACGCATCGGGGAGTGCTTGGCGCGGCGCTCGTCGAAACTGCGCCCGGGTTCCCCCTCGAAGTCGGTGATGATGAAGTCGTTGCGGCTGAGCAGAACCTGACCGAGATGGTAGTCGCCGTGGTAGCGGATCTTCACCGCCTGGACCTCGGACGGCGCGGCGGCATCGATGCGTGCGAGCAACTCCTGCCTGGCGGCGAGCACACGCTCCGCGAGCGGACGCGCGTCATCGGCAAGCCGGGACAGTTCGCGCTGAAGCCGCGCACACGTGGACTCCGCCTCCTCGCGCACACGCAGGCGCCACTGCGTGAGGTCGGCAGGGTCGATCGCCTCCGGATCGAAGGCCGGATCCCCGCTGCGCGCGGCCAGTGCCTGGTGCAACTCGCCGGTGCGCGTCCCGAGCGTGTACACCAGCGACAAATAGGCGCCGTGCACGTCGGCCGGCGGCGGTTCGGACGCGGTGCGCTGCGTCTCCAGGAAGCGCGCCAGATAGTCCACGGTGTAGTCCCATCCGTCGCCCTGGTTATCGACGTAGCCCTGCAGCACGGCTAGCGTGGTGGTGGTCCCGTCGGCGCGCACCAGTTCGAGCGTGCCGGCGAGCGGCACGGCATGGCGGAAGTTCGCCACGGCGGTGAGAAAGCGCCCCATCTCGAGTTCGGGATTGGTTCCGGGGCGCAGGCGCCGGTAGGCCTTGAGAAAGAAGCGCCGACCCAGCGCGACGGTGGTATTGCTGCTCATGGCCTTGGGCAGATGCAGGGGTAGCGTGCGCACCTCATGCCCGCCGAGTTCGGCGAACGCGCTCGTGCAGCTGAAGCGCAGCGAGGTCGCGCCTGCGTCGATGATCCGCGACTGTCCCATCCACTCGACCAGAGCGTGGCAGAAGGCTTCGTCGGCGAACGCGTCGGCCAGCACGCCGACGTTCGCCTGCTGCCGCACGCGGGCGACCACCGCCGGTTGCAGGGTGCGCATCCGCTCTTCCTCCTGCTCCCATGCCAGCGTGAGGGGCAGGAAGTAGCGGATCGCCTCCTCTTGCCCGGGCACTTCGACCACGGCGAGCAGCGACTGCCGCTCGCCGGTGGCGATCTCGACGTGTTCGACGAGGATGGCGCGCGCCAGCGCCTCGCCCTTGCTCGCATACCAGCGCTGACGCGTGAGATAGCGCGGTAACGCGTCGGTCTCCAGGCTGGCGCGGACGCGCTCGGCCATGCCGATGCGCCAGGGCACGACGCGGTCGCGGAAGAACGTGTTCCATCCGTCGAACAGCACCAGCACGGGCAGGTCCTCCGGCGCAAGACGTTCTTCGTGCCAGACCGGAGGTGAGGTGTCGGCGGTGAGGCGGAACCAGTAGAAGCCGTGCCCGGACAGGCTGAGCAGGTACGGCAAATCGCCGATCGGCGGAAAGGCTACACGCCCGGACATCTCCACCGGGACCAGGCCTTTATAGGCGGCCAGGTCGAGTTCGACCGGCTGCGCCGTGCGCGCCATGTTCGCCACGCACAGGATGACGTCGCCCTCGTGCTCGCGCAGGTAGGCCAATACCTTGCGATTGCCCGGCCGCAGGAACCGCAGCGTGCCGCGGCCGAACGCACGCGTGGTCTTGCGCACCGCGAGCATGCGCTTCATCCAGTTGAGCAGCGAGGAAGGGTCGCGCGTCTGCGCCTCGACGTTCACTGCCTCGTAGCCGTACACCGCGTCCATGATGGGCGGGAAGTACAAGCGCTGGGGGTCGGCGCGCGAGAAGCCGGCATTGCGGTCCGGGCTCCATTGCATCGGCGTGCGCACGCCGTTGCGGTCGCCCAGGAAGATGTTGTCCCCCATGCCGATCTCGTCGCCGTAGTAGATGATCGGCGAGCCGGGCATCGACAGTAGCAGGCTGTTGACGAGCTGGATGCGGACGATGTCGTTCTCCATCAGCGGGGCGAGCCGCCGTCGGATGCCGAGATTGATGCGAGCGCGCGGCTCGGCCGCGTACATGCGGTACATGTAGTCGCGCTCGCGGCTGGTGACCATCTCGAGGGTCAGTTCGTCGTGGTTGCGCAGGAAGATCGCCCATTGGCAGGCGTCCGGAATGTCCGGCGTCTGGTCCATGATCTCGACGATGGGGTGGCGCTCCTCCTGCGCGATGGCCATGTAGATGCGCGGCATCAGCGGGAAGTGGAACGCCATGTGGCACTCGTCCCCGTCGGCGAAGTAGTCGCGCACGTCCTCCGGCCACTGGTTGGCCTCGGCCAGGAGCATGCGGTCGCCGTAGTGCTCGTCTAGCACCTTGCGGATCTGCTTGATCACCCCATGCGTCTCGGGCAGGTTCTCGTTGTTGGTGCCCTCGCGCTCGCACAGGTAGGGAATCGCGTCCAGCCGCAATCCGTCCACGCCCATGTCGAGCCAGTAGCGCATGGCACGCGTCACCGCCTTGAGCACGTGCGGATTGTCGAAGTTCAGGTCCGGCTGGTGGCTGAAGAACCGATGCCAATAGTAGGCGTTGGCAACCGGGTCCCAGGCCCAGTTGGAGCTCTCCGTGTCGGTGAAGATGATGCGCGTTCCGGCGTACTTGCCCGGGTCACTGCTCCAGACGTAGTAGTCGCGCTTGCTGGAACCCGCCGGCGCGCGCCGAGCTGCCTGGAACCAGGCGTGCTGATCCGACGTGTGGTTGACCACCAGCTCGGTGATGACGAGCAGCCCGCGCTTGTGCGCCTCGCGCACGAAGTGGCGGAAGTCCTGCATCGTGCCGTACTGCGGATGCACGTCGTGATAGTCGGAGATGTCGTAGCCGTCGTCCTTGCCCGGCGAGGGATAGAAGGGCAGCAGCCAGATCGCGTCCACGCCCAGGTCGCGGATGTAGTCGAGCTTGCTGGTGAGCCCCGGGAAATCGCCGATGCCGTCGCCGTTGCTGTCGTAGAACGCCCGCACGTGGCATTCGTAGATCACCATGTCCTTGAACCACAGCGGCGGGCGCAGCGGCGAGGAGGCCGCCCGCGGAAGCGCCTGGGCAAAGTTCGTTTCTCGATCCATCATTCAGCCCGGGAGACCGCCAAAGACTGAACCGCAACGAACGCAGAGAAAATCACTTCGGGTTTCCGTTGTGTACTGGGCGGCCTTTGCGTTGAGCGTTCCGGCAAGGAGACCGGCAAAAACGAAGCCGCATAGAAAACTGTTTCGAAGTTCCTTTGCGGTCTTTGCGTCCTTTGCGTTGAGCGCTTCTGCGTTCTTCATAGAAAGTAATCGAAGTCCTGCTCGCGGCGCACGTGGCGGCGCAGACGCAGCACGTGCGCAGGGCCTTGCGAGGGATCGAGGGCGACGTAGTTGCGCGGCCCCTGCCACAGGAAGCGGGCGCCGGAGAGCAGGTCGTGCGCCTGGAACGGGCGCGCCGCATCCAGCCCCAGTGCCTCCAGATCCAGCTCGAGCCAACCCGCTTGCATGTGATGCACGTCGAGATTGGCCACGCACAGCACGCAGTTCTCCCCGTCCTCGCTGCACTTGCTGTAGCACAGCAGGGCATCGTTGTCGATGCGGTGGAAGCGCAGCGTCCAGTCCGACTGCAGGGCCGGGTTCTCGCGACGCACGCGGTTGAGCAGTGCCAGATAGGCCTTGAGGCTGTCGGCGCGGTCGAGGTCCCACTGGCGCTGCTGGTACTTCTCCGAATCGAGGTATTCCTCGGATCCGGGTTCGCGCGCCTCGCTCTCCATCAGCTCGAACGCAGGGCCATACACGCCCCAGTTCGCCCCCAGGGTGGCGGCGAGCGTGGCGCGCAGCAGGAAGCCGGCGCGCCCGGTGTACTGCAGGTACTCCGTCAGGATGTCGGGCGTGTTGGGCCACAGGTTCGGACGGAAGTACTCGCGCGAGTCGCTCTGCGTCAGCTCGGTGAAGTACTCGATCACCTCGTGCTTGGTGTTGCGCCAGGCGAAGTAGGTGTAGGACTGGGTGAAGCCGAGCTTGGCCAGGCGGTGCATGACCTTGGGGCGGGTGAACGCCTCCGACAGGAATATGGTCTCGGGATGGGCCGCCTTTACCTCGCCGATCAACCATTCCCAGAACGCAAAGGGCTTGGTGTGCGGGTTGTCCACGCGAAACACGCGCACGCCCTCGGCGATCCAGAATTCCACCACGCTCTTCAGCTCCCGCCACAGCGCACGCCATTCAGGCGATTCGAAGTGGAAGGGATAGATGTCCTGGTACTTCTTGGGCGGGTTCTCCGCGTACTGGATCGTACCGTCCGGGCGCTTCTGGAACCACTCCGGATGCTGGGTGACATACGGATGATCCGGGCTGCACTGGAAGGCGATGTCGAGCGCGACGTCGATGTCGAGGGCGCGCGCGCTCTCGAGCAGTCGGCGGAAGTCCTCGAGCGTGCCAAGCTGCGGATGCACCGACTTGTGCCCGCCCTCCCGGGCGCCGATCGCCCAGGGACTGCCCAGCTCGCCGGGCTCCGCCTCCACCCGGTTGTTCGCACCTTTGCGGTGGGTTTCACCGATCGGGTGGATGGGGGGGAGGTACAGCACGTCGAACCCCATCGACGCCACGTAGGGCAGGCGCGCCTCGCAGTCGCGGAACGTCCCGTGTCGCTGCAGATCGGGAGAAGCCGAGCGCGGGAAGAACTCGTACCAGCTCGAGAAGCGCGCGCGGACCGGCTCGACGGTAACGGACAGGGTGCGCGGGAAATGCGCGACCAGGCCGGGGTCCGGATGAGCACGCATGAGCGCGTGCAGAGACTCGTCCTCGGCCGCGCGGTAGCGTGCCTCGACGCTGCTGCCCACGTCGCGCAGTCGCTGCGCCCACTGCACGAGCGGGGCCGATTGTGCGCGCTGCGCTGCCGCCTCGACCAGAGCGGCCCCGCGCAGAAACTCGGCCGACAGATCCTGACCCGCGGCCCGGCGCTTCACGAGGTCGCGACGCCAGGTCTCGAAGTGATCGACCCACGCGCGCACGCAGTACATCCAGGTCCCCAGCGCGGTGACGGTGAACGACGCCTGCCACCGGTCGTTTCCGAGAGGCAGCATGAACACGCCATGCCAGCCGTCCTCGTCCACGCGTCGGTACATCAGCTGCGCGGCGACGCTGTCGTGTCCGTCAGTGAACACGTCCGCCTCGACGCGCACGCGCTCGCCGAGCACGCGCTTGACCGGGTAGCGCCCGCAATCGACCTGTGGAACCACGTTCTCGATGACCGCGCGCACCCGACCCTCTTCCGGCGTCGTCGGTGGGCCGGGATGTGTCACGGTGACATTCCGGGAAGTCATGCGCGCGTGAAGTAGAGCACCGCCAGAGGAGGCAGCCGCAGATTGACCGACTGGAACTGCCCGTGCGCGGGAAGCGGTACGGCTTCCACGCTGCCGCCATTGCCTTGTCCGCTGCCCCCGTAGAGCTCGGCATCGCTGTTGAGGCATTCCCGCCAGGTGCCCGGCGCGGGTACCCCTACGCGATAGTTCTCCCGCACGACGGGCGTGAAGTTGCAGACCGTGAGCACGGCCTGGCTAGGATCGCGGCCCTTGCGCAGGAAGACGATTACGCTGTTCTGGCTGTCACAGCAGTCGATCCACTGGAACCCCTCGGCGGCAAAATCCACCTCGTACAGGGCAGGGTTGCCGCGGTAGAAGGTGTTGAGGTCCCGCACCCAGCGCTGCATGCCGGCGTGCAGCGGGCGCTCCAGCAGATGCCAGTCCAGGCTCTGCTCGTGCTGCCACTCGCCATGCTGCGCGAACTCCCCGCCCATGAACAGCAGCTTCTTGCCGGGGTGGGCCCACATGTAGCCGTACAGCGCGCGCAGGTTTGCGAACTTCTGCCACTCGTCGCCCGGCATCTTGCCGATCATCGACCGCTTGCCGTACACGACCTCGTCGTGCGAGATCGACAGCATGAAGTTCTCGGTGAACGCGTACCACAGGCTGAAGGTGAGCTTGTCGTGGTGATACTTGCGGTGCACCGGGTCGTGCTCGAAGTAGGCCAGCGTATCGTGCATCCAGCCCATGTTCCACTTCAACCCGAAGCCGAGGCCGCCGCGCCAGATCGGGCGCGAGACCTGGGGCCAGGCCGTGGATTCCTCGGCGATGGTCTGGATATCGGGGTGATCCCGATAGGCGGCTTCGTTGAAGCCGCGCAGGAACTCGATCGCCTCCAGATTCTCGTTGCCGCCGTAGCGGTTGGGGATCCATTCCCCGGGCTTGCGTGAGTAGTCCAGGTACAGCATCGACGCGACCGCGTCCACGCGCAGGGCATCGACGTGATAGCGCTCCAGCCAGAATAGCGCGTTGCTGCCGAGAAAGTCGCGTACTTCGGCGCGGCCGTAATTGAAGATGTAGCTGCCCCACTCGGGGTGGAATCCCTGGCGCGGATCCGCATGCTCGTACAGATAGGTGCCGTCGAAATAGCTGAGCCCGTGACCGTCCTGGGGGAAGTGCGAGGGGACCCAGTCGAGGATCACGCCGATGCCGCGCTGGTGCAGCAGATCGATCAGGTACATCAGGTCCTGCGGCGTGCCATAGCGCGCGGTCGGCGCGAAGAAACCGGTGATCTGGTAGCCCCACGAGCCGTAGAACGGATGCTCCATCACCGGCATCAGTTCCACGTGGGTGAACCCCAGATGCGCGACGTAGTCGGCGAGTTCGTGTGCGAGCTCGCGGTACGTCAGGTGCCGGTAGCCCTCCCGGTCGTTGCGCCGCCACGAGCCGAGGTGCACCTCGTAGACGGACATGGGAGCGTCGAGGGCGTTGGCGGACTTGCGTGTGCGCATCCACTCGCCATCGCCCCACTCGTAGCCGAGGTCCCACACCACCGAAGCCGTGCGGGGGGGCAGTTCGGCGCGGAAGGCGTAGGGGTCGGCCTTGTCGAACACCTTCCCGTCGCCGGCCACGATCCGATACTTATACACCGCGCCGGCACCGACAGCGGGGACGAATGCCTCCCAGATGCCGCTGGCATCGGTGCGCGGCGCCAGGGCATGGGCGTTGCCGTCCCAGTCGTTGAAATCTCCGATCACCGATACCTGGCGCGCATTCGGTGCCCAGACGCGAAAGCTGGTGCCGCTGCGCCCGTCCTGTGTCCCGGGATGCGCGCCGAGCTTGTCGTGCGCGCGGAAGTGATTGCCTTCCCGGAACAGATAGACATCCTGTTCCGTGAGCATGTCCAAGGGGCGCCTCCGTCTTGTTTGCGCGTTGTCGGGGGCTGATCGGGGATGACGATCAGTGCGGCAGGTGCCGACAGAATCGACCCCGGGTGCGCTAGAAAGTTGCACCCCGTGCGGATGGATCCGGCCGCAAGTCACGTGCCCGGCCGCCGCAGGCCGGTTGCTCCGGCGTCCCCGGGCGAGGTGCAGCTCTCGGCTGGATCCCGCGTCGGCTCTGCCGAGTGGAAATCTCCTACAGCGCCGACCAGCCCGGCGATTTGCGGTCCAGGTGACGCTTGAGGGCTTCGAAATGCAGTTCCGACTGTTGGCGCTCCCCTTCGATCGCCAAGCAGGTCTTCTGTGCCATCGCCTCGTCCACCCGTCGCAGCGGCCGGCCGCTGCTCAGCGCCATGACCTGCACCATGCAGGAGCGCTCCAGGTAGTACATATCGTCGAAGGCGTAGTCGATGCGCTCGTTGCACACCATGACCCCGTGGTGCGCCATGAAGACGATGTCCTTGCCCTGCATCGCATTCGCAATGCGTACACCCTCGTCGGCGGCGAGCGCCGGGCCGCCGAACTCCATGTCGTAGGCCACCCGGCCGTGGAAACGCATCGCGTTCTGGTTCGCACGCGTCTCGAGCGTCGGATCCTGCAGGAGGGTGAGCGAAGTCGCCCACGGCATGTGGGTGTG
>CAZNBS010000040.1:0-3607 GCA_964570955.1 uncultured Burkholderiales bacterium | reverse complement strand
TCGCCACGCGATGCACGCCGTAGTGGATGAAGAAGGCAGTGGGTTCGACCGCGTGTCTGCCCTCCACGATGGTTCCGTTCGAATCGACGACCATCAGGTCGCCGGGCGTGATCTCCGACCAGTGCAGGCCCTGCGGGTTGATGAGGAACTTGTCGGGTTGGCCCGGCACTTCCAGGCTGAAGTGGTTGCACACCCCTTCGCTCAGCCCCAGGCGTGCGGCGCTGCGCAGCGCGGCGGTGAGGTCGATGCGCGCCTGCGCCATGTCATAGGTCCTGCCCGACGCCTGCCGCGCGGCAATGCGCTTGATCTCGCTGACGTCCATTGCGCTCCTCTGCGACACGAGTGATCAACCGCGATTCTATGCCGAAGCGCTGCAACGTGCGCCCCGGCGGTCTGCCTGGCCGCGATCCGCCTCACCCGCTCCCGGAGTCGGTTTCGCGATCCCAGTACGGCGGGCTGCCGAAGCGCTCGAGCAGGAAGTCGATGAAGACCCTGACTTTCGGAGACAGATGCCGATTGGGCAGGTAGACGGCATGGATGTCGTGCTCGAGCGGCACGTACTCGGACAGTATCGACTGTAGCCGACCCGCCTGCAGATCCTTGCCGATGATGAACGTCGGAAGCAATGCCACGCCCAGCCCACCGAGGACTGCCTGGGACAATGCTTCGTCGTCGTTGAGCTTGAGATTCCCTGTCGCAGGCACGGACATCTCGCCGTCGGGCCCCCGGAAGCGCCATTGATCCAGATGCGTGTACGTCAGGCAGTTGTGGGCAATGAGTTCCCCGGGCGTCCGCGGGACGCCGTGTGCGGCGAAGTACTGCGGCGTCGCACAGACCTTGCGGCGGACGGGGGCGAGCCGGCGCGCCACCAGATTCTGTCCCGGATCCTTCGCAATTCGAAGCGCCACGTCGTAGCCCTCGTCCGCAAGGTCCACGAAGCGGTCCGTGATGGTCATGTCGATGCTGACCTCGGGATAGCGCGCGAGGAAGTCCGCCAATGCGGGCGCCACGTGCAGGGTGCCGAAGGCGACGGACGCGCTCACTTTCAGCGTGCCCCGCGGCTCGCTATGCAGCCGGCTCACCGCCAGCTTCGCCTCCTCCATCTCCTCGACGATGCGCGCGCAATGCGTATAGAAGATGGCGCCGATCTCGGTGACACTCATCGTGCGTGTGGTGCGATTGAGCAGACGAGCCCCAAGGGATTGCTCGAGCCGGGTCACGTGCTTGCTGACCAGCGATTTGGACATGCCCAGGCGCTGCGCCGCCGCGGAGAAGCTCTTCGCTTCCACCACCCGGGCGAAGATCGCCATGCGCTCCAGATCTTCCATCTTCAATCTTCAATGCCTGCCGATTACCCGCATCGCGGAAACAGTGTTGTGCACCGAGGCCGCCTTATCAGGCATCGCCAGCGCCTCTATCTTTGGAAACAACGCCAGGCGAGCCCGCGGTGCGCTGTGCCATGCGCGCCTTTCTCGTCCACACACAGCCTTGGAGTTCGCAAATGGAAGTCCCGCACATCACCGATCTGGATCGCCGCCGCCTCGAAATGCTTCTCGATGCCGTGAAAAGAGACGCCCAGGTCGCCCGCGACGCCGATCCGCTGCGTGATCGGATCGACATCGCGACGGTGGTTTCGTCCGAGCGCATTCCGGCGGACGTCGTGACGATGAACACCACCGTGCGTTACGAAGACGAGACGTCGCGCGGAACTCGAGAGGTGACCCTCGTCTATCCGGAAGAGGCCAATCCGTCTGCCGGCATGGTATCGATCCTGTCGCCACTCGGCAATGCACTGCTCGGCCTGCGCGTGGGCCAGCGTGGCGAGCTGCAGCTGCCCAGCGGCGAGGGGCGCAGCATCCGTGTGCTCGCCGTTCTCTATCAGCCAGAGGCCGCGGGTAGCCTCACCAACTGACGAAAGGAGAGCGTTCCGATGCTGCATCGGATGGCACGCGGGGCAGTGCCCGAGAGTGTGGAGCGTACGGTGCGGTATGACATGCCGATCGTGCAACGCCTGCGCTATGTGGGGGGACCGGTGCCGCTGCGCTTTGCCGAGGATGCTGCCGCCTGGGTAGCGCACGACGACGAGGTGGGAGTGAGGCGCGCGCACCGGGGCCTGGAGCTGCGGGCAGTGAACGAGGACGCCCTGAGCAGGGCCGCGTCCGTGCTGCGCCAGGTCTATGGTGACGACATCGATCTGATGCCGCCGCAGGTGGACTACCGCGAGGGCGCGCAACTGCTCGAACCGATCATGCATTTTCGCATCGATTGCACCCCGGATCACCGCGCGCGGGTGAAGCGCGTGCTGGCGGCGCGGGGTGCCCCGGTTCTGACCGAGGAAGCGCAGGACAGCACCTTCGTTCTGCGGGGTACCGCTCCGCTCGCGGCACTGCTGGGGGTGGGTGCGCAGCTCGACGCCTGCGGTGCGGAACGGGTGTCGTTCTGGAGCTGGCTGAGCCACTATGCGCCGGCCGGGCCGGACGGGGGCGACGCGGCCTAGGACGCGATGGCGTTCAACTCAGTGGCGTTGACACAGATCAAAGTGCGGCGGCCGGATGGAAACTATTCTTTGGCGCGATGAGTAAGCTTACGCAAGATCAACTTGCCGGGTTGGCCGAGCGGATTCGCGCCCGCAAGGCGCTGCTTCTGCAGGAGATCGGCAGTGCCTTGTCGCGGACCTCGCGCAGCCAGTACATCGATCTGCTCGGCGAAGGCGGCGATGCAGCCGACGAGTCGGTGGCGAGCCTGCTGCGCGACGTCACGGAGTCCGAGATCGTTCGCGACGTGGGCGAAGTGCGCGACATCGTAGCCGCAGAGCAACGCCTGGCCGCCGGTCGCTTCGGGACGTGCATCGACTGCGAAGAAGAGATCGACTACGCGCGGCTCGACGCCTATCCGACCGCGAAGCGCTGTCTGCCCTGCCAGGAGCATCGCGAGAAGACGCGCGCAGCATCGCGCTATACGGGCCGCTGAAGCCGCGTCAGCGGCGAACGAGAAGCGGGCAGCCGGTACCCGGTCACCACCCGACCGACGCATGCAGCGACTGACCATCGGGGACTCGTTCGGGGACTGTCACGCCCTCGGAATGCGGCAACGAGCGTCGGCCGCGCTAATTCACCAGTGTGACCGCGCAAGGGCTCGACTGCGCAACCTTCATGGCGACCGAGCCGAGGACCAGGTTCGGGGTCGCGCCGAGTCCCCGCGTTCCCATGATGACGGTATCGCACTTCCAGCGCTTTGCGTGCCGGATGATGGTCTCGGCCGCGGGTCCGGACTCGATGCGGGTGTCGTGCTCGATTCCTGCCTTGTCCAGTAAGGCCTGGGCATGACGCAAGGCCTTACCGCCTTGCCGCATCTGCTCGCGCCGGATGTCCTCGGCCTTCAGGCGCCATTTCCTGGCAAAGGGGATTGCCGGCTGCACGTTGATCAGGCGCACGTGTGTCGTGCGGGAGCGGTCGAAGCAGTCGATCACGTGCTGCACCGCTCGATGCGAGCGTTCCGAGCCGTCCACAGGAATCAGCAGCTTCATCGCCCCTCCCGGAAGGGGCGCGCCGGCCGCCGGCCGGATGGGCCCCGGCGCCGCGGCGCCTATTCCATGGTCGCCATTCCC
>CAZNBS010000039.1:0-25533 GCA_964570955.1 uncultured Burkholderiales bacterium | reverse complement strand
GCGGCGACGACGTCGTGCTGCTCTCCGAGAACGAGTCGACCTACATCCCGATCGGCGCCCGCCACCGCCTCGAGAACCCGGGCAAGGTGCCGCTCTTCCTGATCGAGGTGCAGTCGGGCGGCTACCTGGGCGAGGACGATATCGTCCGGTTCGAGGATCTCTACCAGCGCGAGTGATGCGCGGACCGAACGAGCGCGAAGATCGGGGTCAACGCGCTCACCCCAGGCCGCATCGCGGCTGGGCGTCTCGCGGAGCGCACCGAGAGCTCAAGCGAACATCTCCCGCAGCACGGCGAGCGCTGGCGCGACGTCGACCGTCGCGATGCGCCTGCCGAGCCGGGAGACGTCCACCGCGAGAATCTGGTCGAGTGCAACGGACCGTCGACGTCCGCCGACGACGATCGTCACGCGCGTGGGTCACGGCCGCATCGTCGAGGTGACCGGCGCGACGATCACGGTGCCGAGCGCCCGGTTCATCTCGTCTGGAGACACCACCATCCCGGGGCGCTTTTTCGCGATCTCGCGTCCGACGACCGGGTCGAGGTTGACCCAGAAAACCTCCCTGCGCCGCGGATGGCTCACTTGTCCCAGCCCTCGCCGGGCGGGATCCCCTTGCACAGATCCTCAACGGCGCGCGGGCGCGAACGCGCGAATGCCGCCTCCCAGCCTTCGCGCGGGGTGGCCCGCGGGCTGATCACGATCGTGTTGCCGCGGACGTCGATCTCGACCGCCTGGCCGGGCGCGAGCCGGCAGCGCCGAAGGATGGCCTTCGGCAGGCGGATGCCCTGCGAGTTCCCGATGGCGATGACTTTCGCTTCCATCCAAGTACGGCTCCCGGTTCGTAATTACGGCGTGATCATACGGGACGCGACCGCGCTCCGGTACCCGGGGCAACCGGCAAGCACGTGCACCACCGCGCCGTCCCCGGGCGGGCGCCGTTGTCCACGTTCTAGTCCTGCTGTACGCTTCTACTGTACAGATCGGAGATCCGATGAAGGAAGTCAACGTCACCGAGCTCAGGCAGAACCTGCCCGGCTACCTCGCCAAAGTGCGCCGCGGCGAGCGGATCAAGGTCACCTCGCGCGGCCGGGTCGTGGACGAGCTCGTGCCTCCCGCGCCCTCGCAGGAGGAAGGCGCAGCGGCCAGGGCGCGCCTGCGCGGCAGCGTCTTGCGCTATGACCGGCCGCTCGATCCGGTCATCGAGCCCGGCGAGTGGGACGTGAACCGGTGATCGTCCTCGACACCCACGTGCTCGTCCGGTGGGTGTCGGGGTCGGGGCGGCTCTCCGCGCGGGCGAAGCGCGCCATCGAGCGAAGTGCGCGTCAGCGCGCGGTGGCTGCGTCGGCAATCAGCGTGCTGGAGATCGCGACCGCCGTGCGGTGCGGGCGCCTTGCCCTCGGCGTGCCGCTCGATCGGTGGCTCGCGGATCTCTACGCGCTGCCCGAGCTGCAGTTCCTGCCGGTGAGCGCCGCGATCGCGCAGCTCGCCGGCGGGTTCGACGATTCGATGCCAGGCGATCCCGCCGATCGCATCATCGCCGCCACTGCGCTCACGCTTGGCGCAGATATCGTCACAGCCGACGAGCGTCTGCACGACTGCCCGCAGGTTTCGGCGGTCTGGTAGCGCCGGGCGACGCCGGGGAGGACGACATATCAGCGGAGGTTTGAGAAGCTCCGAGGCGCGATCGAGCGGCGGGCGCGTGCGGTGCTCGGCCGCGGTCTGTGCCTGCAGGGCTCCGAGAATTTCGCCTGTAGGCAAGAATTCTGGAGGTCAGTCTTGCCTGCAGGAGAAGATCCTCGAGGACTGCCCCGCGGGGCGCTTGATCGGCGCAGGCTTGGGATATCCGCCACCGGACCTTGGAGTGCCGCGACAGTCCCGTGCCGCGATGCCTCAGTCGGACGGGCGCCGCGCGAGAACGAAGGCGCCGACGCTTCCCTCGTGCTCCTCGACGCGCACGCCGAACGTCTCGATGCCCGACTGGCGAAGGAGTCGCGCGATCCGGTTCAGGCTGTAGCTGTTCATCTGCATGACCGGCGTGTTCCACGGCCGGCCGCGCAGCACGTTGATCAGCCAGGAGGCGGGAACGAAGTTGCGCTGCAGCCACTGCGCGGCCCGGCGCAGCGCCGAGCGGCGCGCGATCGTCACGTGCAGGAGCGCGATTCCGCCCGGCTCGAGCATGTCGACGAGCGTGCGCATCAGGCGCTCGCCGTCGGCCGGCGGGATGTGCTGGAAGACGATGTAGCTGTGGACGAACGAGAACGTGCCGAGCTTCTCCTTCGACGCGTCGCGCGTCAGGGCGAACCGGGCGTTCCGGATTCCGCGCTCCGCGCAATTCTTGTCGGCCTCTGCGAGCATCGACGGCGAGACGTCCACGCCGACGACCTCCTCGAAGCGCTGCGCCAGCGGCACGACGAGCCGCGCTGCGCCGCAGCCGAAATCGAGCGCCCGCGCGCGCCGCAGCCCCTGCGGGAAGGCGTCCTCGACCCAGCCGAGCGCCGCGCCCAGGTACTTCTCGCCGCTCGTGAAGAACGCGGCGAGCGTCTCCGCATCGAGCGCCTTCGAGCGGTAGTGCTCCGAGGTGAGGACGCCGTAGTAGGGATTCTCGCGGCCGTAGCGCTCCCAGGAAACCTCGGGCGCATCGCGGAAGAAGAGGAAACGACGCAAGCTCATCGGCCGCTCAGGATGGCATCGTAGTAGGCGAGCAGCTCGCCGCAGACCCGCTCCTGCGCGAACTCGCGCTCGACGCGCTCCTTCGCTCGCCGGCCGAGATCGGCGCGCAGCGCTGCATCCTCGGCGAGCCGCTCGAGGACGGACGCGAGCTCGGCCACGTCGCCGGGGGCGTGCAGCAGTCCGGTCTCGCCGTCGACCAACGCATCGGTGATCCCGTAGATGCGGGATGCCGTCGCCGGGATCCCGCTCGCGGCCGCCTCGATGATCACGTTGCCGAATCCTTCCCGGTAGCTCGGCAGCGAAAGCACGTCCGCCGCCGCGAAGTAGCGCTCCGGCGTCGCAGTGTAGCCGACGAACCGCACCGAGGCGGCGTGTGGCCCGAGCACCTCGCGCGCCGCCGGCTCGAGCCGGTCCTCGTCCGGACCGACGAATACGAGCGCGACGTCGCGGCGCGCCTCCGCGAGCCGCGCGAACGCGTGGACGAGATCCATGACCCCCTTGTCGCGGTCCAGGCGCCCGACGAACAGAATGACGACCGTGCCGGGCGCGATCCCGAGCGACTCGCGCACCGCCGTGCGCGCGATCGGGTCGGGCCTGAAGCGCTCGAGATCGACGCCGGTCACCGACCCTTTGCCGATCACATTCGCTTTGCCGGAGGGAACGATCCGTTCGCGCTCCAGGAACTCGAGCTCCGAGGGGCTCACCACCAGGAGGTGCGTCGCGAGCCGCGCGACCAGGCGGTCGAGCGCCTTCAGCAGCGCGCGCAGCATGCCGCGGCGCGTGAGCCACACCTCGCCCTGGAACGTGTGCAGCCGGACCGGCACGCGCGCGAGCCACCCGGCGAGGATCCCGAGCAGCCCCGCCTTCGGCGTGATGGTATGCACGAGGTCGTACCCTCCGCGCGAGAGCTCGCGCGCGAGGCCCCAGAGCGCCGCGAGGTCGCGCAGCGGCGCGATGTCGCGCTCGATCGGCAAGCCGACGATGCGGACCGACGCGCCGTATTCGCGATGCAGCACCTCGTCGGGTGACCCGGTGACGAGCGTTGCTTCGAACCGCTCGGCCACGTTGCGCAGGTGCCGGCGCAGGAAGAAGTGGACGATGAGCGGCGTGCTGACGACGAGGCAGACCTTCTTCTTCGCCACGGGCGTCGGGCCGCGGCTAGGCGCCCGCCCGCGCCGCGAGCACCTGCACGATCTTCGCACCCGCATCCCCCGCGCCGTAGAGCGGCTCGCGCGGCGCGCTGCGGCGCTCGTGTAGCGCCTGCAGAATCGCGCCGGCGACGGCTTCCGGAGACGCTGGGGGCGCGAGCCGATTCGCGCCGATCTCGACGAGCTCGACCCACTCGGTCTCGTCGCGCAGCGTCACGCAGGCCACGCCGTAGAAGTAGGCCTCCTTCTGGACGCCGCCCGAATCGGTCGCGATCACGGCCGCGTTCTCCTCCAGCATCACCATGTCGAGGTACCCGACCGGGTCGATGAGCTGGAGCGCGCCCGCGGCCGCTGCGGCCTCCCGGTTGCCACCGAGCGAGGCGCGTGTCCGCGGATGCAGCGGGAGCACGACGCGCGTTTCGCGCGCGACGGCCGCGAGCCCGCCGAACACCGCGGCCAACCGCACCGGGTCGTCGGTGTTCTCCTGCCGGTGGATGGTTGCAAGCGCGTAGCCTCCGCGCGTCAGGCCCAGGCGGGCCAAGACCTTGCTCCGCTCCCGCGCGATCGCCGCGTAGAAGAGCGAGGCGTCGAACATGACGTCGCCCACCTGGTGGATCCGATCGGTCGGAATGCCCTCGCGCACGAGATTCGCCACCGCGGTGCGGGTGGGCGCGAAGAGCACGTCGGAGACCTGATCGGCGAGCACGCGGTTGATCTCCTCCGGCATGCAGCGGTTGAACGAGCGCAGGCCGGCTTCGACGTGCGCGACCGGCACCAGCAGCTTCGCCGCGGCGAGCGCCCCGGCGAGCGTGGAGTTCGTGTCGCCGTAGACCAGGACCACGTCCGGACGCTCGCGCTGGATCGTCTGCTCGAGCGCCTCGAGCATCCGTCCGGTCATCGCCCCGTGCGACAGTCCGCCGATGCCGAGATGCGCCGCCGGCTGCGGGATGCGCATCTCCTCGAAGAAGACATCGGACATCTGGGCGTCGTAATGCTGCCCGGTGTGCACGATCAGCTCCTCGAGCGCGCTGCCGTGCGCCCGGTTCCACGCCTCGACGGCACGCGATACCACCGCGGCCTTGATGAACTGCGGCCGGGCGCCGACGACGGTGAGGATGCGCACCGGCTACCGTCCGATGATCCGAAGCAGCGGCCGCACCGCATGCCGGAAGGTGAGCGGCGTGCTGCCCCAGATCTTGAAGAGATACTTGCGCAGCCCCGTGCCGAGCAGCAGGCGCTGCAACACAGAGGACGTGAACCGCTTCCACGCGTAGGCAGGACTTCCCACGAGCGCCGCACGATAGGTCCCGGCCGTGTAGGGCGCCACCGCGAGCGGCTTGCCGCGTGCGGCAAGCTCGCGATCGAGCACGTCGTCGAACTGGCCGATGAAGGTGCGGTAGGACCAGGCCGGGTTGCGTGCCACCTCCTCGAACGTCCGATCCACTAGGCGCTGGAGTCCCGCCTGGTCGCGAAGCGCCGCGAGCACCTCGGGGAAATTCGAGAAGTCCTTCTTGAGCGGCAGGTAGTGGCGCCACGGCTCGAGCACGCCCGAGTACTCGCCCTCGAAGAGCACCATGGCCGTGCGCAGCGCCGCCGCCTCGAAGCAGCGCGGGGAGATCTGGTTCAGGCGGATCTTGCCTTCGTACGGGAGCAGGAACTTCGCCTGCACCTCCTCGAAGGTTGCCTGAGGATGGGCGGCGACGTAGGCGTCGACCTGCTTCTGGAGGTCTCCGGTGAAGTCGAATACGCTCGCGCCGCTTTCCACGCCGAGCATTGCCTTGCACGAGCCGACGAACTCGGTCCACCTCGCGCCGTACAAACGGTCTGCCTCGTTGCAGGAGATGTCCAGGCGAAGATCGCTGTCCCGCGCCCGCGCCGCGAACTCGTCGGCAATCCAGCTCTTTTCGACGCCGAGCGCGCCCAGCCAATACGGCATCCGGCGCGTGCGGTAGCCGACGTCGATCGGCCGCTCGGCGACCGGTGCGGCCGGCTGCGACAGCAGCGCTTCGGGCACGTAGCCGGTCAGGTTGTTGATCCTGGTGGCGCCGGGCAGCTTGGGCGAGGGATAGACTTTCTCGATCTCCGGCGTCGGCACGCACGTGAACAGGATGTCGATGCCGAGGAAGCGCAGCACCTCGTGCACCCGGTCGATCATCCGGTACTCGTCTTGGATGAATGCGATCTTCAAGCCCGGGAAGTCGCGTACCCGTTGGCGGGCGGCGTCGCTGATGTAGTGGTCGACGTAATACCCGAGCGCGGTCGAGTAGTGGATCGCGATGGCGTCGAACCGCTCGAGCGCGACCCGGCTCGGAAGCTCGCGGATGAACGACAGCTCAAAGACGTTGTGCTGCGAGAAGCGGCGGAAAGCGTCCAGATGATCCGTGACGGTCGATGCGTCAGCGCCCCGGGCGGGGCGGTTGCAGAGCAAGAGGATGTTCAACGGCCTTTCGACGCTCATGCGTTCGCGCCAATGTGGCGGCGCCTACTTCCTCGCTGCTACGTAGATGTCGAGCCCGATCATCCGTCCGACCGCCGCTAGCAGCAGTCTTCTCGGCACGATCACCCGCCCGCGAAGCGTCACGTGGTCGCAATTCTCGAGCCAGAGCCGGAATTCTGAAAAGCGCTTCAGCATGGCGCGCAACTGGGTTTTCGACACGAAGACGGTCTCAGGTGCCGCCACTCCCGCGGTGTTGGCATCGTAGGCCTTCCGCTGTGCGGCGGACGCGGCAGTGTCCGTTCCCGGGCGGGCCCAACCGAGCGCGGTTTGAAGCGTGCGCACCGGCCACTTCAACCACTGTCGGTAGGAAAAAGCGTTATAGACCATGAAGTACGCCCGTCCACCTGGCTTCAGCACACGCCACGTTTCGTCGATGCATCTCTCCACGCTGCCGGTGTGGTGGAAACACCCGATGGATACGACGACGTCGACCGATTCGTCCGCGAGCGGGCAGCCGAGCATGCTGCCCTGCATGGCGTCACCCGGAAGCCCTTGCAGCCGCAGTCTGTTGTTGAGCATGGCAACCGGCCCGCGAGCGATATCCAGCCCCGTGTAGATTGCCCCGGCCTCGACGATCTTCTGCCCGAGCGTGCCGTAGCCGAGCCCGACCTCGAGGACGCGCTTGCCGGCCATCGTGGAAAGGGGAACCCGCTCGAGCAGGTACGGATAGAGCTCGAGGTAGGCCTGGTCAAACCGTCGCAGCGATTCTGGCGAGTGATCGCGGATGCCGAGGTGTCGCGCGAATGTCGTGCCGCAGAGCTCGTTCCAGAACTCTGCGTTTGCTCGATCGAGGGTCTTTGCGTCCACGTGGCAAGACTTGCCGCGGCTCAGGCGGCTTTCATGTGCGCGTCATGCTTCGCGATCGTGGCCTTGATCAGGTCGAGGTTCTGCCGGGTCCATTCGACCGTGCGCTTCAATCCCTCGTCGATCTCGACCCGCGCCTTGAAGCCCAGCTCCCGCGCGGCCTTCTCGGTGCTGCCGTAACGCTTGCCCGAGCTGTCCCACGGACGCTTGGGCAGATGATGGACGCCGGCGGTGTTGCCTGTCAGCGCGTTGATCCTCTCCGCGAGCTCGCGGATCGAAGTCTCTCTGCCGCTCGCAACGTTGTACGCTTCGCCCGGGCGGCCGTTGAGCGCGCACGCGGTCAGTCCGTCGGCGACGTCGGTCACGTAGATGAAGTCGCGCGTCGCGATCCCTTCGTTCTCGAGCGGTAGCTTCTCGCGGCTGAGCGCCTTGAAGATGAAGGTCGGCGTGACGTTGCGCCAGACGGTCGCCGGCGTTCCGCGCCACTGGCCCGCGCCGAGAATCTCGCCGGGACCATAGACGTTCTGGAATCGCGCCCGCACCGTGGGCACCTGGTGCTGGCTGAAGTAGTAGACCGAGTAGAACTCGCCGAAGATCTTCGACATCGAGTACGGGCTGTCCTGCTTCAGCGCGACGATGTCGGTTTCCTCGGTCGCGCTCGCCGTGTCGAAGGTCTTCACCGCGACCGAGCATCCGGCCGAGGAGTACACGACTTTCCTTAGCCGTTTGAAGCCCTTGATCCGCTCATAGAGCTTCAGGGTCGTAAGCGTGTTGTTGTCGTGGTCGGCGATCGGGTCGTGGATTGAGCTCTGGTTGCCGTGATAAGTGCAGAGGTGGAAGACGTAGTCGTACTCGTCCTTCAGGCTCGCGAGTAGCGCGTCGTCCGTGATCGAGGTCTCGGAGAACGCCACCCGCGGGTCATCCGGGACGTTGACACGCTCCGCCGACAGGAGGTTGTCGACGACGTGCACTTTCGCGGCGCCTAGCTCGAGCAGGCGCTTTACCAGGTTGCTGCCGACGAAACCGGCACCGCCGGTGACGAGGATGACCTGGTCCTTCATCGTGGGTTGAGTCATTGCAAGATCCGCTGAGGTCGAGCTCAGCCCCTGGTCGGAGGCGGAGCAAGGTGGCTGAAAATCGCGCCGACGCCGTACTGGTCGTACCACTGGAGCGTGCGCCGGACTGACTCCGCGAACGGCACTTCCGCCTTCCAGCCGAAGGTGCGCTCGGTGACCGAGGCGTCGAGCACCACCGCCGGGACGTCGTCCGCGCCTGGCGGCACCACGGGCACCGGCTCGGCGAGCTCGACCCCGAGGTAGTCGGCGACCACGTCGAACACCTCCTTGATGGTATGCCCTTCGCCGGTCGACACGTTGTAGATCCCCGTCGGCGCATCATCGGCCAACACGCGGTCCATCAACGCGAAGAAATCCGAAAGATCGAGGAAATCGCGGACGGTGTCGCTACAGAAGCACTTTTGGCTCGCCTTCAGCCGCTTGTAGAAGGTCGGGATGGGCCCGATCGCGAGCCGCGGCCCTGTCACGTTGGCGAGCCGGAGCGAGACGTACGGAAGTCCAGACATCGCGAGATACTGCTCGCCGGCGGTCTTCGAGATCCCGTAGCTCGTGAAGGGTGCCGTCGGGTGCTCCACCGGGATCGGCACCTGCTTCGGCCGGCCGTAGCAGAGCGCCGTCTGGAAGTTCACGAAACGGCGCACGCCCGTACGCTGGGCAGCGGCCACCACGTTGATCGTGCCCAGAACGTTGGTGGCCGCGTCTTCCTGCCAGTCGTTCGGATCCTTGTAGGCAGCCGCGCTGTGGATGACCCGCTCGGGGCTGAACTCATCGAAGCACCGGTCGACGAGCCCCTGATCGACAATCGAGCCTTCGACCAGCCGCACCGCCGGGATCGAGGGCAATGCCTCGCGATGCCCGGTCGCGAAATTGTCGATGACGAGGATCTCGTGCCCGGCCGGAACCAGGCGGTCCACCAGGTTCGCGCCGAGACAGCCCGCACCGCCGGTGATCAGGATGCGCACGCCGCGCCCGTCACTTCTTCTCGGCGTGCTTGAGGTGCGTGTAGCCGCCCTGCACGCCGAACTTCTGATAGTACTCGACCGACATACGGCACAGCTCTGAAAGCGGCGTGAACTTCATTTCGCCGAAATCCTTGAACGTGCGCGACGGATCGAGCAGGATCGACGGTGCATCGTCAGGGCTGAGCTCGCGCACTTCCGGCTGGGGGTACGGTTTGAGCCCGATCGCTTCGACCATCGCGTTGTAGAGGTCGATGATCGCGATGTCCTTCCCCGACGAGAAGTGGTAGGCGCCGCTGCCGACGCCGTCGATCGCGCGCACTACCTGCGCAGCGAGGTCCCCGTTGAAGACGAAGTCGCGTCGCGCCTTGGTGACGAAGCACTGCTTTCCACCGGTGAGCCGCTGGAAGAAGATCGGCAGCGGCCCGCTCACGCAGCGCGGTCCGATCACGTTGGCGAGCCGGAAGGTCACATAGTCGATCCCGGACAGGCGGAGGAACTCCTCCGTGGTCGTCTTGGTGATCGAGTAGCTGGAGTTGTCCGGGTTGATCGGGTGATTCAGCGTGATCGGCTGCTCGAGCGGCTTCACGCCGTAGCAGAGCGCGGTCTGGAAGTAGATGAAGCGTTTGATCTTGTTCGTCTTCGCGGCGGCGATAAGGTTCGCCCCGCCGACCGCATTCGTGAGCGAGTCGTTGTACCAGTCGTTCGGGTCCTTGTAGGACGCCGCGCAGTGCACGATCGCATCGGGGCGAAAGTCGGAGGTCCAGCGATCGACCAGGGCCTTGTCGGCAATAGTGTCGTAGACGTTCGTGAGACGCGGCTGATCGGGAAGGTGCTCGGGCCGGCCGGTGGCGAGATTGTCGATGTTGACCACCTCGTCGCCGCGGGCGAGAAGAAGCTCGGCGACGTGCGAGCCGATCTGGCCGCTGCCGCCGGAGATGAGTACGCGCATGGGAAGCCTCGAAGTACGCGAAGAACTCGAAATTTTACCCTACTTGTGCCTGGGTCTGCCGCAGTGCAGCAGAGGCGACGGGGCCGCTCGCCAGAGAAATCTAGACGACGCTCGCCCTCAGCTCCGCGTGCCGATCGTGGAACTGCTGCTGCCAGAGCTCCAGGCTCAGGAAGGCCCAGATGTTCCGGCTGAACATGCTCTCCTTCGACATCATCTTCTCGATGTCGAAGCCAGGTGCCAGGTAGAAGCGCGACCGCGCGCGCTTGCTGCTGAAGGTGTCGAGGATGAACTCGCGCGTACGGCCGCCCTGGCGCATCCAGAGCTGCAGTGGCACCGGGAAGCCCATCTTGTCCTTGCGCTCGAGGATGACCTTCGGCAGGTTGTCGGCGAAAGTGTGTCGCAGCAATCGCTTGAGCTCCCCGTTCTGGAACTTGATGTCGGCCGGTATGGTGGCCGCGAGCTCCACAAGAGCGTGATCGAGCAGGGGGACGCGCGACTCGATGCCGTGCGCCATGCTCATGCGGTCCTCGACCTGGAGCAGGGCTGGCAATAGGGTCTTGAAGTCGAAGTGGGTCATCGAGTCGAAATAGGACTCCTTCCCGACGTTTTCCCCCCAATAGATCGCGCGGAAGTCATCGAACGAGGAAGTACCCTTGAATAGCCCCCAATCGATCACGTTCCCGAACGTGTTGGAGCGGTTGATCAACCGGAAGTAACGCTTGTCGCGCTCGTCGAAGATGCCTTCTGCCCAGAACTCCTGGATGAGCGGTTTGTAGTTCTGAAGCGTGCGGAGGTTCGGGATGATCGATTCGTACGTGACGATGAACTTCCCGCTTTCCATGGTGCCGTCGAGGGCGCCCTTGATGCACTGCTCGAAGTAAGCGAGAAGGTAACGAGCATAGCCGCCGAAAATCTCGTCGCCGCCTTGGCCGCCGAGCACCACCTTGATATGGTCCCGAACCGTGCGTGAGACCATGTACTGGGGGAACGAGCCCGGGCCGGCCACCGGCTGGTCTAGGTGATATATCACCTTCGCGATGTTCTCGACGAAATCGCCTTCGCCAATGTCCGTCTCGTGGAGCACCATGCCTCGCTCATCGGCAAGTGCCTGGGCGTAGCGGGACTCGTCGAACGCCTCGCCGAGCATGAAGCGCCCGTTGAATGCCTGGAATCTGTGCGACGGGCGCAACTCGCGCGCGAGCGCTGCAACCAGGCTCGAGTCCACACCCCCACTCACATAGGCGCCGACCTCGACATCGGCGCGCAGGTGCACGTCGACCGAATCGACAAGCCGCTCGCGCACCCTGTCGACGAAGTAGCTCTCGGTGTGATCCCAATCGAGGTCGTAGTGAACCTCCCAGTAGCGTCGGATCGCGATATGTCCAGACGCGTCGACGTACCCGCAGTGCGCTGGTTGGACTTGCTTGATCCCGGAGAAGAGCGTGCGCTCGCCTAGGCAGAACTGGAAGCAAAAGTAGTCGTGCAGACCATCGATGTCGGTATCGAGTCTCGGAAGAAACGGGATCAGCGCCTTCATCTCCGATGCGAAGAGGAAGCGCTTGCCGTCCGAGAAGTAATAGAGCGGTTTGATGCCAAAGCGGTCACGGGCAATGAAGAGCTTGCGGGCTTTGGCATCCCAAAGCGCGAATGCGAACATACCTCGCAGGCGCTCGACGCATGCGTCGCCCCAGCGCTCGTAGGCGCGAAGAATCACCTCGGTGTCCGAAGTGGTGCGGAAGTTCTCCGCACCCAGTTCATGTCGTAACTCGATGTAGTTGTAGATTTCTCCGTTGTAGGTGATTACGTTGCCGGACTCTGAGGCCATCGGCTGCGCCGCCGCGTCCGAGAGATCTATGATGCTCAAGCGCACGTGGGCCAGACCAACCTTCTCGTCCTCGCTCACCCAGGTTCCTTCGCCATCGGGGCCGCGGTGGCGGATTAGATCGACCGCCCTACGAAGCGCGTGTCCTATGTGCGCTTTAGGCACGCCAGTGACGTCCACCCAACCAGCGATCCCGCACATGCTCGTTCTCTAGTCTAATTCGTCGACGCACGAGTCCAGCCGCATTCTCACGCGAGACGCTCAAGCGCCGATCGGATCGGCTTGGCGATCGCCCTTAGGCGGTTCTGAGCGCGAGGCGGAAGGATTCCCCACAGCGTCGAGAGTACGCCAAAAATGACCTGTACAGCTGTAGGCCGTGCAGCGATCCGAAACGTCCACGGGGTGTATCGCGCTCGCTGCGCTGCCGCGACTGGCTTATGAGCCGAGTGATAGACGGATTGCTTCTTGGCGCACATACTTTCGTGTACTCGCTGAATTGCGGCATCGAGCTGACTCACGAACGCGCGATATGAATAACGCTCGTTGAGAGCTACTTCCCGATATGCTGTGTCCGCGATCGACTGTAGGCGGCCAGGGTCACGAACGACTGCCACAACCTCATCTAGATTGCTGTAGTCCTTTTTCAACGGCACATAGTGCCGCCATGGTTGCAGGATCCCAGAGTACTCGCCTTCTAATAGAATCATCGCTGTACGAAGCGCCGCCGCCTCGAAGCAGCGGGGCGAAATTTGGTTGTGCCGAATGTTGCCTTCCTTATGGGTGAAGAAACGTTCCTGCACTTCCTCAAACGGCGCGTTGGGGTGCGTCGCGACGAACGCATCCACGGTCCGCTGGATATCTCCTGAGAAGTCAAATACGCTGGCGCCGCTCTCGGTTCCGAGGACTGCTTTGCAGGAGGAAAGAAATTCGATCCAGGCGTCGCCATAGACCCGGTCCCTCTCTTCCGCAGAAATGTCGCAAACGAGTTCTCTCCCCTTGACCGCCTGCAGGAATTCCGATGCGAGCCGCCATTTTTCGACGCCCAGCTTTCCAAGCCAGTACGGGAGTTTCCTCGCGCGATAGCCGACGTCGATCGGCCGCTCTCTAAGAGGTCTCGTCGCTCGTGCGAGCAGCGACTCGGGCACGTATCCGGTTAGTGTGTTGATCTTCGTGAGGCCTGGGAGCTCCTTCGCTGGATAGACCTTTTCGATCTCTGGTTCAGGGACACAGGTAAAGAGCAGGTCTATCCCAAGCTTGCGAATAATGTCCTTCATCGCATTGACTTGTCGGTATTCATCCTGAACAAACAGCACTTTCACGCCTGGGAACGCCGCTACACGCTCCTTTGCCGCCTTACTTAAGTAGACGTCATCGAGCAGGTACAACGAATAGTGAAGGATCAGCGCGTCGAATCTCGACAGATCAAGTCGCGTCGGCAGAATTCCCCCAAGCGGATGTATTCGCCGCACCGTCCACACGTTGTGTGTAGAGAGCGTTTTGACCGCGTGTATGTGATCAGCGATGGTGCCAGCTGTCGAGCGATGGATGAAGGCAACCAATAGAACATCGAGGGTTTGCTCATTGGCGCGTCGCGCGTAAAGCTGATCTGTTTTCTGCTTTGCCATATAGAAATCGCCCACTTTCGAGGGCCGGTATTTTTGCTTCACGGAAAAATGTGTCAGCACAATGAACATTGCACCGCATTGATCCGTGACTGGCCGTGCGACAGGATTGAAACGGCTTCTAACGATCTTGACGAAGGCTGCGCACTGCCTGGTTATCCGGACGCAAGCCAGGGACATCCACTACCTTGATGCACAAGTCGCTTAGGCTGTGGATGTCATGGAACTAGATAGTTGGTCGGCAACCGCCGATGCGTTGCGTCTTCCGTGAGTGCCGTGCTTTGCGAAGCCAGAGTTTCCAGAGGTTAGTTCCTACATAAGGCTCGGGATGCTCGATCAGCCGTTGGGTGAGTCGATTCCTGGTATTCGCGGCAGGGACTATTGCACGCAATCAACGCCGTGCACGCCGATAGAAGCTATCGGCCGCACGCGCGGCCGATAGAATGCTGTCGAACTCGGTGCGGGCAGGGAATCCAATCATTCGATCAAACCACCGCTTGAGAAGAAGGCTCCAACGCTCGCCGAGCGTTCGCGTGACGATGCGCCTGCCAAAGCGGAGCAGACGCGAGCGGCTTTGCGAAACCGGTATTTGCTCGAGAATTGGGGAGGATGTGGAATGCATTGATGGGTGGTTCTGCTGAAAATTGCCAAGGATGGCGAGTTGTTTGACTCGCTCCACATCATCCGGCCATGACACCAGAGCAAGATCCTCGCTCGCGCGGAGCGCAAGGTTACCGAGGTCTAGTGTCAGTCCGTTCAACTCGGGAATAAGTCTGCTCCGCATGTGTACGTAATCGAAGGCGACACAGTTATGGATTGAGCTATAAAGACCCGGTATAGGCATGTCCTGTAGCAAGGAAAGGGACGAATCGAACTGCAACAGAAAGTCTTTGAGTGCCGCAGGGTTCCTCGAAGCGTTATGCCCGGTCGAGAGAGGCACGTTAAAGGAGATCAGTAGCGGTTCTCCGAGGTCGATAGCACTCCGCGCCAGCGCCAACGCTGCGACGAGCGAAGTGTAATCAGGCGAGATCGGAAAGAAGAGTCGGCCAACTCGCGATTTGATGCGAGCGACAAGGTCGCAATGATAGGCACCGAAACAGATTTTGCCCCGATAGTACCGGACACCCTCGTTCCCTCTCCTAATTTTCATCTCGAACCGCTCCTCAAGCTCGGTTCTTGTATCGAAATGCATAGGCTTGCGGGGCTGCGAGGCGGGGCAATATTCTCCGCGCTGGTAGTGGTCCCCGACAACAGGGTTGTATCCCTCGTTCCACCAGGATACGAGTTCGGCTGGCATATCGGTCAGCACCCGGTGGAACGTTTCCAAAGCCGTCGGGCGCAGAACAGTCTTGTCGATTAGTACGGCAACATAAGTCCCGCGCGCGTGCTCAACTGCGAACTCCCAATTCTCGTGCATCGCGAGTGGGCGGGGTGGCGCAATATACCTAAACCGGTGGTCCGCGAGAGCGTCGAACACACCTTTTGCGGGCGCCTTCACAAAATTGTCACTGACCACAACCTCAAAGTCCCGGAAGCTCTGATCCACCAGGCTACGCAGACAGTACCCAAGTAGCTCGGGCCGATCGCGGGTAGGGACAATAATTGAAACGAATGGTCGGGTCATCGAGTCCGCAAGGCGTGAGAAGAGCGGGGCATCACTGGGTCCTCTGGCCATCGAGAACGTTCCTAAGCTGTTCGCACACAAAATGAACAGCCTCGCGGTCAAGGTTGAGGGCTGAAGGTAGGTTCACTCCCTGTGAACCGAGCTCATAGCTGACCCGGTTTCGCTCTCGGGCTCGGGCAGATTCCGGATGACCCGCGTACGCCGGCAGGCTACTCAGCGGAGAGAAGAAGGGCCGGCAATCAATGCTCCGCTCCCGCAATGCGCGAATGATTCTTTCCTTGCTCCCATAACTAGGATCAAGAACCACTGTCACCATCCAGTAAGTGTTAAAGGTGTCACTCGATTGATAATTGAGCTGCAGTCCGTCAACGTCAGCTAACTCTTCCGCGTACCACGAGAAGATCTTGCGTTTTCGAGACACAAGCTCGTCAATCCGCTCCAGCTGTGCAAGCCCGAGAGCTGCCTGCAGGTCCGACATTTTGTACTTGAACGCCACCTCGCCATTCATAAACATCGTGTCGCCAGGCCGGCGACCGTGATCTCGAAGCACCAGCACGCGGGCATAAATAGCGGAATCATTTGTGACGAGCATTCCTCCCTCACCTGTGGTAAGGGTCTTCGAGCCATGGAAACTGAAAGCACCGATTTCTCCAAAGCTTCCAGCCAGCTTGCCCTTGAATCTAGAGCCTATTGCCTCGGCAGCGTCTTCTATTACTGCCACGTTGTGCGCGCGAGCGACCGCAGTGATTGCGTCCATGTCAGGCATGTTCCCATACAAGTCGACTGGAATTACGGCTTTCGTGCGCTCAGTGATGCATGCTTCGAAACAGTCGGCCGCTAGGCACCAGCTCAGCGGATCGATATCGGCGAATACCGGTGTGGCACCGACATACGAGATGGGCGCCGAGCTCGCTATCCATGTCACGTCCGGGACGATCACTTCGTCGCCAGGGCCGACGCCGAGTGCAAGTAGGGAGAGATGCAGAGCGGAAGTGCACGACGGCAGGGACACCGCATGGTTGACTCCAAGATACTCGGAAAACGAGCTCTCGAAACGCGCAGTGAATGTGCCCGCCTTCGAATACCAAGCTGTGGAGGCCGCCTCCGTTACGTACGCAATTTCCTTTTCAGTAATCCACGGACCGGCAACGGGAATCCGCATCACAACTCAGTCCTTTGCAGCTGAGCAATGCGCAGACAAGTGCATGACGAAGACGCAGGAGGGTGCGCAAGTATGGAAGCAGCGTCGCGATAGGCGGTGAAGACTCCTTAAAACCGCTCGTGATGCAACGTGAATACCTCGTGCCAAGCGTAGCGTGCGGGCCTGGCTACGAAATCGACCCCATTGTCTGTCATTCAAGGCCATACGAAGGCCGCACTCCATCACTACCTTCTTACGCAGCGAAGATACCCCTCTGGGGCAACTGTGATTAGCAGTTTAGCCTCGATGTCTCGCGCCACTTCAAAGCGGTCCGTGGTCTTTAGAAACTCGCGTACAGCAGTCTTGGGGTTGTTGCCTTTATCCCAGGGCCGATCAGGGAATGAGCCAGTTGGCATGTCCTCAATAATGGTATCGAGGACGACCAGATAGCTTCCCTCGGTTACGAGGGGGGAATAGAGTTGCAGTTCTCTCAGCACGTGAGCATGGGTGTGATTCGAGTCGAGTACTACGAGCACGCGCCGCTTCCGTTGCGCTATCTCACTGATCTCGCGCACCACATCCTCGTCGAGAGCAGAGCCCTCAATCATGCGGACGCGCTTAAACATGCTATGGGACTCGATGGCATTGCGATTGTGGGGACGAATCTCGATATCCACCCCGAGGACCATCCCGTCTCCCCCGATTAGCTCTAGCAAAGACGCATAGAAAATCAGAGAGCCGCCGCGGGCTATTCCGGTCTCCACGATGAGGTCGGGCTTCACCTCCCAGATAATCTCCTGCATTGCGAGGATGTCTTGTGGAAACTGGATGATGGGCCGCCCCATCCACATGAAGTGATGGGAATACTGGTAATGCGCGGCCCGCGTGACCCACTCCACGGAAAGCGCCCGCAGGCCATCATCGCTTCCCTGCCTTTCGATGTTCTCGCGCTTATCAAGTTCGAATCTGTCCATCGTCGCCAATTCAATGCAGTGGAGCAGGGTTCTTGCGCATCACGGCCATGCGGATCGGGCTGAATTGCCCCACCCAGGGTAGGTGTATGGCCAGCTGATGGATCTCGTGACCGTAGTCGGGTAACTCGCCCCTCATCTGGCACATTTTTGAGTACACGATGCGGGTCGCGAAGTAATATGAGCTAGCAAAATCCTTCAGGACGACCTGGTCAAATAATCTCTTCACCGCGCTTATGAGCTCCGCCTCTTTGAAGTACAGGTTGTGCCAGCGGATGGGGATTTCTGGAAGGCCCATGGACTTGCGCGCCGCATTCATGTTCTCATGGCCTTCCACAAAATTCTCAACAGCCAGATAGTGCCCCCCTGGTTTGAGATGGCCAGCGATTGAGGCGAGTGCTTGGCGTTGCCGCTCAAAGGACGCAAGGTTAATGAGACATCGATCGGTTAGTATGATTGAGTACTTACTCTTGCCACAAGAAGCGTCAAGATTGGTGACGTCACCCAGCTCAAAGCGGAGGCGATCCTGAAGATCGGGCCGCGCCGCCAATCGCTCACGGGCGATAGCAATCATCTGCTGGCTGAAGTCGAGCCCAAAGACCTGCAGTTCTGGGAAAGCATCGGCTATCTTGCTGGTCGAGTAACCGTCGCCACAGCCGATGTCCATCACACTCTGCCCCGGAGCTACGCCGATTTCCTTAATCGTCGCCACAATCGTTGCAATCTCGAGTTCGCGCAAATACACATCGTCGGTAGTAGCAGTGGATTCGCCGCGGGACCGGCTAGCGCGCTCTTCCCAGTATTGCCTGATCGGATCACTCATAGCAGCCCGCGCTAATCCACACTGGCGGAAATCTGAGGCCGGAATAGCACAAACGGCGGCATGTCCATTTTGGGACGACCAATAAAGTCATGCGGTGGCGTAAGCCGATTGTTCACCCCCAAACCTCCATATCTGACCCATATTCTCTTCGAAGCGGTCGAGCGATCATTGCACCTACCGCTTTAGTTCTCGTACATCGGCGACCTTATGAATGCCTTGGTCGTGAGAGCGGCTCCTGGCGTTGACGGATAAGCGTCGAAACGGATTCGTTCAGACCGCTAGGAATCGAAAATTTGCGTCCCCGAACGAGATGATTCTTGTCTCTGTAGGGGGCCACTCGATGCCGATAGCGGGATCGTCCCACCGTACACCCCTCGCACTCTCCGGATGATGTGACTCCGACATCTGATAGAACACTTCCGTGTCGTCCATGAGCGTCTGAAAGCCGTGCGCAACGCCCTCAGGGCAATACATCATCCGCCGGTTTGCCGCACTAAGCTCGATGGCGAACCACCTTCGATAGCTCGGCGCAGCAGCCCGAAGGTCGACAATTACGTCGTAAATCGCTCCCATTGTGCAACGGACGATCTTTGCTTCCTCGTGAGGCGAGACCTGATAATGCATGCCACGCAGTGTTCCACGGCGCTTATTGAACGAGACGTTGCACTGAACTAGACTTGGGTTGAGTCCGTGCGCTGCGAACTCCTTAGCGCACCAACTACGAGCGAAGAAGCCACGATCATCTACGATTGGCGCAAGCTCTATCACGAACGCACCCAGAAGCGGTGTGGTCAAGAATTTCATGCAACGAGCTCGAGTCGCGGAATCGGCACCACGAACCGCCCACCCCACTCACGAATAAATACGAGCTGCTCCATGATCTCGCCTCGGAGATTCCAGGGCAAAATCAGCACATAGTCGGGTTTCTCAGTTTGAATCCGCTCTGGAGAAGATATGGGGATGTGCGTTCCCGGCAGGAATAGTCCCTGCTTGTGCGGGCTACGATCCACCGTGAAGTCAAGAAAATCGCCACGAACGCCGCAGTAATTGAGTAATGTGTTCCCCTTCGCTGGCGCGCCGTAACCGCAGATTCGCTTGTTTTCACGCTTTGCTCGAATCAGAAAATCCAGCAGTGCTCGCTTGACCTCTCGTATGGCTTCGCCAAAGCGGACATAAGTAGACAGATCATGCAGACCTTCGGCTCGCTCACGTTCGAGCAGCGCGTCTACCCGAGTGGACACTGCGCGAGGCGGCTCTTCGCTGTGCTGGGCGAAAATGCGCAGCGATCCTCCGTGCGTGGGCAACTCTTCGACATCGAAAAGCTGCAACCCGTGATACTGGAAGATCTTATTGACAGTCGCAAAGGAGAAATAGGAAAAGTGTTCGTGGTAGATAGTGTCGAACTGACACTCTGCGATGAGCCGAGCTAGGTGCGGGAATTCCATCGTGATGATGCCACCACGTTTGAGCGCAATCTTGAGGCCGGCCACGAAGTCGTTAAGATCTGGGACGTGCGCGAGTACGTTATTCCCGACCAGCAAATCAGCGCACATACTCTGCTGAGCGAGCTCGCGCGCGAGCGCAGTGCCAAAAAAGCGAATGAGAGTCGGGATACCGGATTCTTGAGCAGCACGGGCAACATTCGCCGCTGGCTCGATCCCCAGCACCGGGATCGAGTGTTCTTTGAAGTAGCGTAGGAGGTACCCGTCGTTGCTCGCAATCTCGATGACACGACTCTCGGCGCCGAGGCTGAGGCGTGGGATCAATTGCTCGACGTAATCCCGGGCGTGCTCTAGCCAGGTTTTCGAGTAAGACGAGAAATAGGCGTAGTCTTCAAAGATCTGCTCTGGACTTGCAATCTCAGGCAACTGCACGAGAAGGCATCGCGCACATACGCGCGCATGCAGCGGATAGAAGCGCTCCATGTCATCAAGCTGATCAGCACGTAGGAACGCGTTTGATAGTGGCGACATCCCAAGGTCGCAGAAGCTGTCTCTGAGCTCGGAACTACAGAATCGGCACCGATGGCTCACGCGCCGCCCCCAGCCTGATAGTGCTCAATCTGCCCCTCGCTCAGCGTGCGCATGTCTTCACCTCGCAGTGCCGCGCGGTACCACGCAACAGTTCGCTCTAGGGCTGTATCAAGCGACAGCCGTGGACGCCACTTTAGGCGCGCTCTAGACTTGCTGCTGTCGAGTCTAAGCGTATGCGCCTCGTGTGAGTGTGTGGTCCGATCCTGTTCCCAGCGAGCATCTTGGCCCCAGAGACTTGTCACACGATCTGCTACCTCTGCAACATCTACTGTGTCTGGCTCGGGTGGGCCGAAATTCCAACTCTCTGCGAATTCGGCGGGCTGTGTAGAGAGGCGCTCAGCGAGCATTAGATAGCCGGCCAGTGGCTCAAGCACGTACTGCCATGGACGAATCGCGCGCGAATTGCGAATCAAAGCGGGTCGACCGGAAGAGTAAGCTCGCACCATGTCCGGAATCAGACGGTCCACGCCCCAATCGCCGCCGCCGATCACGTTTCCTGCACGAGCGGTTGCCACCCCGGCGGTTCCCGATGAGCTAAAGAATGAGGAGCGGTATGCTCCTGAAACCAACTCGGCCGCTCCTTTACTCGCGGAGTAGGGGTCGCGTCCACCCATGGCTTCGTATTCGCGATAGCCCCAAATCCACTCTCTATTCTCGTAGCACTTGTCACTTGTTACGATAACTACAGCGTGCACCCCAGGTGTTTGCCGTGTGGCCTCGAGAACATTGACGGTTCCCATCACGTTGGTACCGAATGTCTCGACTGGATCCTGGTACGACGCCTGAACAAGAGCCTGTGCGGCCAGATGAATGATGACCTCGGGGCGATGTGTCTCGAAGACATTGATTAGAGCGGGAAGATCACGAATATCCCCCAGCACGGACACCATACCCTTCTCGACCTGCGCTGCGGCAAAGAGACTTGGCTGCGTAGGCGCGGGGAGTGAGTATCCGGATACAGCTGCACCCAAGCGTTGCAGCCAGAGGGAAAGCCAGCCGCCCTTGAAACCGGTATGGCCAGTCACCAGGACGCGCTTGCCCCGCCAGAATGCAGCGTTGACTACCATTTCTTCCAGGGCGCATGGCCCTGGGTCCAGAGATCTTCGAGGAGATTCTTGTCCCTGAGGGTATCCATGGCTTGCCAAAAGCCTCGGTGCTTGAAAGCAGAGAGCTGTCTTTCCTTCGCAAGCCGCTGGAGCGGCGTCCATTCCCACGATGTGTTATCACCCTCGATATAGTCGATAACCTTTGGTGAGAGGACAAAAAACCCACCGTTTATCCACCCGCCGTCGCCCTCGGGCTTCTCGATGAAGCTCGTTACCTGGTCCCCCTCCGTGTGCAATGCGCCGTAGCGGCCGGGGGGTTGTACCGCCGCAAGCGTAGCGAGAACACCCGCACCCCTGTGATGCTCAATGAGGCGTTCTATGTCAATGTCGCTCACACCGTCGCCGTAGGTCATGCAGAAGTCCTCAGCCCCGAGATAGCTAGCGACCCGCTTAAGTCGACCGCCCGTCATTGTGTGCTCGCCCGTGTCCACTAACGTCACATGCCAAGGCTCGGCGCTCGCTTGGTGCACCTCCATCCGATTTTGGGCCATGTCGAAGGTCACATCGGACATGTGCAGGAAATAATTCGCGAAGTACTCCTTAACCACGTAACCGCGGTATCCAAGACAAATCACGAAATCATTCAGCCCGTAGGTCGAGTAGATTTTCATGATGTGCCATAGGATCGGCCGCCCACCAACCTCGATCATTGGCTTAGGGCGCAAGTGAGATTCTTCGCTGATACGCGTGCCGAGGCCACCAGCCAATATGACGACTTTCATACTGCGTCTCGATTCACGAGGAACCCGACAACTTAAGCCTGTACAACGCGCCAGTCGAGAGCCGGTCGCACGACTCCCGGAATCGGACCGCCCCAGCCGTGCCGGTGCTCCGACTCCTCCAGCGGGTCTCGAATATTGAAAGAGAGTGCACTGCGCTCATAAAAGTGGGTTGCGAGTCGATCTTCGACAATGGTGTTGACTGCGAGGTGAACGAAATAGGCACCTTCGTTGAGAAAGTGAGCGGGAATTAGGCACTCAACCGTGTGCTCGCCGCCTCTCAGTTCCAGTGCTTTGGGTGGTGTCGTAGAGAATGCGCACACTCCATCGGCGGTCATGAATTGGAGGTTCGGCACCACCCTCAGCGGCCGATCCGCAGCGAGGTGGAATCGCATGCCCACTTGAAACTCGTCTGTGATCGAAATTTCGGCTGAACCCGGGCTTTGATCATTTCGAACGAACCCAGCCTTCAACTGCGCCACCCCGTCGCCTATGGGTGGTCTCACCTGCGAGAAGTCCTGCGCTATACCGCCGCCGGACTGGTTCATGGTGTAATACTCGAGCACCACCTCCGAAGTCGGTCCGTCGCTAGCTACACGACCCTGATCGAGAAGAATGCACCTCGTGCATAGCGAGGTGATCGTGGCCATGTTATGGCTCACGAATAAGATTGTCCGTCCTGCTCTACCCGCTTCTTCCATCCTGCCAAGGCACTTGCTCTGGAACTTCAGGTCTCCAACTGCGAGCACCTCATCGACTATCAGGATGTCAGGTTCCAGGTGTGCCGCGACCGCGAAGGCGAGCCGAGCGTGCATTCCGCTCGAGAAATGCTTCACCGGCGTATCTATGAATTGCTCGACTTCGGCAAACGCGACAATCTCGTCGAACCGCCGCGCAATCTCGGATTTCTTCATACCGAGAATTGCGCCATTCAAGAATACGTTCTCGCGCCCTGTCAGTTCCGGGTGGAAGCCGGTGCCGACCTCGAGAAGGCTCCCAACTCTTCCTCGAACGACCGCGCGCCCGGTCGTGGGGTCGGTCAGTCTTGAGAGAATCTTGAGCAGTGTCGATTTGCCTGCCCCATTGCGCCCAATGATTCCAAGCCGCTCTCCAGCTGAGAGCTCGAACGTGACATCGTTCAACGCCCAGAACTCTTCTACCTGCTTGCCGTGGTCGATTTGTTCCCGCGGAGCGGCGAGTCGTGCAATGCGTCCCAACTTCTCGGTCACGACGTCTCTAAGCGTGAGATACCTGGGCCCCGTCCTATGATGGATCCGGTACCTCTTACCCAGGCGTTCGGCGGTGATCACTGGCGGCATAGGTCAGAGCGTGTCAATGAGGGATCTCTCTATCCTACGGAAGTAGATCACCCCTGAGATCAGGGTTATGAGCGCAATCGCGGCAGAGAGCGAGCAACTGGCCAACGGGAAGCCGCCGTACCCGCCCAGCAGCGCCCATCGAAACCCGTCTATGACTCCCACCATGGGATTGAACGAGAAGATGAAACGCCACGACTCCGGCACGATCGTGCTGCTGTACCCGACGGGGGAAATGTACAACCCGACCTGCACAAGAAACGGAACCACGTAACGCACATCTCTGTATCGAACGCTCAGCGCTGCCATCCACACGCCTGTGCCTAACGTCAGTACGAGCAAGTGAGTGAGTAATGCAGGGAGCACCAGGATGTGCCAGTCGGGTGTCAGTCCTTGCGCGATAAGCATGCCGAGCAGCAGTAGCATGGCAATCGAAAAGTCGACGACTGCAACAGTCACCGAGCTGAGCGGCACGATCAGCCGGGGGAAATAGATCTTCGAAACTAGATTGCGGTTGCCGATCAGGCTCTCGCCGGCAGCGGGAAGGCCGTTCGCGAAGAGCAACCAAGGCAGCAGCCCCGAGAACACAAGAGCGGAATAAGGGACGTCACCCGAGGGTAGGTTAGCTAACTTGCCGAAGACCACGGTGAACACAATCATGGTCAAGAGCGGGCGAAGGACAGCCCAGCCAAGCCCGATCACCGTCTGCTTGTAGTGGACTAAGACGTCACGCCACGCCAGGAACGCAAAAAGCTCGCGGTACAGCCAGATATCTCGGAAGTAGTGAAGGTCGGCCTTGCCAGCCTCGATCACCAGCACATTTGCCCGGTTATACGTCATGCAGAAACCCCAGGGGCCTCGTACCCACCGCGCTTGCTGCGGAGTTGCTGATCGCCGGCACGATGGACGCTGCGCCATTCGATCAGGTTGCGCAAGCCGTCGCGCAACTCAACGTGCGTCGCAAATCCGAGCTCACGCTCCGCCTTTACAGGCGATCCCACGCGATTCTTGACGAGCGTCATGCCCCCAGGTTCGTACTGCATTCCGGTCCCCGCGCGCGTAAGCTGCAGCAACAATTCAGCAAGTTCCTTAATGGTCGTTTTGACGCCACTTCCGACGTTGTAGAACTGGTCAGTAGTCGCGGCCTGCATCGCCTTCACATTCACCCGCGCACAGTCCGAGACGCAGACAAAGTCATAGGCCTACGATCCGTCGCCGTAGACGATCGGTGGCAAGTCGTTGTCGATACGATCGAACATCTTCATGACGACGGCGATGTGGTCGCCGCGATACTCTTGCCGAGGACCGTACACATTCATGTAGCGCAGGCCGACGTAGTCGAAGTGTTTATCGGTTCCACGGTACCGGTGATGGAGTGCGCGGCACATCTGCTCGCCCGCGATTTTCGTTGCGCCGTAGAAGTTATTGTTGCGGTACGGATGATCCTCAGTCATCGGCTCTTCGATCGCGTCTCCGTAGACCGATGCGGAGGACGAATAGACAAGGCGCTTCACCCCGTTGTTCACGATCGCTTCGAGAACGTTGAAGGTCCCCCCGACGTTCACGTCGAAGGCCGATCGCGGGTAGTCATAGCAATGCAAGAGCCAGAGCCCGGCGAAATGAAAGACGGCGTCGATTCCCTTCATCGCCGCGTCGAGGATGTCGCGGTGCAGACTGTCGCTGCCTAGCGGAAAAATCTCCACCCGAGGATCGCGTAGCGCACTTGCCAGATTCTCCTCGTGTCCGCGCAAAAAATGGTCATACACGCGGATCTGTGTGGCCTCGGTCTTTATGCACTCGTCCACGGTGTGAGAGCCGATGAGTCCAGCCCCACCGATCACGAGGAAACGCTTACCACGAAGATCCATGCGTCGACTCAGAGGCGAATGTCAGGCCGCCTTCTGACCCAGACTCGTCAACGCAGTCGCGAGGCGCTCGACCACGGTCCGCTGCCTCGCCTCGTCCATATAGGCGTCCATCGGCAGGCTCACGACGCGCTCGGCGAGGTATTCCGCCACTGCCATCGGCGGATAGGTGCCCAGCTCGGCATACGCGGGCTGCTTGTGCATCGGGACCGGGTAGTGCACCGCGGTCGGAATCCCGGCCTCCTGAAGCTTCGCCTGGAGCTTGGTGCGGTCGGGCACCTGGACCGTGTACTGGGCGTAGACGCTCGTGCGATCGCCGCGCACGACCGGGACGGTGACGCGGTCGGCGAGCGGTGCGAGGAGCGCGGCGTACCGGGCTGCGATTC
>CAZNBS010000038.1:0-26088 GCA_964570955.1 uncultured Burkholderiales bacterium | reverse complement strand
GTTCGCTGGGGTGAGCATCGGCACATCCAACGAGGGTGAAGCGCGAGGCCGCGTAATCATCCACGGTGGCGAACTACACGCCACTGTCATGAACATCGGCAATTCCATCTCGGGAACGGCAGAGGGGCATTTGCGGCTGGTAGACACCGCGCTCGACGCCCAGGATGTGCTGGCCGGAGGCGGCACCGGATCCGCGAGCATCGAGCTGATCGATTCGAGTGCAGCGATCTCCGGCGATTTCAGCCTGGGTAGCGGCGTGCTCGGACTCGAACGCAGCCTGCTGGATGTTGCAGGACAACTCTTGCTGGGCGAGGGGTCGACGTTGCACCTGGACATTCAAGGCGCGAACCGCGGCAGCGAGTATGCAGCGATCGATGCTGGACTCGCATTCCTGGCAGGCGCGCTGACCGTCGATTTCACCGGCCTGCTCGCGCTTGGCGATACGATGGTGTTCGACCTCCTGCGCTCGGGCAGCGAGGACGGGATCATCGGCGACTTCAGTTCACTGCTGTTCGTCAATATGCTGGAAGGCTACAGCGTGCTCGCAGGCATTGAACTTGACGGTGTGGAGATCTACCGTCTGCGGCTCACCCGTATCAACGGCGAGGTGCCGGAGCCGGCCACCCTCGCACTGCTGGCGCTCGCGCTGATCGGGTTGCACTTGCTGCGCGCGGGCGGCCGGAAAGTGCGCCGGGGCGTAGGCAGATGAGTGGAACGGGAGACGATGTCGCAGTACAGGAACGGCGTAGTGGGTCGAGACTGCTCGCCGTATTCGCGTTTGTCGCGGCGACGGTCGTAGCGCTCGCCATGGCGCTGGCTTGGTTGTGGAGCCAGTCGCCGTGGCGCGGACTGGAGAGCGACAAGCGTTATGCGATCGTGCTGACCAACGGGCAGATCTTCTTCGCCAGGCCGGCAGTGTCGCTGTTCGCGCCCGGTGCGCTGCGTCTGAGCGTCGTCTTCTACGTGCTGACGCAGGTCTCGCCCGTATCGCGGGCGAGCACGAACGTGCTGGTCAAGCGCGGCAACGAGTGGCACGGGCCAAGCGGCATGCACGTCAACGTCGAGCACATCCTGCTCGTCGAGCCGGTCGGCGAGGGGTCGAAGGTCGATGAACTGATCCGACAGCTCAAGGCTCAACCCCCGGCGCAGAATTGACACACCGCCGCTGTCCGCCAATCCCCTCGAACCAGGAGAGATTCAGACGACTGCCGGTCGCGCATTGCGCAGCGTCACCAGTTCCTCCGATACCGTCGGGTGGATGGCCACGGTGTCGTCGAAATCGCGCTTGGTCGCGCCCATCTGCACGGCCACCGCGAATCCCTGCAGCATCTCGTCCGCGCCCGGACCGATGACGTGGCAGCCGACCACGCGTTCCTCCGGACCTGCCACCACCAGCTTCATCGCCGCCTTCACTTTGCGCGTGGTAAAGGCGTGCAGCATCGGCGTGAACTTCGCCTGGTATACCTTCACCGCCTCAGCGCCGTAGCGCAGGACCGCCTGCGGTTCGCTCAGACCGACGGTGCCGACCGGTGGATGGCTGAACATCACGGTCGGAATGTTCTCGTAGTCGAGCTTGCGCTCCGGCATGCCGCCGAACAGCCGGTCCGCTAGCCGGCGCCCCGCAGCGATCGCCACCGGCGTCAGTGCGACCCGGCCGGTCACGTCGCCGACCGCGTAGATGCCATCGACGCCGGTCTCCTGGAACTCATCGGTGATGACGAAGCCCATCTGGTCGCACGCCAGCCCCGTCGCGTTCAGGTCCAGGGTGCGCGTGTTCGGCGCGCGGCCGATGGCCCAGATCACCGTATCGAAGCCGCCTAGGCGCGTGCCGCTGTCGCACATAATGGTGAGCGTGCCGTCGCTCTCGCGGCGCAGCCCGTCGACCTGCGAGTTGGTGACGAACTCGATGTTCTCCGCGCGCATGTGCTCCATCAGGTTTTCGCGCAGCATGGGATCGAAGCTCATCACCAGGTGATCGCGCCGCAGGACCAGTGTGACCTCGCTGCCGAGCGCGTGCAGCACGCCTGACAGTTCCGCGGCGATGTAGCCGGCGCCCACGATCGCCACCTTGCGCGGCAGACTCGCCAGTTCGAAGAATCCGTCCGAGGTGATGCCGAGCTCCGCGCCGGGCACGTCGGGCATGATGGGATGGCCGCCGGTTGCGATCAGCACGTGTTTCGCGCGGTAGCGCGCGCCGTTCACCTCGACGGTCCGGGGGCCGACGAAGCGCGCTTCGCCCTGTACCAACTCGACTTTGTTGCCGGCGAGGTAGCGCGCGTAGTGTCCATTGAGTTCGCGCACGTGGCGGTCGCGCTCCTCCTTCAGCCGCGCCCAGTCGAAGCCCTTGCGCTCGAGCGCGAAACCGTAGTCCGCGGCATCCTCCAGGGCGTGGCCGATCTGGGCGGCATTCCACATCACCTTCTTGGGAACACAGCCGACGTTGACGCAGGTGCCGCCGAGACGGCCCTTCTCGATGAGCAGGCAGCGCGTGCCGTACAGTGCCGCGCGGTTGGAGGCCGCGACGCCGCCGCTCCCGCCGCCGATGGTGATGAGATCGAAATCCTTCGTCATGCTTGATGATGGGAAGGTGAAGGGAAGCGGGAGTTTGCCCGAATGCCCGGGCATGCCTCAAGATCGGAAGATGTCGGGAGGAAACGAGCGGATGAAACGCGCCAAGGCCCTTGTCGTCGGCGCCACCGGTGTGGTGGGACGCTATCTTCTCATGCATCTGCTGCAAACCGGTGCCTGGGATGTGGTTGCCTTGTCGCGCCGCCGGCCGGACGTCGCCGGCGACTATGTCCATCTGGCGGTCGATCTCACCGACCGGGAGGTCTGTCGAGCCGGCCTCTCGGCACTGGACGACCTCACCCATCTGTTCTACGCGGCGTACCTGGACCGCACCGATCCGGCGCAACTGGCACATGTGAACACGGCAATGCTGGAGAACGTCCTGGATGCCGTGGAGCATGCGGCGCACGGTCTGCGGCACGTGAATCTGGTGGAAGGCACGAAGTGGTACGGAAGCCATCTCGGCCCGTTTCGCACTCCAGCCAGGGAAAGCGACCCGCGCCACCTGCCGCCCAACATGTACTACGACCAACAGGACCTCCTCGAGGCGCGGCAGCGCGGAAAGCCATGGACCTGGTCGGCCGTGCGGCCGCACGCGGTATGCGGCTTCTCGCTGGGCAGCCCGATGAACCTCGCGCTGGTGCTGGCGGTGTATGCATGCATCTGCCGCGAACTGGGCGTCCCGCTCGCCTTTCCGGGGAAGCCTGCAGCGTACCGCGCGCTCTACCAGTGCACGGATTCGGGCCTGCTCGCGCGGGCCATCGAGTGGATGGCGACGCAGCCGCAGTGCGCGAACCAGGCCTTCAATGTCACCAACGGCGACCTGATCCGGTGGGAGAACCTGTTTCCGCGATTCGCCCGGTTCTTCGACATGGACCTCGCGCCGCCGCGGCAGATCGCGCTTGCGCGCTTCATGGCCGACAAGGGCGGGGTATGGCAGCGCATGGTGCAGCGTCACGGCCTCGTGCCGCATTCGTTCGAACAGCTGGCGGCGTGGCCGTTCGGCGACTTCGTGTTCGGCTCCGACTACGACATCGTGTCGGACACCGGCAAGGTCCGTCGCGCCGGCTTCGGCGAGTGCATGGACACGGAACAGATGTTTCTCGACTTGTTCGGGCGCCTGCGAGGCGCGCGTGTGATCCCGTGACCTGGCGTGGGAAGGATCGCGCATCGCCGCGTCGCCGACGGCCCGAGCGGATGCGCGCAAGCGGGCTCAATCCACCTGCGTGTACTCGATCCGCACGATCTCGAGGAGCTGGTCGCCGCCGGGTGCCTTGAAGACGAACTGATCGCCCTCCTGCCGCTTGAGCAGCGCACGCGCCAGCGGCGATATCCACGAGATGCGTCCGCGCGAGACGTCCGTCTCGTCGATGCCGACGATGGTGTAGGTACTCTGCGCGCCGCCTTCGTCGGCGAGCGTCACGGTGGCCCCGAAGTAGACGCGGTCGGTTTCCTGCCGGGCGGTCGGGTCGATCACCTCCGCAGCGTCGAGGCTGCGCGTGAGAAAGCGGATGCGACGGTCGATCTCGCGCAGCCGGCGCTTGCCATAAAGGTAGTCTGCATTCTCCGAGCGGTCCCCGTTCGATGCGGCCCACGCGACGACTTTCACCAGATCCGGTCGCTCGCGGTCCAGCAGGTGCAGCGCCTCGTTCTTGAGCCGTGCGAACCCCGCGGGGGTGATGTAGTTCTTGCTGCCGGACGGGATGGGCGGTACGCCGTCGTCCTCTTCGTCGTCGCCGGGTGGAAGGGTGCTCATGGACAGCGCGATACGATGAAACTGCCCGCGCATTATACGGCGCGGCACGGCGGAACCCGTCGTTGGTTAGAATCGAAGTCCCGATAGAGCAAGGAGACGATCATGGCAATAAAGGTGGGAGATCGCGTGCCGAACGCGACCGTGTACGAGTTCATCGAGAACGAAACCCCGGGATGCAGCGTCGGGCCGAACGCGTTCAAGGTGGAGGACATGGTGCGCGGCAAGCGCATCGCCATGTTCGGTCTGCCCGGCGCCTTCACACCGACCTGCTCGGCCAAGCACCTGCCCGGCTACATCGAGCACGCCGATGCGCTGAAGGCTGCAAAGGTGGACGAGATCTGGTGCGTCTCGGTCAACGACGCATTCGTGATGGGGGCATGGGGTCGCGAACAGGGCGCGGCGAGCAAGGTGCGCATGATCGCCGACGGCAGCGGCGAGTGGACCCGCGCCCTGGGCCTGGAACTGGATCTCACCGCCCGCGGGCTGGGCGTGCGCTCGCAGCGCTACTCCATGCTGCTGGAGGACGGGGTGGTCAAGTCGCTCAACATCGAGGAGGCGGGGAAATACGAGGTCAGCACGCCGGAAAAGATGCTGGAGCAGGCGAGGCGGTAGGCCTTCTGCGGTTCACCGCCCCGACATTGCGCCGGGGCGGGACCAATCAAACGAACGTGGCGAGCGCGTCAAGCACCTCGTCCGGCTTTTCTGCCATCAGCGCGTGGCCGCTACCGGCGATCTCTACCTTGCGCGCCTGCGGCATCGCGGCCATGAGGTCCTTGGCCGCACGAGGGGGCGTCATGATGTCGCGCTTGCCCAGCACGAGTAGAGCAGGGCATTGCACGCCTGCGGCTGCCGCAGCGCCATTCGCGTAGGCGTTGCACGCGACGAAGTCGGTGTGCATCACGCCCGGCTTCTGACGCTGCATCAGGCGCAGGTTTTCGCCCATCACCCAGAATCCCGGACCGGGATTGCTCGGATACTGTGCGCAGGACGAGTGCGACCAGACGTTGACCATGTCCTGCGCGAGCGGCTCGTCATCGCGCGTGGCGTTCAGCAATTCTTCCGACACGCGCATCGGAAAGGCGGTGCCCACCAGTGCAATCGCCCGAACCCGGGCCGGATGGCGCGACGCGCATTCCAGCGCGATGAGCGAACCCATGCTGTGGCCCACCAGCGCCGCCTGCCCGATCTTCGCCGCGTCCAGCAGCGCGACGATCCATTCCGCCATCTCCTCGACACTCGCCAGCGGCGGACCGTCCGAGCGGCCATGGCCGGGGAGATCGACGGCGAGCACGCCGCGACCATGGTGAGCGAGGTAGCGCGTCTGCAGCGTCCACACGCAGTGGTCGTTCTCGGCGCCGTGGATGAACACCACCGCAGGCAGTGTCGGATCGAATGGCTTGCCGCCGGTATAGGCGTAGGCCTTGCGGCCGTTGACGGATAGGTCCAATTCAAACCTCGTCAAACACAGAGGACACAGAGGAACTCGGAGGAAATCAATTGGCTATTCGCCTTATACCGTTTCGCAGGTGCTCAACATTGAAGTTGAGCAGAAGCCCAATTCGGAGAGAAGACAGGCGTAGATACGTCAATACCTGAGCAAGGTGAATGGGGGCTAGCCTGTCTACGGATTTGACCTCAACGAGGAGTTGTTCATTGACGAGTAAATCGAGGCGGTAGCCGGCATCCAGCTTGTTCCCATCATAGACGACCGCCAACGGCACTTGCCTACGCACCTGCATGCCGGACTTATCCAACTCGTATGCCAGACACGTTTCGTACACGCCTTCCAGGAGTCCTGGCCCCAGGTTCGAATGTACCCGCATCGCCGCGCCAATGACCGCGCGTGTCAGCGGGTCGGCATCGACAGGTGCTGGCAGCGACTTCATTTCCGTGCGCTCCTCGGTGCCCTCTGTGTTGAACGCGTTCTACTTCTGCGACACCCGCAGCGCGCCCGCCAGGTCGTCGATCAGGTCCTGCGGATCCTCCAGCCCCACCGACAGGCGGATGGTGCCCGGGCCGATCCCGGCGGCGGCGAGCGCGGCGTCGTCCATGCGGAAATGCGTCGTCGTGGCCGGGTGAATGACGAGCGACTTGGCGTCGCCGACGTTGGCCAGGTGCGAGAACACGCGCAGCGATTCGATGAACTTGCGACCGGCCGAGCGACCGCCCTTGATCGAGAAGGTGAAGACCGCACCGCAACCGCGCGGGAGGAGCGATTTCGCCAAGGTGTAGTCGGGATGGGATTCCAGCTCGGGGTAGTTGACCGATTCCACCGCCGCATGATCGGCGAGGAAGGCGACGATCTTGCGTGTGTTCTCGACGTGGCGCTGCATCCGCAGCGTCAGTGTCTCCACGCCCTGCAGAATCTGGAACGCCACGGCCGGCGCCATGCATGCACCGAAGTCGCGCAATCCTTCGCGCCGGGCGCGCAGCAGGAAGGCGCCGACGGTGGATTCCTCCTGGAAATCCATGCCGTGGAAGCCGTCGTAGGGTTCGGTGAGCTCCGGAAACTTGCCCGAAGCCTCCCAGTCGAACGCGCCGCTGTCCACCAGCACGCCGCCGATGGCCACGCCGTGTCCGCCCAGGAACTTCGTGGCCGAATGGAACAGCAGGTCCGCACCCAGATCGAAGGGGCGCATCAGGTAGGGCGTGGTGAAGGTGGAGTCGACCAGCAGCGGCAACTTCGCCTCGTGCGCAATCTGCGCGACGTTCGGCACGTCGAGCACGTCCAGTCCCGGATTGCCCAGCGTCTCTGCAAACAGCAGGCGGGTCTCCGGGCGGATCGCCGCGCGCCAGTCGTCCAGCTTGCGCGGGTCGACGAAGGTGGTCTCGACGCCGAAGCGGCTGAGCGTGTACTGGAGCAGGTTGTGCGAGCCGCCGTAGAGCGAGCGGCTGGCGACGATATGCGAACCGGCCGCGGCGATGGTGCACACCGCAAGGTGCAGCGCCGCCTGGCCGCTGGCCGTGGCGATGCCGCCGATACCATTCTCGAGTGCTGCGACGCGCTCCTCCAGTACCGCGTTGGTGGGATTCGAGATGCGCGAATAGACATGCCCGGCGCGCTCCATGTTGAACAGCGCGGCCGCGTGGTCCGTGTCGCGAAACACGAAAGAAGTGGTCTGGAAGATGGGGGTCGCACGTGCACCCGTCGTCGGGTCGGGCTGCTGCCCGGCATGCAGCGCGAGCGTGTCGAAGCCGAGATAGCGTGGGTTGGCCATGTTGGTCCCGTCGATATTTGGTGAACGACAATCGCGCCCAACACCGAGGGCACAGAGGCGCACCGAGGCATTGGTGGAGCGGTGCCGCTGTTTCCCTCTGTGTTCCTCGGTGCCCTCTGTGTTGATTGCGTTAAAGCCGGCCTCTAGTAGAACGCTCCGCGGGCGCTGATCGGCCAGAGGTCCTCGACGCGATCGCCGCGGTAGCACACGAGCCAGTCGTACAGGTTCACCGTGGGGTCGCAGTGTCCGGGGATCAGACGGATCTTCTCCCCAAGCCGCACGTTTCCGGGGCCGGCCAGTTCGATGGCGCCGTGCTCGTCCGAAGCGCGGGTGTAGCGTGCGCCGGGCACGCCGGCGACGGTGGGCATGCCGGAATCGACGCTGTGCGCCTTCAAGCCGACGTCGACCACCGCGCGCTGCGGCAGCACGTGGCTCATCACGGTGGCGAGGATGAACAGGCTGTGCTCGAACTCGTGCACGGGCTGTCCGTCATCGCCCAGATTGCGGCCATAGTCGGCGTCCATGAACACGTAGGAACCGGGCTGGATCTCGTTGTACACGCCGCTGGCCGCCTCCAGGGTGAAGGTGCCGGTGCCTGCACCGGTCACGATGGCCACGTCGATCCCGTCCGCCTCGATCAGCGCCTTCGCGTGCGCCACCTTGTCCACGGCCTGGGCAATTGCCGCAGCGCGCTCGGCGGGGGTGCGCAGGTGCTGCGCTCCGCCGTGGTAGGCGTGGATGCCCGCGAAGCGCAGGCCGTGCGCACGCGCGATCGCCCGCGCCAGCGTCAGCGCCGCCTCCCCGGGTTCCACCCCGCAGCGATCGGCGCCCACGTTGAGCTCGACGTACACATCGAGTGTGCTGCCGGCCGTCCGCGCGGCCCGGCTCAGATCCTCGACGTTGCCCGCATCGTCCACGCATACGCCGATGCGGGCCTCGCGAGCGAGGGCGGCAAGGCGTGCCAGCTTGCGTGTGCCGACCACTTCGTTGGCCACCAGCACGTCCTGCACGCCGCCGCGCACCATGGCCTCGGCCTCGCTCACCTTCTGGCAGCACACGCCGACGGCGCCGAGGGCAATCTGGCGCAGCGCGATCTGCGGACACTTGTGCGACTTGGCGTGCGGGCGAACCCGGACCGGGCGTCCGCGCAACGTGTCGTTCAGCCGCTGCAGGTTGCGCTCGAACGCGTCGAGGTCGAGCAGCAGGGCGGGTGTATCGACGTCCGCGAGCGCCATGCCGATGCGCGCCGGGGCGGGCAGCGCGTGCGGCGCGGATACGGAGGAGGGTGCGTTCATGGGCATTCTCGTCGGTGGAACCGGTACGTAACTGTAGCAGGGCAGGTGGTTGGCGTTAGAATGGATCGACCCGTGCGTCGCGGCCCGCACCCGGCCCCCGCATATGCACGTGGACGCAGGAGGCCACACTGGAAGACACGATGAGGCGCATCCCCGTCCTCCTTCTGCTCCCCCTGCTCGCCCTTGGCACGGCGACGACGCTCAGCGGCCTCGCCTACGCCGAGATGTCGCGCAGTCAGGCCCTGATGGCCATGCAGAGCGGCGACGCCGCCAGGCGCGCGCAAGGCATCGAGCAACTCGCCCACTCCGGCAGGATGGAAGACGTGGAAGCCTTGCTCGGCGCCCTGCGCGATCAGGACAGGAACGTGCGCCGTCTGGCCGAGGGCGCGATCTGGAGCGTGTGGCTGCGCTCGGGCGACCCCGAAGCCGACGCCCTGGTGCGCGAGGGCGTCGGGCGCATGGAAGCGCAGCAGATGGGCGCGGCGCTCGATGCCTTCACCCGCGCCATCGAGCGTCGCCCGGACTTCGCCGAGGCGTGGAACAAGCGTGCCACCGCCTATTTCCTCATCGGGGATTTCGACCAGGCGCTGAAGGACTGCGACGCAGCGCTCGAGCGCAACCCCAATCACTTCGGCGCGCTGGCCGGGTGCGGCGCGATCTATGCCCAACGCGGCGAGCTTGACCGTGCGCTCGATTTCCTCGAGCGTGCCTACGATCTCAATCCCAATCTCGACGGGGTTGCCGCCGCGCTCGAGCTGGTGCGGCATCGGTTGGGTCGGTCCGGTCGCCAGGAGATCTGACGGGAAGCGAGGGTTGCCCGCGGCGCGGTAGGTGAGTGCACTGCGAGGATTCCTCGCGTGCGCTCGGATTGACACCGTTGCGGTCCGCGCGATTGCCGTCCCGCGGTGTCATCTCGAGGCGATGCCGAGGGATCCTCGGTGTGAGGTGAGCACGTCGAGGATGCCTCGACGTGCTCGGCACGACGCCCGAGGCGACGCGCCGGTGCTACCGCGACGACCGCTCGCGCGCCGACTTCCCGCGCGCCGCGGCCTTGGTCTTCGTCCCCTTTTTCGGCGCGGCCGCGCGCTTCTTCTCCGGCAGCGCAATCCCGGAGATCGTCTGGAACACCTTGACGACCGCCGAGTCGTCCTCGCCGCCCAGCCCCTGGGCACCGGCCATCAGGAACATCTGGTGGGCCGTTGCGGTGAGCGGCAGGGGAAACGTCGCCTTGCGCGCGGAATCCAGGACGATGCCGAGATCCTTCACGAAGATGTTCACTGCAGACAGCGGCGTATAGTCGCCCGCCAGGATGTGGGGCACACGGTTCTGGAACATCCACGATGCGCCGGCGCTGTTGGAGATCACTTCGTACAGGACGTTCGGGTCCACTCCGGCCCGGATGCCCAGCGCCATCGCCTCGGCCGACGCGGCAATGTGCACGCCCGCCAGCAGCTGATTGATCATCTTCACCTTGGAGCCCATGCCCGGCGCATCGCCCAGCCGGTAGACCTTGGCGGCGATTGCCTCGAGAACCGGCTCGGCGCGCGCGAAGGACTCGCGCGTGCCCGAAGCCATGATGGACAACTGTCCCTGCGCCGCCTTTGCCGCACCGCCGCTCACCGGCGCATCGATCATATGGATGCCCCGTTCCTGGAGGGCCGCGCCGAGTTGCTCGGCGTAGGCCGGCGCGACGGTGGCGCTGGCAACCACGACCGAGCCCCGTGCCATGCGCTGTGCAGCCCCCTGCTTGCCCAGCAACGCCTCCTGCGTCTGCTCGGCATTGACCACCAGGACGATGACCACGCCCGAGCGCGCACCGACTTCCGCTGGCGTGGCGCACGCACGTCCACCCTCGCGTGCAAAGCTCTTCACCACCTCTGGTCGCACGTCGTAGGCGTTGACCGCAAAGCCCTTGGATAGCAGCGTGCGCGCGACACCCAAGCCCATCGAGCCGAGACCGATGACACCCACGTTCTGCTTGGAATTGCCCTTTGCCATGACTTTGTTCTGTCTCCCGTTGATTCCGATTGCCTGCTGCCTCGGATCTGCTGATCGGCGGGGGTTGCGCCAACCTCCGCGCGCCCTGCATCGTCCACATGCGATCGTCAGCAGTGTGGATGCGCGTCCGGATTATAGGCGCGATGACGGCGCTGCAATGGTCCACGCGTCGTCGTGCGCGGTCTTCGCCATACGTAATCGTTACAGCATGCGCGCTCGGACCGGCCGCGCACGCGCTGTCACCCTTTGACAGCGGGGTGTGCATGGCATGCGCGTGCCGTGCTGACAGGCTGCGTTCAGCGTCGGCTACGCGCACACCCGTCAACCTCGACGGCCCCACCCCGCCCGAGGACCTGACCGTGCAGCTCGGCTCGCTGCTGGTGGGGTATTCCTATAAGCTCCACGCGAAGAGCTTCCTCAATCTCGCACTCGGGATCGGAGCCACGCGCGATGCTCCCGACGTGCAGATCAACTTGCCCCTGCCGACCACCTTCTGAGAGGGACATCGATGACGAGATGGTGCCTGCTTCTCCTGCTCACCGTCCTGCCCTGCGCGAGCGTTATGGCGCAGGGTGCGCCCCGTGCGCAAGCCGAGGCCTTTCTGGCCACGCTGCAGCGCGGCCAGGTCGGACCGGCCTATTCGAAGCTGTTCTCCGGCTCGAACATCGGCGCAGCCCAGGCGCAATCCATCGCGCGCGCGACGCAAGCGACGCTGGCGCCGTTGGGACGGGTGATCGGATACGAGTTGGTACGCGAAGAGAGCTTCGGGACCTCGCTGGCGAGGCTGGTCTACCTGCTCAAGTCCGAGCGCCACGTGACGGTGTGGCAGTTCTACTTCTACAAGCCGGCGCGCAGCTGGTTCGTCGCGGAAGTCAACCTGAGCGAGAAGTTCCAGGACCTCGGTCCGAGAAAGTGAATCAGTGGGCGAGGTGCAGGTGGCGGATCGTTGCCTGGTGACCGCGCGAAACGGCGCATTACCGCGTGCGATGGAATGTGGCCTTGCGAATCAGGCGCTTGCCGCACCTGCCTGGTGTTCAGCGCTCGATACAGTCAGGCGTGCCCGCTGTCCGCCGGAAGCAGTGCGAAGTCCCGGCACAGGCGCTCGATCGCGTGCGCGGTCGCCTCGGGGTGTTCGAACGGGAACAGGTGTGAGCCGTCGATGTGCACGACGCGCAGATGCCGGCGGGATTCAGCCAACCCGACCTGACGGGCCACGAGGGAAGCGCGTCCGGCGATCAGTGCAGCCGGACAGTGCAATTCGCGGGCGACCGCACCGAGATGATGCGGCATCGTGGTGTAGATGCGCGCCTCCACCTCGGGAGCGAAACGCAGTGCGCGTCCGCGCGCGTCCGCCTGCGTGCCATGGCGGACGTAGTCGCGCAGACAAGCGGGGTCGAAGCGCCGGAACAGCGGCTTGCTCCGGAAGTAGCGGAGGGCCTCGGCCTCGCTGGCGAAATGCCGCCGCCGCGCCCGTGTGCGAGCGGCAGGCGTGATGCGATCCATCAGCCACGTGCCGCGGAACAAACGCAGCACGCCCGCGGCGAGGCCGCCGAAGAGCGGGGCGTCGAGGAGAATGACGGCGCGGAAAAGCGCCGGCTCGCGCACCGCCGCCAGCAGGGTCAGGTAGCCGCCCAGCGAATGCCCCACGGCGATGGCGGGCGGGCGATGCCGTGCCCGCAGATCGGCGCGCAGTTCCTCCACCAGGTGCGGCCAGCCCTCGGTCACCGGGAAGCGGGCGTCGTGTCCCACCATCGGCAACCAGGCGACCTCGAAACGCTGGCTCAGACATTCGAGCAGCGTGTGGTAGGTTTCGGCGGGAAAGCCGTTGGCGTGGGCGAAGTAGAGAAACGGACGCGAAGCGTCCGACGCCGGGCTGACAGGCATCGCTGCGCGATCCGGTGAGACGAGCATGACGACGAACAAACAACCCCATCATACGCCGGGTGGGTTCCGCAACAACTACCCGACCCCCGCGCACGGCAGCTTCTGGCGCTGGCAGCGCGAGCGCTGGCGCAACGGCCTGCCGCGCGTCCCCCAGGGCGGCTACCGATTCGAGCGGCTGCATCCGGATCTGGCCTGGCTGCGGCACAACCGTACGCAACCCATGCTCACCTGGATCGGCCACGCGAGCTTCCTGCTGCAGCTTGGCGGCCTGAACATCCTCACCGATCCGCACCTCACCACGCGTGCGTCGCCGCTGACCTTCGCCGGTCCGGCTCGCATCGTGGCGCCGGCGATTGCCCTGCACGAACTGCCGCACATCGACGCGGTGGTGATCTCGCACAACCACTACGACCACCTCGACCTGGGCACGGTGAAGCACCTGGCGCGACAGGCCAACGGGTCGCCGCGCTTCTTCGTTCCGTTGGGTCTGAAGAGCTGGTTCGCGGGGCGAGGCATGCGCGAAGTGATGGAACTGGACTGGTGGGAGGGTGCGCACCATGGCGGACTCGATTTCCACCTCGTGCCGGTGCAGCACTGGAGCGCGCGCAACGCCCGGGACCGCGACCGCACGCTGTGGGGCGGCTGGATGATCGAGCTGCCATCGCGGACAGGTGCCAACGAGCCCGCGTTCCGGTTCTTCTTCGCCGGCGACACCGGCTATTCGCGCGATTTCACCGACATCGCCGCCCGCTTCGCCCCGATCGATCTGGCAGCACTGCCCATCGGCGCGTACGAGCCACGCTGGTTCATGCAGGTCATGCACGTCAATCCCGAGGAGGCGGTGCAGATCCACCTCGACCTGCGTGCGCGCCGGTCGGTGGCGATGCACTGGGGCACGTTCATCCTCACGGACGAGCCGATGGACGAACCACCGCACCGTCTGGCGGCCGCGCGCCAGGCGGCCGGACTGGGCAGCGAGGAGTTCTTCATCATGCGTCACGGCGAGATGCGGCATCTCGACGGCATGGTGCGCGAATGAGGGCAGCGGGCAGCGCGCGGCGATCACGCACGCCTCGACCCGCGCACGGCGGGACGTGCGACCGTACGTCTCGGAAACACGCATAATCTGCCTGTCCGAGCGGAGGAGAGACGAGGATGGAGTACAAGCGACCCAGGACGATCGAGGAGGCCGTGAGCTGTCTCGCCGCCAACGCGGGCGCGCAGTTGCTGGCCGGCGGTACCGATCTGCTGGTGAAGATGCGTGCCGGCATGATCGAGCCCGATGCCGTCGTGGACCTGAAGGGCATACCCGGGCTGCGCGGCATCGACAGCAGTCCGTCCGGCTTCCGCATCGGCGCGGCGACCAGTTGCGCAGAGATCGGCGAGCACGCCGGCCTGCGCCGTGCTTGGCCAGGGGTGGTGGAGGCGCTGACGCTCATCGGCTCGACGCAGGTGCAGGGCCGTGCCACGCTCGGCGGCAACCTCTGCAACGCATCGCCGGCGGCGGACAGCGTCCCGGCGCTCATCGCCGCCGGCGCGGTGTGCGAGATCGCCGGTCCGGCGGGGATGCGCGAGGCCCCGGTCGAGACCGTGGTGACGGGTCCCGGGCATACGTCTCTCGCGCGCGGCGAGTTCATCGTCGGCATCAGGCTGGCGCAGCCCCGCCCGCACTCTGGCGATGCCTACCTGCGCTTCATTCCCCGTACGGAGATGGACATCGCCGTAGTGGGCGTCGGCGTCGCGCTCGTGCTCGACGATGCGGGCACATGCACGCACGCGCGCGTGGGACTGGGTGCGGTGGCGCCGACGCCGCTGCGGGTGGACGCGGCAGCGTCGGCCCTGATCGGCACGCGTGTCGACGCTGCCGCCCTCGAGGCGCTGGCCAGGGCGACGAGCGCGGCCTGCATGCCCATCGACGACAAGCGTGGCACCATCGATTTCCGCATCAAGGTCGCCGGCGTGCTGGCCAGGCGCGCTGCGACGGCGGCACTGGAACGGGCGAGAGGCGCATGAGCAAGCATCACGTCACCACCACCATCAACGGCAATCCGGCCGAGTTCCTGTGCAACACCGAGCAGACGCTGCTCGATGTGCTGCGCGACGAACTGCAGCTGACCGGCAGCAAGGAAGGCTGTTCCTCGGGCGACTGCGGCGCCTGCAGCGTCATGCTCGACGGGCGTCTGGTGTGCGCCTGCCTGGTGCTGGGTGTCGAGGCCGAAGGCCGCACGATCGAGACCATCGAGGGCATGGCGAAGGGCGACATGCTGCATCCGCTGCAGCAGAAGTTCCTCGACCACGCCGCGCTGCAGTGCGGCATCTGCACGCCGGGCTTCCTGATTGCAGCCAAGGCGCTGCTCGAGCGCAATCCCGATCCGAGCGATACCGAGGTGCGCTACTGGCTCGCCGGCAACCTCTGCCGTTGCACGGGTTACGACAAGATCGTGCGCGCCGTGATGGATGCTGCGCAGGAAATGCGCACGACCTGACACCGAACACGCATGCCGAGGAGATCGAGATGAACGACATCACCAACCGGGGGTTGCTCGAGCGGCCACTGAAGATCGTCGGCACGCGGCCCCTGCGCCCCGACGGCGTCGACAAGGTCACCGGTCGCGCCAGATTCGGCGCCGACCTCCGGCTCGCCAACATGCTGACCGGGAAGGTGCTGCGCAGTCCGCATGCGCACGCGCGCATCCGCTCCATCGACGTTGCGAAGGCACTCGCTCTCCCGGGCGTCAAGGCGGTGGTGACGGCCGCGGACTTCGGTGACCTGCCCTCGGAGTTCATCCCGGCCGGCGAGATGATGGTCAACTTCCGCGACGTGACGCGCAACATCATGGCGCGTGAGAAGGTGCTGTACGAGGGCCATTCGGTGGCGGCGGTGGCGGCGATCGACGAACGCGTGGCCCGGCAGGCGCTGAAGCTGATCGAAGTCGACTACGAGGTGCTGCCGCACGTGATGGACGTCGACGAGGCCCTCGCCCCGGGCGCACCGGTCCTTCACGACACCATGTTCACCATCGGCGTCGAGCCGCGGCCGGAGAAGGCGTCGAATCTCGCCAAGCGCGTCGAGTTCGTGTCGGGCGACGTCGAGGCGGGGTTCGCGAAGGCGGACGTGGTGATCGAGCGCGACTTCCTGACCCGGCCGGTGCACCAGGGCTACATCGAGCCGCACGCCTGCGTGGCCAGCGTCTCCGAGGACGGCCAGGCCGAGCTGTGGTGCACCACCCAAGGCCAGTTCATCGTGCGCAGCTTCTGCGCGAAGCTGCTCGGCATGGACATGTCCAGTCTCAAGGTCACGCCTTCGGAGATCGGCGGCGGGTTCGGCGGCAAGACCGTGGTGTACCTGGAGCCGCTGGCGCTCGCGCTGTCGCGCAAGGCCTGCCAGCCGGTGAAGATGGTCATGTCACGTGCCGAAGTGTTTCGCGCGACCGGGCCGACCTCCGGCGCGCGCGTGAGGGTGAAGATCGGCGCGACCAAGGATGGCCGCATCGTGGCGGGCGAGGCACTGCTCCGGTATCAGGCCGGCGCGTTCCAGGGTTCGCCGGTGCAACCCGGCGCGATGTGCGCCTTCGCCCCCTACGATCTCGAGAACGTGAAGGTCGTGGGGTTCGATGTCGTGGTCAACCGCCCGAAGGTGGCCGCCTACCGCGCGCCCGGCGGGCCGATCTCCGAGTACGCGGTGGAGAGCGTGATCGACGAACTGGCGCGCGAGCTGAGTCTCGATCCCATCGAGTTCCGGCTCAAGAACGCGGCGAAGGAAGGTACGAAGGCCGCATACGGACCGAAGTTCGGGCCGATCGGCCTGGTGCAGACGCTGGAGGCGGCGAAGCAGCATCCGCACTACCGCGCGCCGCTGAAGCCGAACCAGGGACGCGGCGTGGCGTCGGGCTTCTGGTTCAACATCGGGGGTGACACGTCCGCCACGCTCAACCTCGGCGAGGACGGCACCATCGCCCTGGTGGCCGGCACGCCCGACATCGGCGGCTCGCGCGCCTCGCTGGCGATGATGACCGCCGAGGAACTTGGCGTGCCGCTCGAGCGCGTACGCCCGATGATCGCCGACACCAACAGCGTCGGCTACAACTTCCTAACCGGCGGCAGCCGCGTCACCTACTCTGCAGGCATGGCCGTAGTCGAAGCGGCGCGCGACATGATCGGCCAGCTGCGCGAGCGCGCGGCGCGCATCTGGGAGGTTCCACTCGATCACGTGACCTGGCAGGACGGCAGTGCCTGTGCAACCGTCGACGGCGAGACCCGGTCGATTTCGCTGGCCGAGCTGGCCAAGACCGCCGGCAAGACCGGCGGTCCGATCGTGGCCAACGCGGCGATCAACGCCACCGGCGCCGGCCCCTCGCTCGCCACGCACATCGTCGATGTCGAGGTCGACCCGGAGACCGGCAAGGTCAGCGTGCTGCGCTATACCGCGATCCAGGATGCCGGCAAGGCGATCCACCCCAGCTATGTCGAAGGCCAGCTCCAGGGTGGGGCCGTGCAGGGCATCGGCTGGGCGCTCAATGAGGAGTACCTCTACGATGCCAAGGGGCGCCTGGAGAACCCCGGATTCCTCGACTATCGCATCCCAGTGTGCTCCGACGTGCCGATGATCGACGCGGTGATCGTCGAGGTACCCAATCCGCGCCATCCCTACGGCGTGCGCGGCGTGGGTGAGACGCCGATCGTCCCGCCACTGGCCGCCATCGCGAACGCGGTGGCAAGCGCCACCGGCGTGCGCTTCACCGAACTGCCGATGTCGCCGCCGCGTGTGCTGGCCGGCATCGAGGCGGCGAAGCGGTAGTGCCGAGGCGGTGTGCCGTGGCGTGAGGGCGCGCGTGAACCACTTACGGCGCGCCTGACTTCGCTCTCGGGGCACGCTGCGTTCCTCTCGAATGGCCAAAGTCATCCTGTCCGGTACGCTGCGCCAGCTGGCGGGTGGCGTGGAAGAGATCGAAGTCGATGCGCGCGACGTGCGCCAGCTGCTGCGTGCGCTGGGCGAGCGCTTTCCCGAACTCGGTCCGCACCTGGATAGCGGGTACGCCGTGGCCATCGACGGCGAGATCTTCCAGGACGCGTGGTTCGCGCCGATCGGGCCGGACAGCGAAGTGCATCTCGTGCCGGCGATACGTGGCGGGTGACAGCAGCGCATGCAAAGTTCAAGAGCTTCGAAAGCAAACGACGCAAAGAACGCCAGGTACGCCAAGGAGAATTCTTTGCTGCAATGGGTCGACGCATTGGTCGTAGCGCCAAATTCTGTCCGTCTCTTGGGTTTCCTTCGTGTTGCTTCGCGCCCTTCGCGGTTCGAGTCTTTCCTTTGCGCCCTTTGCGTTGAACGCCTTTCACTCCAAGCGAGAACCTCGCCATGCCGCTCGATCTGATCATCCGCAATGGCCTCGTCGTCGACGGCACCGGTGCGCCGGGCCGGCACGCCGACGTCGGGATCGCCGACGGCAAGATCGTCGACATCGGCACGATCTCCGACAGCGCGAGAACTGCCATCGATGCGAGCGATCTCGTGGTCGCCCCTGGCTTCATCGACCCGCACACGCATTACGACGCGCAGATTTGCTGGGATCCGGCACTGACCCCCTCGTCCTGGCACGGCGTGACCAGCGTGGTGATGGGCAACTGCGGCGTGGGCATCGCGCCGTGCCGGCCGGATGCGCGTGAGATCGCCATGCGCGACCTGGTCAACGTCGAAGCGATTCCCTACGAGGTGCTCGAGCAGGGGATCAGCTGGGACTGGGAAAGTTTTCCGGAGTACATGCAAGCGGCGGGGCGCCGCGGGCCGTCGCTCAATCTGGCCTTTCTCGCGCCGCTCACGCCACTGCGGCACTTCGTGATGGGGGAGGCGTCCATCGAGCGTGCCGCCACCGCGGACGAGACCGCGCGCATCCGCGCCCTACTTGCCGAGGCGATGGATGCCGGGGCGTTCGGGTTCTCTTCGACCATCCTCAACCAGCATCTGGGCTTCGGTGGGCGCCCGCTGGCCTGTCGCAATGCGAGCACGGACGAACTGCAGAGCTACGCATCGGTGCTGAAGGAGCGTGGCAAGGGCGCGATCGAGGTGGCGCTCACGCGCCAGATCGCCGTGCTGGAGGACGACGGCGCCGCCATGCTGGACCTGCTGCTGGAGGCGAGCGGCCGTCCCGTCACCTTCATCGCACTGTTCGACCGCGACGATTTGTCCGAGGCAGTGCGCGACACGCTGCGCAAGGCGGCGCCGATGATCGCCAAAGGTGCGCGGCCGCAGACCTCGCCGCTGCCTCTCACGCGCGAAGTCGACATGCGCAGCCCGTTCGTGTTCGCCGCCTTTCCCGCCTGGAAGCGCGTGTTCGCCGACAAGAGCCTCGATGCACAGAAGGCCGCCTATCGCGACCCGGCTTTCCGCGCGCAGTTTCGTGAGGAACTGAAGAATCCGATGAGCTTCGGCAACTGGTCGCGCATGACGCTGCACGAGGCCCATGCGCCCGAGGTCAAGCGCTACGAGGGCATGAGTGTGGCGGAGATCGCGCGGATCCAGGGCAAGGACGGCGTCGACACGCTGCTCGACCTCACGCTGGCCGACGAGCTGCGCCTGGAGTTCACCGTGCAGTCGTTCAACAATCGCGTGGACCGCATGGCCGAGCTGCTGCACGACCCGAGCATCCTGCTCGGCCTGGGCGACGGTGGCGCGCACGTGGACATGCTGTGCGATGCGGGCTACCCGACCTACCTGCTCGGCACCTGGGTGCGCGAGCGCGGCGTGCTCAGCCTGGAAGAGGCGGTGCGCCGCCTGACCTCGGATCCGGCCGATTTCTTCGGCATCCGCGACCGCGGGCGCCTGCACACGGGGCTCGCGGCGGACGTGACGATCTTCGATCCGGTCACCGTCGGCTCGGGCAACCGCGGCGAACGACGTTTCGATCTGCCAGGTGGAGCCAAGCGCATGGTGATGCCGGCCCGCGGCATCGCCTACACCATCGTCAACGGCGTCGTGACCTGCGAGCGCGGTGCGCTGACCGGCACGGCCGCGGGACGGGTGCTGCGTTCCTGAGAACACGTCATGATGCTTCGACACATCGACGCGGGCGTGCTGAACGTTGCCTATCTGGACCAGGGACCGGCCGGCGGCCTGCCGGTCATGCTGATGCATGGCTTTCCCTACGACGTGCATGCCTACGACGAGGTCGTGCCTCGGCTGACCGCGGCGGGATGCAGGACGATCGTTCCCTACCTGAGGGGCTACGGTCCGACGCGTTTCCGGTCGGCCGCCACCCCGCGCTCGGGCCAGCAGGCGGTGCTCGCGCACGATCTGCTCGCGCTGATGGACGCGCTGTCCATCCCTCAGGCCGTACTCGCCGGCTACGACTGGGGCGGCCGTGCTGCCTGCATCGTCGCCGCGCTCTGGCCCGAGCGCGTGCGCAGCCTGGTCTCGGCCATCGGCTACAACGTGCACGACATCCCCAATGCGGGGAAACCCTCCACGCCGGAGAACGAACACCGCTACTGGTACCAGTACTACTTCCACGGCGAGCGCGGGCGGGCAGGGCTGGAGGCCCATCGTCACGAGCTGTGCCGGCTGCTGTGGCGGCAGTGGTCGCCGAAGTGGGCGTTCGACGAGGCGACCTACGCGCGCACCGCCGCCGCCTTCGACAATCCGGATTTCGTGCCGGTGGTGATCCACTCCTACCGGCATCGGTACGGCCTGGTGCCCGGTGATCCCGCCGTCGAGGAAACCGAGCGGCGCCTCACGGCCCAGCCGCCCATCGGCGTTGCCACCATCTCGCTCGACGGCGACGCCGATGGCGTGATGCAGGCAGACGGTTCTGCGCGGCACCGGCGCCTCTTCACCGGCGCTTACGAGCGGCGCGTGCTGCCCGGCATCGGCCACAACGTGCCGCAGGAGGCGCCTGAGGCGTTCGCGCGCGCCATCCTCGATCTCGTGTGATCCCTGGGCCGAATGGAGGCGTGCGTGTCGTGCGTTAGGATGGCACCTCCCCGAACCCGAACGCCATGCAGATGACCGGCTCGCTCCGCGTATTCGGCGCCCCGCAGCGCTACCTTCAGGGTCCCGGCGCCATCGATGCGATGGGCGACTATCTCTCCCGACTCGGTGGACGCTCGGTGCTGGTGGCCGACGCCGTCGTGCTCGGCCTGTTCGGCCAACGCATCTGCGTCGCCTGCGAAGCAGCCGGCGTGCACTGCGAGCCGGTCGAGTTCTCGGGCGAAATCGTGCCCGACGAGGTGGAGCGGCTCGCCGGCATCGTGCGTCCGCGCAACGTCGATTTCGTCATCGGCTGCGGCGGCGGCAAGGGCATCGATGCCGGAAAAGGGGTGGCGCACCTGCTCGGCCGGCGCGTCGTCACCATTCCGACTGCTGCCTCGAACGACGCGCCCACGAGCAAGAACTACGTGCTGTACGACCGCTCGCACCGGCTGCTGCGCGCGGAGCACATGCCCGCCAATCCCGAGGTCGTGGTGGTCGACACCCAGCTCATCGTGACTGCGCCAGTGCCGATGTTCACGGCGGGCATCGGCGACGCGATCGTGAAGAAGTTCGAGGTCGCACAGTGCATGAAGGCAGGCGGACCGAACATGTTCGGGGCTCGCGCCTGCGCGGCGGCGGGTGCGCTCGCCGACCTATGCTATGAGACGCTGCGCGCGTACGCGATCCCGGCGCTGGCCGACGTGCGCGCCAGGCAGGTGAGCGAGGCCGTCGAGCGCGTGGTCGAGGCCACCGTCATGCACAGCGGCCTCGGGTTCGAGAGCGGGGGCTTGTCGATCTCGCACGCGATGACGCGCGGCCTGAGTGCGGTACGCGGCGCGCGCGACGCGCTGCACGGACACCAGGTCGCGTATGCGCTGCTGGTGCAACTCGCGCTCGAGGAGCGTCCACCGGCTTTCATCGAGGACATGCGGCGCTTCTTCCGTGCGGTCGAGTTGCCGCTCTCGCTGGCCGACCTGGGAATGCCGGCGGCCGATGCGGGGGAGATCGAGGCGATCGCCGCGGGCACCATGACCGCGCCCCACGTACGCAATTTCCAGCGACCGCTCGCCGCGGAGGACATCGCCGACGCGATCCGCTGCATCGAGGCCCTTCCACCCCTCAACCACTGAGACGAATCGACCCATGGCGATCATCGAAGCGATCAACACGGTGCCTGTCCTGGCATCCATACGACGACCGTTGCGCACGGCCTCCGGCTTCATCGAATCCTTTCCGCTGGTGCTCATCGAAGTGCTGACCGACGAGGGCATCACCGGTCGTTCGTATTCGCAGGTGTACCTCCCCGGGCTGTTGCCTGCGCTGGAGGCGTCGGTGCAGGGACTGGGGCAGATGATTCTGGGCCGCGCGCTGGCGCCGCGCGACATCCATGACTACCTCCTCCGGCGCTTGCGATTGATGGGCGTGAAGAATTTGCTGGGCGTGGCGCTCGGCGGAATCGACATGGCGCTCTGGGATGCGTATGCGAAGGCACGCAACCAGCCCTTGTACGCCGTCCTCGGCGCCACGCCGCGCGCCTTCAAGTGCTACTACAGCGTCGGCCTGTACGACGCGAAGAGCGTGGTCGAAGTGGCCGAGGAAGCGGTGGCGGACGACTACCCCGGCCTGAAGATCAAGCTGGGCTTTCCGACGCTCGCCGAGGACATCGCCGCGGTGCGCGCCGCGAAGAAGGTGCTCGGTGCGCGCACGCTGATGGTGGACTACAACCAGTCGCTCACGTTTGCCGAGGCGAAGATCCGGTGCAAGGCGCTCGATGCCGAAGGCCTCGGCTGGATCGAGGAACCCATCCTGGCCGACGACCTCGAGGGCTGCGCCCGGCTCGCCGAGATGGTGACCACGCCCATCCAGATCGGCGAGAACTTCAACGGACCGGAGGAGATGGAGCGTGCGCTCAGGCTGCGTGCGGCGGACTTCGTGATGCCGGACGCGCAGTTCATCCGTGGGGTGACCGGATGGATGGATGCCGCCAGCCTGACGCGCGCCTACAACATCGAGATGTCCTCGCACACCTTCGTCGAAGCCAGCGCGCACCTGCTGTGCGCCACACCGACCGCGCACTGGCTAGAACACATGGACGTGATCGGCAACCTGCTCAGGCAGCGCTTCACACTGGTCAACGGCACGCTCACTCCGCCTGATCGCCCCGGCATCGGTATCGACTGGGACGAGGAGGCGGTCGAGAAGTACCGCGTCCGGTGACTACGACGACCCAGGAGAAGGCAATGAGCGCATTGGAGCGCATCCGCGAATTCCACCCCGAGATTGCCGCCTGGCGGCAGGACATCCACGCGCATCCCGAGATCGGCTTCGAGGAGAAGCGCACGGCCGGGTTCGTCGCGCAACAGCTGGAGGCATTCGGCATCGAGGTGCATCGCGGGATCGGTCGCACGGGCGTGGTCGGGGTGCTGCGCAACGGAGGGCGCGCCGATGCACCCCGGCGGCGCCTGGGGTTGCGCGCCGACATGGATGCGCTGCCGATCGCCGAGGCGAACACCTTCGCTCACCGCTCACGCCACGCCGGTCGCATGCATGCCTGCGGGCACGATGGCCATACCGCCATGCTGCTCGGCGCCGCCCGCCATCTCGCGCAGACGCGCAACTTCGACGGCACGGTGCACTTCATCTTCCAGCCGGCGGAGGAGGGCCTGGGCGGTGCACTCGCGATGCTCGCCGACGGGCTGTTCGAGCGCTTTCCCTGCGACGCGATCTTTGGCATGCATAACCGGCCGAAGCTCCCGGTGGGCAAGTTCGCCGTGCGCTCGGGGCCGATGATGGCGGGCGGGGCGTTCTTCGACATCGACATCGTCGGGCTCGGCAGTCATGGGGCACGTCCGGAGGCCGGCGTCGATCCTGTGATGGTGGCCGTCCAGGTCGCCTCGGCGCTGCAGACCATCGTCTCGCGCAACGTAAGGCCGGTAGACACGGCGGTGCTGTCGATCACGCAACTCCACGCCGGCGATGCCTACAACGTCATCCCCCAGACCGCGCGTCTGTCCGGCACGGCGCGCGCCTTCTCCACGCAGGTGATGGAGTTGATCGGCGCGACCATGAAGCGCACCGCCGAGGGCATCGCACAAGCCATGGGCGCACGGGCGAGCGTGGATTTCCGCGTCAACTTCGTCCCGGTGATCAACGATCCCGAGCAGGCTGAGTTTGCTGCGGCCGTATGCAGCGAGATCGTGGGCAGCGACAACGTGGTGCGCGATCCGGCGCTGATCATGGCATCGGAGGATTTTTCGTTCATGCTGGAAAAGGTGCCCGGCTGCTACGTCAACATCGGCAATGGGGACGGGGAGGGAGCGTGCGAGGTGCACAACCCGTCGTACGACTTCAACGATGCCGCGCTGCCGCTCGGCGCGGCGTTCTTCGCACGTGCAGTGGAGCGCAGTCTCGCGGCATGAGACGCTCGCGCAGTCCTCGGACCGACGACGAGGGCGGTTGGATCAGCGGTCGCGCCCGCTGGCGCGCGCGCCTTGCGTGCGAGAGGGTTGCTCGGGTGCCCGGCTCTGCGCGACCAGGTACTGCGCCACGGAGGTGAGCACGATGGCGCTGCAGCAGGCGATCAGTGCGGCCACCATCAGGCCGGTGAAGCGCGCGGTTCCCAGGGTGCTCGCGGCGCCGATGACGAGCGGCAATCCCAGCAGCAGCATCACGCCGGCAATGAGCGTCAGGGACCCCGCGAGTCGCCTGATCATGTTCGGTCTCCTGTCGGTTCGGCGCGCTCTGGCCGGCGCGCTCGCCGTCTCGATCTGCGAAGCCGGTGACCTCTTCCGGACATCGCCTTTCAATGCATAGGGTGAACGGCGCGGATGCAATGGTCGTGCTAGGCGCTCTAAGTGCCTGTTCCAGGACGATATGCGCAGGACGCTCGGGCGTGACTGTAAGAAATCCCGACGCGGGTCGCATTTCGAGGTTCTCCGAACCCCGGCTGCCATCCTCGCTGCAAAGCCGCGACCGGATACGCAAGTTCACCTCCGGGAAAGGAGTCCGTAAACTGACCCGATGAATCGACCGGAGGCACCGAAGCCAGCGCTTTCTCCTGCACGGCTCGAGGCGGTCAAGCAGCGCATGCGCCTGTGGTCGAAAGAACTCGGCTTCCAGAACCTCGGTGTCTCGAGCATCGACCTCGGCGAGGCGGAGGGCCGGCTGTTCGCGTGGCTCGCGCGCGACTTCCACGGGGAGATGGGCTACCTCGCACGCCACGGCACCCGGCGCAGCCGGCCGGCGGAGCTGGTGCCCGGGACGGTGCGCGTGGTCTCGGTGCGTATGAACTATCGGCCCGCACATTCGCGCGAGCCGCAGGCGGTGCTGGAGGACCCGTCCCTGGCTTATGTTTCCCGCTATGCCCTCGGGCGCGACTATCACAAGGTCGTGCGTGCACGGCTGGAGCGGCTGGCACAGCGCGTCCGAGCGGAAATCGGCCCCTTCTCCTACCGCGTGTTCACCGACAGCGCGCCGGTGATGGAGGTGGAACTGGCACGCCAAGCGGGCCTGGGGTGGCGCGGCAAGCACACCCTGCTGCTCGACCGGCAGGCCGGTTCCTGGTTCTTCCTGGGCGAGCTGTATACCGATCTGCCGCTGCCGGTGGACGAACCCTCAGGCGAGCATTGCGGCACCTGCACGCGCTGCATCGACGCCTGCCCGACTGGTGCCATCGTCGAGCCTTATCTGCTCGATGCGCGCCGCTGCATCTCTTATCTCACGATCGAGCACCCGGGAAGCATCCCCGAACCGCTGCGCCCCATGCTGGGCAATCGCATCTACGGCTGCGACGATTGCCAGCTGGTATGCCCATGGAATCGGTTCGCCGGCACGGCGCACGTGGACGATTTCGAGGTTCGCAACGGATTGGATGGCGCGAAACTGGCCGCTTTGTTCGCCTGGACCGAGGAGGAATTCGACCGGCGACTGGAAGGCAGCGCCATCCGGCGCATCGGCCACGTGCGCTGGCTGCGCAACCTCGCAGTGGCGATGGGCAACGCTCCGCCGAATGCTGTCGTGCAGGAGGCGTTGCACGCCCGCCTGCAGCATCCCTCCGACGTGGTGCGCGAGCACGTCGTCTGGGCGCTGGCACGGCAGCTGGCCGGTGGCGTACCGGCGATGTCGCCGCGCGGGCTGCCTAGCGATTGAGAACGCGGCGCACCGCCGCAGCGATGCAGATGCCGTGCGGCAGGAATCGGCTGTCGGCGAGCTGCGCGCCGGCCGGCAGGCTGAAGACGGCTCCTGTCAGGGCGGAAAGGAGACGCATGGCTGCTAGCCCTTGGTTGTGGTCTTGCGGATCTCCTTCTCGTCGGTCCACTCGAGCAGTCCGTTGCGGATGTTCCACATCTGCAGGTTGAACTTGTAGTACACGTCCTTCACGTCTTTTGCCGTCTTGACGATGGA
>CAZNBS010000037.1:7205-26500 GCA_964570955.1 uncultured Burkholderiales bacterium | reverse complement strand
GCCCGTAGCTCAGTTGGATAGAGTACCTGGCTACGAACCAGGGGGTCGTGGGTTCAAATCCTGCCGGGCGCGCCAGTTACGACTCAACGGGTTAGGTGCTCTGGACCTAGCCCGTTTTTCTTTCGGCCTTGGGGACTTTTTGGGGACTTTTCTCCCGAATGAGCGTCGCCAGCGACTTGTTGAAGCGGTTTCGCTCGTCGGTGATCAGTTCCAAGGCGTCGCGGATCTCGACGATCTGGGCCACCGAGTAGTGCGCCGTCATGCCGCGACGGTTGTGCCACAAGATGTCCGCGATCGTCTCTTCCTTCACGCCAGCTTCCCTCAGCCGCATTCCTACGGTGTGCCGCAAGTCGTGCACGTGCAGGTCGTCTAGGCCTGCTTGAGCTCTTGCGCGCTGCCAGGCGGTGTTGTTCATCGACTCTATCGGTCCGGGCCTGGCCTTCTTCCGGCGCTCGCTGTAGACGAACACGAACTCCGGGTGCTCGCCTCGAACCGACTCGATGACGGACTGCGCCACGCTGTTGCAGACAAGAACTCGAGCATGCTTTCGACCCTTCACAGCTCGCCGCGGTACTTCAAACACGGAGATCCCCAGCTCGGGCACCGGGATTTCCCACTCCCACCGCAGACCGCACACGACCGCATCGCGCGCGCCGGTCTGCAGATCGAAGAGGGCCATCCGCGCCAGGTGATCCGGCAGCCGCGGTAGGAGCTGGCGCTGCTCGGCCCAGGTGATGGGCCGCGGCTCGCGCTGCTGTCCGACCAGCGGCAGCATCGTGATCATTGGCGCTGCGTCCAACCAGGTGCGACCCTCGTCGTCGCGCCATTTTCGAGCGGCCAGGTTGAGCACACGGCGTACCGCGCTCAAGGCGAGGTTGATCGTCTTGGGCGCGCGGCCGGCCTTCTGCCTGGCCTCGACGAAAGGGCGCAACGTGTCGTCATGCACTTGGTCGAGATACAGGTGACCAACGTAGGGCATCACTCCGGCGAGCAGCAGGCCCGTGTCTTCAATCGACGCGAGGTGCGCGTGCTCGCTCAAGTAACGCGCCGCTGCTTGATCGAACAAATGGCGGGGACGCTCGCCCCAGACCTTTACGCGACGTAGTTGATCGAGCCGCGAGAAGAGCCACGCTTGCGCTTCTTCAGCCGTCTCAAGGCAGTTGCGAAGTCGTTCACCCTTGTACCACTTGTCAACCCACCAGCGGCCATCTCCATCCTGGTAGATGCCGGGGATTCGGGATCGGCCCATGAGTTACCTCCTTTCTCTTCGGGCCGGCCGTTCCGATGAAAAGCATACTCTTCCCAGGCGCGCTCCACATCGATCCGTTTCCAGACAATTCGAGTGCCGACCTTCACCGGCTTGGGAAGCAGAGGTCGGAGGTGCATGTCGAACGCGCGCCTTCCCACCCGCAGGTACTCCAGCGTTTCGGCGTAGGTGAGATTCGGAGCGTTGGACATCTTGGGCGAGCTGCTCGCGTAGGGCCTCAGGCATCTGGCCGGTTGGGCCGCGGCGCTTCCTCGCTGCGGCCCGCAGTGCGCGTCCACCGGATCCAGTCGCTTCGCGGTGGGGCGGTCGACGCGGAGGCAATGGGATCGCCTGCAATATCGCGGTACATGCGAGCACAAGATGCTGACGGTGGCGGCTCTGGAAAAACACCGATGACGTTGGCGTAGCAGGTATCAACAGGTGACGCCGCAAAACGACTGTGCCCCTCGATGTAAGTCGTGATGAGGCTTCGACCGACGCAAGCCGAAGTTAGCAACGCTACCCGCGCTGGAGAACTAGCAGAACTGACGGGGCCTATCAGAACTGATAGTCCTCGACGGGGCCGCGCGGCGCGATGCTGGTCCAAATCCGGACCAGCATTCACGGGCGGTCATGCATATTGCGCGGGCGTATTGCGTCGAGGCGGAGAAGGTTGTCGATATTTACCAAGCTCGGGCTCTGTTCTTCGCGCAAGACGAGCCACGACGTCGATTTCAGTTTCTCTGCTCAGGCGATGCGTGCCGTGCGGCGACCGCGACGAGAGTGACCGGCGTTAACTACGACAAGCTGGTCGAGGACGAGCGAGATCGCGTTGTTATCAAACCTCACTTCCGGATGAACCCAGAGACGCCACATAACCCGGGGTGCGAGTGGGTCGCCCGGGAGCGGTTGTTCGAAGCGCCCGATTCCTCTGGCGAAATACCGCCGCGGCACGGTGAGGGGCGGCGCTTCCGACGCTTGAAGTCCAGCGATCTCGTGGACGTGTTCCTCCCAGCGCAGACGGCCTCTGCGGCGGTGCCTGCTACATCTACGCGCTTGGCTCCGCTGAACGAGAGGGACAGAAAGGCAACTGGGGTTGACAGCAGCAATGCGCGCGACCCCAGACGTCTATCGAACCCGACCCGGACTGACTTCCTTGAGGCTGTCGTGAGCGCGTACGAGCTCCTGGAGCCCGAAGAGCGGCGGGAAGCGATGCTCCTGATTGGACGAGGCTCGCGGCTTCCCTACAGCAAGGTCTTCTGCCGCATCGAGCACTACTTCTCGGCGGCAGGAAACCGTATCTTTCACGGTGGCGTCCGAGTGCAAGCGCACGGCCCTAACTTCGCGGTTCGGTTTTTCGATCACGTCGTACGAGCCGGCGAGGCGGGGAGAGAGGGTCCTCTCGACGTCTCGTTGTACGTGAAGCGGGACGCGGTGCTAAAGCACTGGAACGGGCGGTTTCTCTTGGCGCAACTGGCCGAGGCGAGCAAGCCAGGGCACTACGCACACTGCTACTTCTATGGCCGGCTCGTGGATCACGCGCAGTTGGCTGACCGAGTCGTCGTGGAAGTGGACACCCTGGAGCATCTCGCGTTTACCGTTCGCGCGAGGGGCATCACCCGGTCTGCTGGTTAACTGCTAGCGCCCGGGTGGCCAGCGCTGACCGTGAGAAGGCTGCTCAGGCGACGGGCGCCGGGCATACGGTCGTACACGCCGCTGAAGGCGTGCCCTCGACGGCGCTATCGACCCGAAGCGGGCATTCAAGAATACGCTGGCTCAGTATTCCGACTTCCATTAGCGCGGTCTACCAGGCTGCGGGTTGCACGGCGCTCAATTAACGTTCACACCCTTTCAAAGCCAGAAGCTTCTTCTACGGAGAATGGTCGCGCAATTTCCTTGCGCCGATGCCTGATCGCCGTTGACCACCTCGCTTCTCAGCCCCGCCGCGCCGCCTCGATCGCGGCGATGTCGATTTTTCTCATCTTCATCATCGCTTCAAACGCACGCTTGGCCGCCGTGCGATCAGGGTCGGAGATCGCCTCGATGAGGGCTCGTGGCGTGATCTGCCAGTTCAAGCCCCACTTGTCTTTACACCACCCGCACGCGCTTTCCTGGCCGCCGTTTCGTACAATCGCGTTCCACAAGCGATCGGTTTCGGCCTGATCGTCGGTCGCGATCTGGAATGAGAACGCCTCGTTGTGCTTGAACTGCGGCCCGCCGTTGAGTCCGATGCAGGGAATGCCTGCAACGGTGAACTCGACGGTCAGGATATCGCCCTGCTTGCCGTCAGGATAGTCACCGGGTGCTCGCATCACCGCGCCCACGGCGCTGTCGGGGAAGGTCTCAGCGTAGAACCGAGCGGCGTCCAAAGCGGTGCCGTCGTACCACAGGCAGATCGCGTTTTTCTTGGCCATTTCCGTACTCCTATAAGAGTTAAGAGGATTCACCCTCCTGGTCTTGTCGAACAGGGGCATGTGGAATCGACGCCCAATTGGGAAAAAGAGGCGCGCTTCGAAGTTCCCTTGCCGCGTGATGGGGTGCGCTGGGATCGACTGCTCGAGCATTTCCGCCACTCGCGGCGCTGCCTCTCCTCCGGCGTCATCTTAGGGGCGCCTCTATTGGCCCGTACGCGCCAACGCGCGGTCACTGCTTCCGCGTGTGCCGCTGGTAGAAGATTCAAGAGAGGCTAGGCCAGGCTCGATTTCCAAACACCCGCTTCTGGCCGGTCAGAGACCGTCTACCGAAGGGCACAAGCCGACCCCAAGCGGTCGTCCGACTTTCCTAAAAGCCGACATCGCGGTGATGACCGCTCAGTTCCGGACGACGTGGCGACGTGACTTTGATGGAGCGCCGTTGCTGCCTCATCTGACCAATTCGAAGTCGGGCAGCTTCCACGTCTTGTCGAAGAATGCCTCCGTGGGACCGTAGAAGCGGAACCACACAAACCAGCCGCGTCCGGGCGCAGTCTTGATCCAGTTGCCGTCCTTGCCCGCCGGTGCGCTGGGTCCGAAATACAAATCGACTGATCCATCTGCGTTGGTCTGGAGCTTGTCGTAGCTCGACTTGGCGGCAACGTCGGTGTCGGTCTTGACCATCGACCTTGTCTCATAGTCGTAGACCGTCACCGACCAGAACTCCGTGACCGGCATGTGCGCGGGCACGCGCAGGCGGTAGTGATTCGACCCATTGAGCCAATTGCCGCTGCTGTCTTGAGCGGAGCGCAAATACTGCGACCCGGCACCGACGTGCTTCTCCTTCATGGCCGGTGACGCCATCGTGGCCTGGAAGTAGTAGTTGATCCGCTCTTCGAGGTTGAGCCAGTAGTTCTTTCGCAGGCCGGGGTCGAGCATCAATACGAACTGCCAGTGCGTGCCGGGGTAATAGACGACTTCCTTGAAGCGCGGGGCCATGCTGATCGCCTGGTCCATCGCCCACGCTACCTCGGCAGCCTCGGTAAGGAGCTTCTTGAGGCGCGCATCTGGCTGGAACGGCTTGCCCGGCTCTATGCCGAGCGGCTTCAGAACCGACAGCAGGAAGGCCGCATCTTCCCCCGTTCCGAGATAGGCGCTGACGATTCCGGCGACCTGTTCCCAATACCCGATACCGGGCGGCTGCACGGAGTTCCAATTCTTGCCGGAGGTGAGGACGACGTTGGTCGCAGGCCGATTCCTAGCATTGGCCAGCGAGTAGATTCGCGTGGTCTCCAGACCTTTCGCGGCTCCTGCGACATCGCCGTTCCTGACGATCCCGCGTGCAAAGTACGCCGCCAGCTTCGTGCGTGACCGCACCGGGAAGTAGCCCGGCGGGACGCTGCCCTTGTACTCCAGCGGGAGCACGAGAAACTTCCCTCCCTTGCCTTTATCGGCACCGAGTGGGCCGACGCCGGCGATCGTCTGCTGCCAAAGGTCAAAGAACGCGCCGTACGAACCCGGCGTGACCTCGACCACCATGGGGCCGTTCTTCGCGAGATCGAGAAAGGCCATGGCGTAGATCGTCGTGCTGTTGCCGGTGAGGGCAACGCCATGCGGATCGAGGAAGTGCTGGAGCACATACCAGTCGCCCACGCGCCCGCCGACTTGCTGAAGACCGACGTTTAGCCCGTTCATCGCGACGAGCGGCTCGGCATACTGGTAAGCCAGTACGGCTCGCTGGAAATCCAGCTCGTCGTAGAGTTTCTGTATCGTCTCCGCGGTCGGGAAGCCAGCCTCGTAGCGCAACTCGCCGATGCGTGACTGCTTGGTTTCGGTCTGCGCGAATGCACTGCTTGCGACGATGATGATTGTCGCAAGCAGAAAGACCGCCAGCCGTGCAGAAATGCTACGTCCTTCGATGTGCACCGATGTCATGCCTTACTCCAGTCTTCGGTTCGTGTACCGACGTGCTTGATTCGCGGCGGGTAACTGTACCATCAGGGTCACAAGTAGCGACCGACAACGCCGGCTCACGCAACCATTCGTCGCGAAAGTGCGGCGGCAGTTGAACGGCTGCTCTTGGCCGGTCAGCGACGTCCGCGAGCGTCCGTTTCTCTGGAGGGCGACATGCAGCAACGAGTTCGTCTCCAGTTCGGCGCTCGCCCTCAACACTCTGACGACTCCCTCGGATTGCCCGTGCTCGCGTGCCGAGTCACGCTCGCACCCGCAGCCTGAATCCAGACGGAAGCGCGGAGCTGCGTCCGCGCCTCCGTCCCGGGAACGCGCGGCCGGCCACAGATCATGACTGCGCATGAACTGTGGCTCGGCCGCCGACATCGATCGGTGCCTCGACGCTCCCGTGTCGCGTCGACGCACCGATTCATCCGAACCGTCGAAATCCACTTCGAACTTCGCTGACGCGTGAGACCTGGACCCCGAGGTCGGGCGATCCCCACAAAACCCGCGCCAGCGCTCCAACCCCGCGAGCGCTGTCACGGGTTTTGAGGGCGCAGCTTGTTGACGCCCGCGATGTGGAAAGTCTGACGAAACTTCTTGAGCCAGCGGCCGCGAAGCTGCCGCCGTTCACCTCCCTCCGCCCCCGATCCACGAGTGAGGGGGACTTCGGGGGGATGACCGGCAGCAGCGAAAGCCACGCGGCCGGTTCCTTGGCTCGTAGACGGCAACCCCACCCACCCCCCGCCCGCCCGTGAAGGCGGGAGCGAGGGTGGTTCCAACGAGAGGATGAGGTTTCAAAGCAGTTCTCCTCTCGAAACGGGTTCTGTCATCCATACGAGCAAGGAGCGTTGTCATGTCACTTGTCGAAGTTCGCCAGATCGGCCACGTCGCCGTCACGCCAACCGTCGAAACGCTTTCCGTCAACGGTCGCACGCAGACCAAGGCCCTCGTCACCGTCATTTCCAACGCGCGCTGGAAGGATCGGGAAGGGAAGGCCCGGGAAAAGGCGACCGCCATTTCCTGGACCCTGTGGGGTAACGCCGCAGTGAACGCAGGCCGGTATCTCGACGTCGGCAGCAAGGTCGCGATCGCCGGGACGCTGGAAAGCCGCCGCTATCCGAACAAGGAGGGCAAGGAGGTCTTCGGTTTCGGATTCACCGCCCGATCCGTCGACTACCTGGAGTCCCGAGCGAACGCCGAAGCCCGGAGGAATCGGCACGCAACCTCACCGGGCCAGCAACCGGACAATGCGGCACGCAACGCGAGCGGCAAGTCCTCTCGTTCGAGCGCGGCGGCGAAGGGGGCGTAAGCCATGGGCCGCGACTTTCTCGACGCCTGCAACTTCTCGCCGAAGGATCGGGCAATTCTGACTCGGGCCGCGCAGATCCTGGAGGCCAAAGTCCGAGCGGGTTCTGTGGCCCTGAACTCGCCCGCTTTGGTGCGGGAATGGCTCGCACTGCAGTTCTCCGGACTGGAGCGGGAAGTGTTCGGTGTGATCTACCTCGACGCGCAGAACCGCTTGATCGACTTTGAAGCCCTGTTCACCGGCACGTTGACGCAGACTTCCGTCTACCCGCGGGAGGTGGTCAAGGCGGCCCTCGCGCGTAACGCCGCGGCGGTCATGTTCGTGCACAACCATCCGTCCGGATGCGCCGAGCCGAGCCAGGCCGATCAGGTCCTGACCGAGACGCTCAAGCGCGCGCTCGCGATGGTCGACACCAAGGTTCTAGACCACTTCATCGTCGGCGGTTCGGTCGTGCTTGCGTTCTCCGAGCGCGGACTTATCTAGCAGCACCGAGGGAGCGGCTCAAACCGCTCCCTCTTTTTCTCTTCGGCGCGCCCGCGCCGGTCAACGCGTTTCGACTCTGCAGGCGAAAAACCGGCTGGTCTCCGCGTTGCCTATCAGAACTGTGAGTTTCGACCTCGCAGCGCCGTTGCTACAGTCGGCGCGGTCAACGTCCCACCTCCGCCACGTCATAGGGAGATCACCATGGCCCTGCTCAAGTTCGAACCCCCGAAGGAACTCGCTCCGCTGCGCGTCAAGATCGCCCGCCCGGTGCACGAACGCGTCGAGCGCTATCGGGAGTTCTGCGGCGCGCTCGAGCTCGCCGATCTCGTCGAGCGCGCGCTCGTCTACGTGATGGACAAGGACGCCGACTTCCGCGCGCACGAGAACGGGAGTGCGACCCCGCGCGCGAAAGTCGAACGCCGGCGGCGCGCGAACAGGGTTTCCCCCGCCGATAAGGCCGGCGGGGCCCCTTAATTTTCTGTCACACCTGATGCACTTCTGCGAAGAGCCGGGAAATGCACGAACGCCAACGACTTAAGGCGACTACACCTGGTGGTCGCAGGCGAATACGGGTTCCGCAGATGAGCGCTGTGCAATCAGGCAGTTTCGAGAGAAGTCGCGACTACGATCGAGGGCGAGGACGGGGCGACGATCGATGAGAGTCAAGACCCTTCGTCTCACTGACGAGCTCGCGGAAGAGGTCACGCGCCGCGCGCGCGTGAAGGGTGTTCCAGACGCGGATTACTACCGGCTGCTGATCGAGCGCGGGCTGCTCCTCGAGAGCGTGGAGCTGGCGCTCGAGAAGCCGATTCCGCCGGCCTACTGGGGGCTGTGTGAAGCGGTATTGGAAACCCGAAACATCCTCCGATCCCTCGCTGCCACGCGCGAGCACGGCACGATTCCGAAGGCCCAAGTGCAGGCCAAAGACGAGCTCGAGCGGATGAAGAACGATGGCGCAGAGTAGGCAAACGCCCCGCGTGTGGTCCGACGCGATCCGCGGTTCCGAGATCCTCGCGAACTGGCTCAAGCTGGGCACGAGCGCCGTGTTCTTTTGGCTGTCGATCGGCATCGCCCTGGGCGCGGCGGTCGGAGGTTTCTGGTTCCTCGAGGGCACGACTTCCCTGGATCGAAGGCTGTGGGTGCACCACGTGCGGAACGGCGCCGGGCTCGGTGGCCGGATCGCCGATCTGCCCAATCCGGACGGCAGCGGGACGCGCATCCAGGTGCCCAAGGAGCAGGTCCAGCGCTACACGTGGCGCAGCTATGAGACCGTCAGCCGGCGATTCCAGGAGAGCGTCTTTCTGGGCTTCCTGCTGGCGATCGGCGGGACGGTCACGGCCGCCTACTTCCTGCGCGAGAGCGGCCGCACCGCGACCGAGGACCAGCATATCCGCGGGGCGACACTCGCTCCTCCGGACGCAGTGATCGCGCTCGCCAGGGCCTCCAGGCTGCCCTACGACTTCACCCTGGCCGGCGTTCCGATCTTCCGCGACGCCGAGACGGATCACGTACTGGTCTGCGGCGCGCCGGGAAGCGGGAAGGGCGTGGCGATCAAGGAGTTGCTCGACCAGATCCGCGCGCGCGGAGACCGGGCGATCCTCTACGACCCGAGCGGCGAGTACGTGCAGGTGTACTACCGGCACGGCACGGACGTGCTGCTCAACCCGCTGGACGCCAGAAGCCTGCCCTGGACCCTCTGGGGCGAGGTCCGCGAGGCCTACGACTACGCGAGCCTGGCGGCGTCCATCATCCCCGACAACGAGAAGGTGAACGATCCGTTCTGGCGGGAAGGCCCCCGTGGGCTCTTCGAGGCGGTCGCCCTGCGTCTTGCCGAGCGCGGCGAGGCGACGAATGCCGCCTTCCGGCACATGATCTCGATCGCACCCCTGAGCGAGCTATTCGCGCTCGTCAAGGGGACGGAGGCCGCGCCGGCGATCGACCCTGCCGCCGAGAAGATGGCGATCGGGGTGCGGGCGACGGTCAGCACGAAGATCCGCGCCTGGGCGTATCTGCCCGACCCTGGCGCCGACGAGAAGCCGTTCTCGGTCCGCCGGTTCGTCGAGGACGAGGGGAGCGACGCCTGGCTCTTCCTGACGTCCAGGAAGGACCAGCACGCGTTTCTAAGGCCCCTGCTATCCCTGTGGTGCGATCAGGCCGCAGCGTCGATCCTGAGCCTTCCTCCGGACCTCAAACGGCGCTTCTGGGTCGTGATGGACGAGGTCGCGAGCCTTCAGGAGCTTCCCGCCCTCACGCCGGACGGCGGGCTTCTCACCATGTCCCGCAAGCACGGCGGGGCGACCATCCTCGGCGTGCAGGACATTGGGCAGCTGCGGCGGCTTTACGGCGTCTACGGGGCGCAGAGCATCTCCGGGTCGTGCCTCACCCGCCTCATGCTGCGCGGCGTCGAACTCGCCACCGCTGAGTGGGCCGCGCAGTCGCTCGGCGAGCAGGAAGTGAACGAGGCGACCGAGTCCCTCTCGATGGGGCCGCACGACTCCCGGGACGCCGTCAACCTGCAGCGCAGGGTCGTGAAGCGCCCGATCGTGCTGCCGTCCGAGATCATGAATCTGCCCAAGCTGTCGGGCTTCCTGAAGCTGCCCGGCGGGTATCCGGTGACGAAGGTGACCCTGCAGATCCGGGACCGCAAGGAGCTCGCACCGATCTACGTCTCTCGGCACGGCGAAGTGGTGCTCTGATGCTGTCGATCGGCGTCCTTCACTCCCCCGCGCAGGCCGGGTCCTACTATGCGCAGGACGACTACTACACGAAAGACAGCGCCGGCGAACCCTCCCTGTGGGATGGAAGGGGAGCAGAGTCCCTTGGCCTCTCCGGACCGGTCGATCGCGCGCAGTTCGAGGCGTTACTAAACGGCGAATTGCCGAACGACGTCGTCCTCAAGCGAGGGCAGCAGGGCAAGCATCAACCCGGTTGGGATCTCACGTTCAGTGCCCCCAAGTCCGTCTCGCTCCTGGCCCTGGTCGGCGACGACGGCCGGGTCACCGAGGCCCACAACCAGGCGGTTACGGAGGCGCTCCGGTACCTCGAAGCGACGACCGCGCGGGCGCGCACAAAGCAGGAAGGCAAGAGCACGATCGAGACAACCGGCAACTGGATCATCGCCCGTTTCAACCACGATACGAGCCGAGAACTCGATCCCCAGCTTCACACACATGCGGTCGTGATCAACGCGACCCGGCGGGCCGACGGCGAGTGGCGGGCACTCTCGTCCAAGGAGATGTTCCGGGCAAAGATGCTCGGCGGCGCGATCTACCGCGCCGAGCTCGCACGCGCCCTCCAGCGTCTTGGCTACGAGGTCGAGGTTGGCCATCGAGACGGCCGTTTCGAGGTGAAGGGCTGCACCAAGGAGCAGCTCCGGCACTTCTCTCGCCGGCGGGAAGAGATCGAGGCGGCACTCGACAAAGTCGGCGCTTCCGGCGCCAAGGCGAGCGCCACGCTCGCCCTGTACACGCGTGCCCGAAAGGGCCCAATCGACCGTGCCGAGGTCTACGGCGATTGGAAGGCGCGAGCCCGGGACCAGGGGATCAATTTCCGCGAACTGATCTCGGAGAGGGCGGCGCCGCGCGCGCCGGCGGTTGCCGCACCCGCACGAGAGGCGGTGGCGTGGGCGATCGCGCACTTGTCGGAGCGCGAGAGTGTGATCAGCCACAGAGACGTCGTGCGCCACGCACTCGAGTACGGCACTGGCAAGGCGACGCTCGCCGAGGTGGCTGTAGGTATCCAAGAAGCGAAGAAAACCCGGGTGTTGCTACCTGTGAACGATGGCCGATACACGACGACAAAGGCAATCGTGGCGGAGGGCGAGACCCTCGCGGCGATGCGTCGCGGGCAAGGAAGAGTGCGCCCGATTGCTTCGCCAGAGGAGAGTCGACAAGCAGCCCGAGAACATCGACTCGCCACCGATCAAGCCGACGCCGCGACCTTCATCCTGACGACCAAGGACCGGGTTATCGGGGTTCAAGGATACGCGGGGACCGGTAAGACTCACATGCTCCGAGTGGTGCGTGAAGTGGCAGAGCGAGCGGGCTTTACGGTACGGGGCTTCGCGCCGAGCGCGACCGCCGCGCGGGTGGTCCAGCAAGACGCCGGCATCCCCTCGGACACCGTTTCCAGGCACCTCATTGAAGTCTCGAGGGAAAGCAAGCCGTGGCAATCGGCAGGCGAGCTCTGGGTCGTCGACGAGGCCTCCATGATGAGCACCGAGCAAGCCCGGGCACTCGTGACTGCCGCCGATCGCCAGAAGGCTCGCCTCGTGCTCGTCGGAGACCGCCAGCAACTCCCCGCAATCGAGGCCGGAAGACCGTTTGCGATGCTCCTGGAGCGCGGCATGGCGAGCGTAGAAATGCGTGAGATCAAGCGGCAGAAGAGCCCGATTCTCAAGGCTGCGGTTCTCGACAGCATCGGACGGCGCGAGGATGCCGCGCTACAGAAACTGGCGGGTCACACCTACGCAATCTCCGACCGTGACACGCGTCTTGATGCGATCGTAAAGGACTATCTCGCGCGTCCGGTAGCCGAGCGAAACCAAACGCTCATCGTCACCGGCGTCAACGACGATCGCCGGGAGATCAACGAGCGAATTCGCGACAGACTCAAGCAGGAGAAGGCCCTCGATGGGCCCGAAGCAAAGGGCACGGTGCTTGTTCAACGAGACCTCACCCGTGCCGAACTGGCCCAGCCCAAGTCCTACCAGCCGGGGGATATCGTGCGCTTCGGACGCACCTACGGGAAGCTCGGCATACGGTCCGGCGAGTACTTCAAGGTGGCAGAGGTCGATATCGAGCGCGGCGTGGTTCCGCTCCTCCGTGAAGGAAAACTGATCGCCTGGGAGCCAAGGCGAGCCGCGAACGTCGAGGTCTATCAGGAGGAGGATCGCAGCGTGACGGCGGGCGACCGCCTGCGCTGGACGAGGAATGATCGCGAGCTCGGTCGTCGCAACGGGGAGGTGGTCGAGGTCATGTCAGTGGATGCGGCTAGGGGCGTGGCGACCGTACGAGGGTCACGGAGCGTTGAGCCTTTGGACCTCGGCGCCAAGCAGCACTGGGAGCATGCATATGCCTCGACCGTTCACGCCGCACAGGGCAAGACTGCTGACCGCGTCCTCGTGCATCTCGATAACAAGTACGAGAAGACGATCGGCAGCGAGAGCTTCTACGTCGCGATTAGCAGAGCGCGACATGAGGCGAAGCTGTACGTTGACGACCAAACGAAGATCGTTCTCACAGTGACGCGATCTCAGCAGAGACAGTATGGGCTCGAAGCATTGGATTCTAGTGCTCGCGCGACTAACGACCGGAAACTGAGGGAGAACATACGAGGCTAACAACTCGAGGGATTCGACAATCCGCGAGCGGCCGGACTACACGCTTCAAGACTAGGCCGCTTCGCGAAGATCGCGGTCCATCGAACCGTGCCGGATTCGCTTACGTTCGCCGCGGGCGAATTCCCTATCCAAGCAAAGGCGGCTCCCCTAGACTTCCCCCGCTCCGAAGACCCGTTTTCGAGCGCCGAACTGTCGTGCTCCACGAATCGAACAAGGCGCGTCGCAACCTTTGAGTCGCTGGATGACCATGGCAATGCACAACCGTCCGAGAGAGAGAATCGTCACACAGTATCTCACCCGCGTTGGCGTGGATAAGCGCCGAAAATGGGCCGCGTTCGAGCATTCCATGCGGAGAAAGCATGGCAAGGCTTTTGAAGCGTTTGTACAGGCGGTCCAGGCACGCGCCAACGGCGGCGGAGCCGATGTCTACTCGCTCAAGAACCAGAGTCTTGAGCTCTCACTGGGGATCTGCGCACAGTACGACTTAGAGTACTCGTCCGCGTACCTGGTGTGGCTGCTCGGAGCGCCCATCGGCGACCCTTCCTCGGTTCTGGACGTCGGTTGCGACAACGGGATTGCGGCGTGTTTCTATGCCGTGACATGGCCCGGGGCCCAGATCCTCGGAATCGATTCAAACCAGCACGCGGTCGCCCGGGCGCGAGAGCTTGCGCACAAGCTCGGTCTGAGCAACGCCCGGTTCGAGCGGGCGGACCTCTGCGACGGTGTGTCGCGGTGGGGTTCCTTCGATCTCATCACGGCGAACCGTGTATTGCACGAAGCGTTCACACACAATGGAAGGGCCGCCGCAGCGTTTCTGGCCGACGACATGCGTTGTTGGGACCTGACCGAAATCCACGCTCGTTCGGAAGACGAGCCGCTCCGCGAGTGGCTGAAAGACGCAGCGCGCGCGCTTAGTACGCCGGACGCTCAACTAGTCGCGGCGAATCGTCTCCCAAACCCCGCATCGGTATGGTGGTGGATGCAGCTAGTGGAGTCTGCCGGCCTCTGGGTTTCGCTGGATCGTAGCTATGTTCTTGAGGCCACCGGTGCTATCGATGAGAAGGAGGCGTTTCCGATGACGGTCGCACGGCGCGGGCGGAGCACAGATATAGCCAAGACTGCACACGACGCGCTTTCGCTTTTTGGGTATCCCAAATTCGTATCGAAGAATCTCAAGTTCGAGGACGACGCGGCGGAGGCCATGTTCAAGTCAATCGGCCCCAAGACGCTCCTCGCGAGGGTCGAACTCAAGTACCTCGACGGAAGTGGTATCCAGCGTATTGAGCTCTGGGCCGCACCTACCATCTCGTGCGTGTACGATTACACGAATCGATGGTATAGGCGCCTATCTCTGGTTCCGCGTGTTGCGACGTTTGAGCATTTCGGCGCAATTCTGCAGTCCGCGGAAGCGGCCAGTGCATCGGTGGAAATCGCACTTGATATAACCGAAGACTGCAAGCGTCTCGCTGCCTACTTGGATTCTCCAATCGCGTTTGAGGAACGCGAGACTGCCGTCCTTGCCTGATCGACGGGCATAGCCGGCCGGTCAATCAATCGGCCCCCCATTGGAGACGCTCCGCGTCGGGGTCATTCTAGGCTCCTCGCCAGGCCATACACGGAAGTAGTCGACGCTTCCCCGCATCCCCTTGTTGCGCGGCTGAGCCTGCTCTGTTCCACTTTGTCCTGGTTTGCCCTTAAAGCCGCTGGAAGTGGCGGCGACGGTCACGCTTAGAGAAGTAGCTCGCTATCTGCGAATAGCGGCGCGAGCCGTCTACCGCCTCCCGACCGCCAATCGGATTCCCGCTTTCAAGATCGGCGGGACCTGACGGTTCCCGCGAGCCGAGATCGATCCCCAGATCAAGTTTCGAACGACTGGATCTGGCCGCGACGTCGGGCAGTCCAGGCGCAATGGCCAATCCGACCGCGACGCCCGGAGGAGAAAGCAAATGCTAGGTGTCAAGCCCTGGGAATTTCGCGGCAGGCCGCAATGGGAACGACGAGTGGAGTGTCGCTAGTGATTCGCGGGTAGGGGAGACGATGACAACGATCCAGGAGTTCGCAGCAACGCGAAGCATCAAGGTGTTGTTTCACTTCACCAGGATTGAAAACCTTGATTCGATCTTACGTCACGGATTGCTAACGCGACCGCAGTGCAAGGCGCGCAACTGCGGCGCAATCTTCAATGATGTCTATCGGATCGACGGCACTGGCGCAGTCTGTACTTCCATCAGCTTTCCGAACTACAAACTGTTCTGGCCGTTTCGTTGCGATACCCCTGGCGTTGAATGGGTGCTCATTGCCTTGCAGCCGCGCGTGATGTGGGAAATGCCAAGCGCATTCTGCACTGCCAATGCCGCGTCGGCGCAGGTCACCGCAATACCACTCGAAGAGCGCAAGAGCTTGCAGGCGTTCCAGAAAATGTTCGAGGATTTTGGTCATAAGAAACGCGCAGACTTGAATATCCCAGATCACTACACGACAAATCCCCAGGCCGAGGTATTGCTACTCGAGGGAGCTCCAAGGAAGTACATCGGAGGCGTGGTGGTTCCAACCCAGGCAATAAAGGTCGCGGTCGAAACGCAGCATCCAGGTCTGGAGATTAAACTAAACGGTGGTTACTACGACGGACGCCAAGATTACGAGCATTGGAAGTAGCAATGGCTGAGCGGCCAATCTTCACGCCATCGCCGAGCGGGGCGTCTTTGGTTTGGACGCACTACGTCGAGTTTCAGTGGTTTCCTGGTATGGCCGTAAGCCAGGCTCAAAAGTCGATTGAGTCGCTGCACGATGCCGCGCAGAAGAGGCTACACGTTGACAAAGTCCTCGAAATTTCGAGCAAGTCAAAGCAAGAGCTCGGTATCAAGCTGAGCGCATTTAATCTAATGATCAAGACGCTAAAGTACGAGCGCGAGTTCAGCGTAGAGTGCGCATATCAATCAAGCAAAGTATTCGAACGCGGTGGTCCCTTCACGGATCTGCTTGAGAAGAACTCAATTGAGGCCAAGAAAGACCCCCGTCTACTGACGCACGGTCGCCTTATCAAGTATCACTTCTTCGGAGCGGACTGGAGGCTCGAGCCACGGACAGCATTCTACGATTGGCTGTACATGAACGCCCTTCACAAGCATCCAGAGCTGGCTACACAGGTGCTGCAGTACCACGCCTTCTCGGACATTGCGTTCAACCCTGAGCGCTCGATTAACTGTCAGGCGTACTCAGCCGCCCTCTACGTCTCATTGCATGAGCGAGGCTTACTAACCAGCGAGTTGCTAAAGGACCAGGCAACCTATCTCGGTGTCGTCGGCGGCAGGAAAGTGAGCACTGCGCACGACAACACCGTGATCCAGGAGCGGATGCCGTTCGATTGACCCTGCAGCGACGGCATCGAGCGACAAGTTAGTTCTGGTTCGAGCGCCAGCCCCGGCCTCGGGGAGCGCTAGCCTGCAAATTCTAGGTCACCTGCCACAGTATGCGGAGTCGCCAACTTCGTTAGCGACCGCGCAGGTGCTAGCATTTTGCGAGACAAGAGGAGGCCGGTCGCGGCGGGGGCGATCTAATTTGCTTGGGTTCGCGTCGAGACACGCTGCGTGATGCGGCCTAACGACCTCGGATCGAACAGCGACCGGTCAGATCGGGCATGGACCTCACACCCACCCAGAAACTCGCCATCGAGCACGTCGGTCGGAACCTTCAGCTCATCGCCTGCGCAGGTTCGGGCAAGACAGAGGTTGTGGCTCGCCGGGTCGTGCATCTGCTGACTCCGGGACGGGCCAACTCACTTCTGCCTGCGAACATCATTGCCTTTACCTTCACCGATAAGGCGGCGGCGGAGCTCAAGGAGCGCATCGTCACTCGCACGCGGCAGCTCTTGGGGGAGGTCGCGGGGATGGCCGAGATGTTCGTTGGCACGATCCACGCGTTCGCCCTCGAGCTCCTGAAGAGCGAGGAACCGAAGTACCTTAAGTACGAGGTGCTCAACGACGTGCAACAGGTGCTGTTCGTCGATCGCAACAGCAAGCAATCGGGGCTGACTGCCTCTACCGATTTAAACGGGACCAACCTCAAGCGGTACCGAGATACTCACCATTACATCGGTGCGCTCTCGATCCTGCGCGAGGCCGACCTGGACGATGCGAAGCTCAAGGATTGCTCTGTCGTCGACGGCCTCGAGGCATATCGAGGCCTGCTCGAGGACCACAGTTACCTCGACTACTCGTCGATCCTCGAAGCCGCTGTCGAAGCACTCACCACGGACGACGCTCTGCGCGCGCGACTGGCCGCGCGCGTCAAGTACGTCATCGTGGACGAGTACCAGGATGTAAATCCGGTGCAAGAAGCGATCGTCTGGTGCCTGCACGAGCTTGGCGCGCGCATCTGCGCGGTGGGTGACGATGACCAGGTCCTGTACCAGTGGCGTGGCAGCGACGTCGACAACATCCTGACGTTCAAAAAGCGCTATCCAACTGTCGACCAGATCCCGCTGGAGGAGAACTTCCGCTCGAGTGACGGGATCGTCGAGACAGCCCGCGAGTTCATCAAGCAGAACGTCGTGCGCCTCCCGAAGGCTATGCAGCCTACCGGTGCTCAGGACACCGAGGCAGGCGACCTGGTGGCGCTCTCGTTTCCCACTGCCGACGAAGAGGCCAGCTATATCGCGGCGACGGCTCGGTCACTCCGGGGTGTCGCGTTCAAGGACGACGAGGGGAAGCGGGGCTTGTCGTGGTCCGACATGGCGATCCTTCTGCGCAGCGTCAAGGCCAGCGCGGAGCCGATCACCGCAGCGCTCAAGGCTGCCGGGATCCCGTTCGTGGTCACGGGAATGACGGGCCTATTCGGGACGGCGGAAGCGGAGGCTGCGCGTCAGCTCTTCTACTTCATCGGTGACCGTGCTGGGGTTGATAAGGTGGTCGTTCTCAGCGCGTGGACTGACGCGAACCTCGGTCTGGACGAAACCGAGCTTCGGACCGCCGTCGAGGGTGCGGCGAGCGCCAAAGCCGCCCTCACGGATGAGGATCAGAAGCGCTGGGGCCAATACTCCATTCAACGTATCTTCTTGAACTTCTTGGAGCACGCGGGTGTCCGTGAGGAACGTGTTCCTAACGGCCGCGGCGAAGTCGTCTTCTACAACCTGGGCAAGTTCAGTCAGCTCATCTCCGACTTCGAGACGATCCATTTTCACTCGAAGCCAGCGGAGAAGTACAAGTCGTTCGCCGACTTCCTCCAGCACGGCGCCGAGGATGCCTATCCCGAGGGATGGCAGGACAACCAGTACGCGAACCCTGATGCCGTCCGCATCATGACCGTCCACCAGGCGAAGGGAATGCAGTGGCCGGTCGTATTTGTGCCGGCGCTCCTCAAGAACCGATTCCCCGCGAAGAAGCCCGGCGGGCGTAACGTGTGGCACCTGCTCCCGCGGGCCGGGGTGAAGGGGCAGGCGCGATTCGAGGGCACGATTGAGGACGAACGGCGGCTCTTCTACGTCGCGATGACGCGCAGTCAGAAGTTTCTTCATCTGACGTGGGCGCCAGTGCTCGGCAATCAACTGTTCCAGAAACGCTCAGAGTTCTGGGACGACATCCTCGTCTCGAAGCACGTCAAGCGAAAGGCGCCCGATTACACCGCTCGCAAGCGTCTGCCGCCGGCACCGCGCGCGGGAGTGGCGAACGTCGTTTTCTCGTTCTCCGATCTGAAGTACTTCTTCGAGTGTCCGTACCAGTTCAAGCTGCGGGTTCTGTATGGCTTCAACGCGCCCATCCACGAGGCGCTCGGTTACGGAAAGTCTCTGCACGACGCGCTCGCGGAAGTTCACAAACGCGCCATCGAGAAAGACTCGATCAGTGAGGACGAGACAGCGCGCCTCGTCGAGACTCATCTGCACACGCCTTACGCATATCCGGCCCTCCGTCGGCAGCTCGAGGCGGCCGCGGAGCGGGTGGTCCGTGACTATCTGCGCGACAACCGTGATCTCTTCGACAAAATCGAGTTCTCGGAGAAGCAGATCGAGATCAGCCTCGGCGACGGGGTGAACGTGGTCGGGCGGATCGACCTCGTCCGACGGATCGACACCGGCGAGACGACGATCGTCGACCTCAAGTCGAGCGACCGGGCGCAGGCGGAAGAAGTCACGGATACGCAGCTTCACGTCTACGCGCTGGGCTATCAGGACTTGACCGGCCGGCGCCCGGACTACGTCGAGATCTACGAACTCGACGAGCGGAAGCGCAAACCGCGCTCGGTGGACGACGACTTCATCGCCGACGTGAAAGCCAAGGTACAGGATGCCGCCAACGCGCTTCGGACAAGCGCGCTGCCGGCGACTGCAACAGCTAAGAAGTGCGGTGCATGCGACTACCGCGGAATGTGCTCCGCGGGTCGAGCGCATGCTGTGGCCAAGTAAGAGGGGAGAAGGACGAAATGGCTCGCCAGTCGAATCCGCCAAAGCCCGAGAAGAAGATTACTCGGTACACCTACGACGACATCAGGGAGCCCAGCACGCCCGAGACCGGGCATACGCCGCTACTGCCGGCGGAGGAACAGGTCGTCACGCTGCCG
>CAZNBS010000037.1:0-7195 GCA_964570955.1 uncultured Burkholderiales bacterium | reverse complement strand
AACGGCTGGAGCAAGGCGATCAACGTGGGGAAGCTGCCGCAGGGCAAAGGGCCGCCGGTGGTGGTGGACATGGATCCGGCCGCGGACCCAGTGCTCTTCTGGGCGGGGAAGCGCAACCGGCGCCAGGTGCCGGTGCTGCCGCTCCAGCGCAACGAGATCGTCTCCGAGTCGCGTATCGCGCAGATCATCGAGCGGGTACGCCGGGCGACAGAGGAGAAGTCGGGCGCGACGCGGCAGGGGCACCTCTTCGCCGACCTCGAGAAGACGCTGCGCGAGAGCGACCGTAGCAAGCGCATTGAGTTTTACACCCACGAGGAGGGCTGGAAGAACAAGCTCATCTGCGGCGATTCGCTGCACGTGATGGAGTCATTGCTCCACTACGAGAACCTCCGCGGCAAGGTGCAGATGATCTACATCGATCCGCCGTACGGGGTCAGCTACAACACCAACTTCCAACAGCGACTCGATACGACAACCAACGAGGGCGACGACCAAGCTGACGATGTCCTCACAGTCAAGGCGTTTCGCGACACGTGGACGCTCGGAATTCACTCGTACCTGTCGTATTTGAGTGAGCGCCTATACCTGAGCCGGGAGCTGCTCTCGGAGCGAGGCAGCGTTTTCGTGCAGATCAGCGACACGAATTTCCATCTCGTGCGAGCCATGATGGACGAGGTCTTTGGAGCAGCGAATTTCGTTGCGCCAATTGCTTTCTCCAAGACCACCAGTCAATCCAGCGGATTCCTGCCGTCCGTCGGCGACTTCCTGATGTGGTACGTCAGGGATAAGGCGGCGGCGAAGTATTTTCAGCTCTACCTGCCGAAGGCGCAGGGGGGTGTGGGCGCAGGGCACTATGACTGGGTGGAGCTACCTGACGGGACCAGGCGGCGCCTCACCTCCGAGGAGGAAGAGGCCGAGACTCCGTTGCCCAAGGGCAGCCGGCTCTTAACGCCGGATAACCTATGCAGCAGCCGGGCGGGCCGCGCCCACGAGAAATGGTCCGTTGTCGTCGACGGGAGGGAGTATTGGCCTACAGGCTCGTCGACCTGGAAGACGAACAAGGAGGGCATGGAGCGTCTACGCGCCGCCAAGCGGCTGATCGCGGTCGGCAACACGCTGCGCTACGTCAGGTATCTAGACGACTTCGGTGCTTACCCACTCAGCAACTTTTGGCTCGATACGGGAGTCGCTGGCTTCGCCGGCAGCAAGGACTATGTGGTCTGGACGAACCCGAAGGTCATATCGCGATGCATCGCGATGACTACGGAGCCGGGTGAACTTGTGTTCGATCCCACCTGCGGTTCCGGCACCACGGCGTTCTGCGCTGAGCGTCTTGGCAGGCGATGGATCACCTGCGACACGTCGCGTGTCGCCGTCAACGTCGCGCGTCGCCGGCTGCTCTCGGCCATTCTCCCCCACTACCAGACGCAGAATGGAGTTGTGTCATCAGGATTCCGCTACGAGATGCTTAAGCGCACGACCATGGGAACGTTCAGTGGGGACAAAGAAAACCAAGACGTTTCGCTTGTCGATCAGCCTATTCCGGATAGAGACGCAATTCGCGTCTGTGGCCCATTCGAAGTTGCCTCTCTTGGCCGCTATTCAGTCGAGGACTGGAAGGGCTATGTCGTTCGCGAGCCGGGCATCGGCGAGGCGGCGAAGCTCGAGAACTACATCGAGGTGATCTGCCGCCTCTACCGAAAAGATGCGGCGATCCAGGGCGCAACCGGGCTCGTCCACGCGGTGGCGGAGGCCGAGAAGGAGAAGATCGCGATCTCCGTCGGGCCGCTCTCGGGCCGTGTCACCGCCAAGCAGATCAATGACGCCGTCCAGGACGCACTCGCCTCGGGCATCCTAGAGGTGCACGTTCTCGGCTGGGCCTTCGAGGCGAACGTAGGCGAGGTGAAATCGGCGCTCGAGAAGCGCGGCAAGGTCAAGGTCGAGCTGATCATGATCCGCCCTGACACACTCGCTGAAGGGCTTAAGGCAACTCAGCCCGAAATGCTCTTCTCGCCGCTTGCGCTGCCCGACATTGAGCTGAAGGTCGAGAAGAACGGCAAGGAGAAGAAGCTCCGCGTCGCGCTCAAGGGCGTCGCGCTCTTCGATCGCAAGCACCGACGCAGCGAATACAAGCAGGCGGATTCGGGCTACGTCGCTGCCTGGTATCTCGACGAGGACTACGACGGCGACTGTTTCGTGGACTGCCAGATGTTCTTCGATTTCAAGAAGACGCCAAACATTAAGGCCGCGCTCAAGGCCGAGGTGGACCCGGAGGAGTTCACGCTCAAGCTGGCCTCAGAGCCCTTCCCGGTGCGCGGCTATAAGCGCATAGCGGTCAAGGTCGTGGACGTCTACGGCAACGAGTCCACGATTGTGAAGGACGTCGGTTAAAGGGGCGGCCCGATGGCCTACGTAGTTGATCGGGTCGTCATCTGCGACGCGTTCAAGGAGCCGGACAAGCACTATCAACTTCTGCCCGGAGGTAAGTCGAGACTGAAGGAAGGGCGCCGGTCGTCAGTTCGGTTTCTCGCCTCGGCGAGAGATGTGCAGGGCGGCATAGCCGCCGTTGTAGGTCGGGAGGCGACGCTTTTCGAGGATCTGCTCGTCGAAGGCGAGCAGATGAATGACTTCATCAACCGTCTCCGAGACGAGGTACGCAACTGGCGCGACGCCGGCTATCCCGGGACCGCGGTCGTCACGCGGCGTCTCCTGGAGTGGTGGTTCGAGCGCGACGAGGAGCGCCAGGCCGTCGGCCGGCGCTTCTTCTTCTGCCAGCAGGAGGCGGTCGAGACGGTCATCTACCTCTACGAGGTGCAGAACCGGCGCCGGATGCCGGAGACCGGCGACCTGCTTCGCTATGCACTGAAGCTCGCCACCGGCACTGGCAAAACGGTGGTGATGGCGCTGTTCATCACCTGGGCGACTCTCCACAAACGCAAGGTGAGTGGTTCGTCGCTGTCAGCAAACTTTCTGGTACTCGTGCCAAACCTCACAGTGCGCGACCGGGTGAGCGGGCAGCCGCGCGGCGACGGCCTCGATCCCGCCGGCGAGCACAACCTGTACGACGGCTTTGAGATGGTGCCACCCGAGTACCGGGAGGAGTTCCACCCGAACGTGCTGGTGCGTAACTGGCAAGGCATCCCGCTCGAAGCGAAGCGCGAAGACTGGATCGGCGAGGGCGAGGTGCCGCTAGAGGAAGGGCGGTTCATCCCGCAGGCGGTGCTGCGCGCGATGCAGCGTCGTGCCCGTCAAGACCCGAATGCGCCGATCCGCCGGTTGCTGGGCGGCTGGCGCGACCTCATTGTGATCAACGACGAGGCCCACCACGTTTACGGCGAAAAGCGAACGAGGAAAGGGGAGGATCCGGAGCACATCAAATGGAGCAAGATCCTCCAGCGGATCGGTAAGGCGGCGCGGGTCAGCTTAGTGATCGACTTGTCGGCCACGCCGTGGTACGGGTCGGGGTCGCCTAAGCCCGAGGGAACGCTCTTCGAGTGGCTCGTCTCGGACTTCTCCGTCTACGATGCTTTCGAGTCAGGGCTCGTCAAGGTGGTGCGACTCCCGGACCCGGACGAACAGGGCCGCGTGTACCTCGACCTCTGGGATTTGGTGAAGGGCGCCAAGACCAAGGAGGAGTATTTGCGCGCCTGCAAGGGGGCGATTGCAAGCATCTACTCTTCGTGGAAGAAGGATCACGACGAGTGGGCAGGCACGCTGGAGTTCGCGCGCGGCCCGAGCCCGGTTCTCCTCTGTGTGGCCGATAGCGCCCAGCGCGCGTCGTGGCTCTTTGAGCACTTGACCCGCGAGTACGAGTTGCTGCGCAACGCGGACGACGAGGACCGCACGCGCTGGGTGACGATTCCGATCGACTCGAAGGTCTTCGACGCCGACAAGGGCAACGAGGCGGTCCTGCGCGAGATGGTGAATACCGTCGGCTCGAGGGCGAAGCCTGGCGAGCGCGTTCGGTGCATCGTGAGCGTGAACATGCTCTCCGAGGGTTGGGACGTGAAGAGCGTGACACACATCCTTGGACTTAGAGCCTTCGGCTCGCCGCTCCTCACCGAACAGATCATCGGCAGGGGCCTCCGGCGCACGAACTACGACGTGTTGAACCAATCGCTCGAGGAGCGCCCCGAGGGCAGCGAGGAGACGGTAGACGCCTTTGGCATTCCCTTCGTCGGGTTCCCGGTCGAGAAACGCAAGCGCCCGAAGACCGGCCAGTGGGGCCAGAAACCAGTGTGGATCGAGCCCGACAAGAATAAGGAGAAGTACCGCATCAACGTGCCTAATGTGCGCTCGTGGGCAGTCGGGGTGACGCAGTCGCTGGCAGACCTGATCCGCGCGGAGGATCTGCCGCAGATCAAGATCAACCCCAAAGAGACGCCGCCCGATGTGCACGTGCGTCCGGTCGTGGGCGGTGCGCCCGAGGCGGTGATGACTCTTCAGGAAGTGCGCAAGGAGTGGCCGATGTTGCGTACCGCGTTCCTTATGGCCGAGGAGCTGTACCAGGAGACCAATCCGGGGACCGCGTCTGCCCTGGGGATAGGCCCCACCTTCGATGAGCTGCTTGACGTGTCGCGGCGCTACCTCGATTCGCGGGTGGTGCCACTGGAAGTGGGCGGTGCCCAGAGCGACGTGCGGGACGTCGGCATCTACTACTGGCGCCGCCAAGCGCTCGACACGCTGGACACGGCTATCCGCGGCGCCGGTGCGGCCGGGGTCGAGGCGGTGCCAATCCTTGGTTCGCCCGAGTCGCTCGATTCGGCGCATCTCCGGCGGTTCCAGTGGACAGGCCTGATTGCCGAGGGTAAGCGGTGCCATACGAACAAGATTCCGTGCCATACGGATCTCGAGAAGCGGTTCGCAGAGTTTCTCGATGGCGCCAAGGACGTCGACCGTTACTTCAAGAACGAACGGTTCGGCTTCTCTGTGACGTACTATGAGAGCAATCGGCCGCGCCAGTACTACCCGGACTTCGTCATCGCGGCGCGGGAGAAGGATGGCCGAGAGGTGATGTGGCTCGCCGAGACCAAGGGCGAAATCCGAGCGAATACGGCGCTCAAGAGCGAGGCGGCACGGCAGTGGTGCGAGAAGATGAGCGGTACGAAGTACGGCCAGTGGCGTTACCTGTTCGTGCCGCAACGTAAGCTGGAAGCCGCGCTGAGCGCGGGCGTCCGCTCGCTCGCAGAACTCGCTGAGGCGCTGGTACGCGCGCGTCCCGAACCGCAGCTCCGGTTGATCTCCCTTGAGGACGAACGAGTCAAGCGCGACAGATTCAAGACCCTCCTTCCGCTCTACAGTCTCAAAGCCGCCGCGGGGTATTTTGGGAGCGGCGAGGCGGTCGAACCGGAGGGTTGGGTCGAGGCGGATGGGGTTGGCCGCATCGACGACCAGATGTTCGTCTGCCGTGCGGTCGGCCGATCGATGGAGCCGACTATTCACGACGGCGATTACGTAATCCTCCGCGGGAAGCCACCGGGAACGCGCGCTGGGAAAATCGTGCTTGTACAGTACCGCGGACCGGCCGACCCGGACACCGGCGGATCGTTCACGCTAAAGCGGTACGCGTCGGAGAAGGAGCGCGACGACGAAGGCGGGTGGCGGCATACGAAGGTGACGCTGTCGCCGATCAACCGGGAGTACGCCCCAATCGTGCTATCCGGGCGCGATGCCGGATCGGTCCAGATCGTTGCCGAGTTCGTGACTGTGCTACGCCCTCAGGCTTGAGGGCGGGAGATGCTCGTCACGATCGAAGAGTTTCGGTAGGAGTCTCCGCTAGGCTGACTCGCGCAAAAGCTTCTCGATCCGCGCCCGGAACACGGCTACGAATCGCTCGACGCAGTCGGCGAGATACTGCTGCACCGCGACGCGGGACCCGTTGAGCAGGTCCCCCTGGAACGACTGCCGAGTGATCACGTAGTGCTTGCCGTCATCGGTGCTCCACTCGACGTCCACACGCAGAGCCGTGCCGGTCTCTTCCGGTGCCTCTCGAGCGCCTCGAAGAATCGGTCCCCAGGCTGGCCCTTGGCGAAAGTCAGGTACACGCCGGCATCGTGCTTGGATTGCGTGTGAAATAGACATAGGTCCGGACCCAATAAGGGTGGCGCCCCTTGGCTTGGTCGCTATAGTGATTGCGCCCGAATCGCAGTCGGAGCCATGCGTCCGCCCCTGTCCGCAAAGTTCGTCGAGAAAGCCGAGGCTGCCCTCGTCGCCGCGGTCGAGGTGTACAACAAGCCGTCATTCCGATATCGCGAGGAAACCTTTGCGCTTCTCGCGATCAACGCTTGGGAACTCCTGCTCAAGGCGCAGCTGCTGAAACGTGGAGCTAACGATCCGAAGGTGATCCGCGTTTACGAGCCCCGCCGGACAAAGACGGGAAAACCTTCGAAGAAACTCTATCTCAAGCGCAACCGAGCTGGAAGTCCTCTCACCGTTTCCCTCCCGGCTTGCGTGCTCGCCTTGGACAAGGATGCGTCTACGCGGCTCAGCCCGGAGATCAAAGCAAATCTCGACGCCTTGGTGGCGATCCGAGATAACGCTGCGCACTACATCAACGCCAGCCCATTGCTTGCCAAGCAAGTCCTCGAAGTTGCCAGCGCCACGGTAAAGAATTTCATCATATTGACTAAGGCATGGTTCGCGCGCGACTTCTCTGACTCGCTTTCACTGGTCCTCCCTTTGTCATTTATCAGCGGAGGAAGGGATATCGATTCGGTGGTGGTAACTGCGGGCGAGGACCGGCTGATCAAGTATTTACAAAGCCTCGCCGCTACGGAGCCCGAAGCAGGATCCCCGTATTCGGTCGCGGTCCGAGTCCAGGTGAAGTTTGAACGCTCGAAGCTGGCGACTGCGTCGAAAGTTCAGGTTACGAACGATCCAGACGCCGTAAAGGTTATTCTTACTGAACAGGACGTCCGGGAGCGCTATCCATGGGACTACAAGGCTCTCGGCGCCAAATGCATGGAGCGATACGCGAACTTCAAGCTCGACGGGAAGTTTCACGGCCTACGCAAACCGCTGATTGGAGACCCTCGATACGCGCACTCCCGCTTCTTGGACCCGGGTAACCCGAAGAGCGGTCGCAAGGATTTCTACGGCCCAGCGATCTTTGAAGTCCTGGACAAGCACTACACCCAGAGGTGATGCGAGCACGCGATGAGCCGCGATCATGCGAGCATGCGGCGCCAATGCTTAG